>JBEVDW010000456.1:0-2974 GCA_040513115.1 Steroidobacteraceae bacterium | reverse complement strand
ATGCTTGATCGCAAGCTCGGTCAACCGCGGGCCACCGCCCATGGCCACGATCTCGGGCGCGCGTTCTTTACCGCCATTGCCAATCCATGCATCGCGCAGCTGCCACACCTTCCCCTGGAAGTCGACGAGCTTCCGTTCCTTCAACAGCAGCTGAAGGATTTGCACCGCATCTTCGAGGCGCTTCAAACCGATCTTGCGATCACGGCCGAACGGACCGATGTGCCGCTCCTCACCCGCGCCGAGACACAGCGTTGCCTTGCCTTCGGTTGCGAGCGCCAACGTCAGCATCATCTGCGCGTATTCGGGGGGATCGCGCCGCAACGCATCGGTGCAGATCGCAACACCGAGCTTCTCGCACGACGCGAGCGCATACGCAGCCAGGGTGAACGGGTCGGCGGAGGAATCCGTGTCGGGAACGTACTTCGCGAGCGGCGTTGACGTCGGCTCCCACAATGCCTGCGGCCACCAACTGTTGAGCTGATCCCAGATGACGAGCTGATCCACGTGTCCCGAGGCTTCCATTGCCTTGGCCATCTGACCCGCCAGCTTGAGCGGCGCAAATCGTCCCGCCCACAATCCGATTCCGGTACGCACCGCCTGCATGAATGGCCCCTGTAGTTGATGTCCATTTGGGAGTTTCTCCCAAGAAAGCATCAACTGCAACGCGCGGCCAATGCTCAGACCAATGGCATGGGCACGTGCGGCATCATGTTCAATGGATGAAATGAACTGCGGTCGCTGGGCAGTTGCAAGTCGGACGGATAACGGATGCCGGCGAAATACAGTCCATGAGGCACTGCAGTAACTCCCGCCTTGGTGCGCTGCCGCTCAGCGAGTACTTCGGCACACCACTCGACGCTTTGCTGGCCACGACCGATGGCAATCAACACGCCGGCGATGTTGCGAATCATGTGATGCAGGAATGCATTCGCGGTCACGGTGATCGTGACCACATCCGCCGTGCGCTCTACGTCGATGCGCTCGAGCCGCCGCACAGGTGTGCGCGACTGACATTCCGAATCCCGAAACGAAGAGAAATCGTGTTCGCCGACGAGCGCCTGTGCCGCGGCATGCATGCGTTCGTGATCGAGGGCGTAGCGTACCCAGCACACGCGGTGATGCATCAATGCGGCTCGTGACAGCCGGTTGAGAATGACGTAGCGATACGTACGCGCGAGCGCGCTATAGCGAGCATGAAAGGTGTCGGGCACGGCGCGCGTCCAGAGTGCGCACACGCTTTCGGGCAGGTGAGTATTCGCGCCCAGCGTCCAGCCACGCTCGGTACGTTGGGAAGGGGAATCGAAGTGCACGACTTGGATGGCCGCATGGACGCCCGCATCCGTGCGCCCTGCGGCGAGCGCCGCCACAGAATGATCGGCAACGGCACTCAACGCGGCTTCGAGGGCGCTCTGCACGCTCGCCGCATGCTGTTGCGACTGCCAGCCGGCGAAACCGCTACCGTCGTACTCGAGACCGAGGGCGAAGCGAGGCATGGGAAACCCGGCTAGCTGGTGAGCTGGCTCGCTGGCCAGAAAGACCTGCCACGCCTTCTGGCCAGCCAACGAGCTGGCCAGTCAGCCGCTGTGCATCTACTTCACTGCGTCCAGCAATCGCTGCGCTTCCTGCTTCTGGTTGGGGTTACCCTCTTCCAGCACTTCTTCGAGGATGCTGCGCGCACCGTCCGGATCACCCATATCCATGTAGGCGCGGGCCAAGTCGAGCTTGGTGCCCACTTCGCTCATGGTGACGGGCTCGAGCTCTTCACCCAGATCCATCTCGGCCGTCATGGCCTGCGTGTTGGTCGGGCCGCTGTCATCGATGTTGAGCGCATCGCCAACGTCGAGATCGATCTTCTCGTCGGGCGTGTCGCTCAGGTTGAAGACTTCGTTGGAGAAGCGATCCTCTTCCGCGTCCTCGCGGCCCTGCCGACGCACGGTCTCGCCTTCGTCCTGGAGACCGTCCAGGTTGTCGAGGTCCAAGTCCACGTCCGGACGAGTGAATGCCGCCGTCGAATCCAGATCCGTGGGCTTGTGCTGCTCCACCGTATCGCCACCGGCAAAGCGTTCGAAGTCGACCTGATCGATCGAGATGGTGCCCGTGCTGTCGATGTCGAAATTCGGCTTGTGGGGTGCTTCTCGCGTGCGGTCGAGATCATTCAGCGAGGGCGCCAGTTGCGTCATCTCATCGTCGCGCAGAATGGTGGGCTGCTCCATCTCGCGCGTGGAGAGCTCCTCGAGGGCCCCGGTTTCCTCGAACCGGTGGGTGCTCTCCATTTCGTTGACATCCAGACCGAGGTCATCGAGCGACAGCTCCGCGGTCTGCTCGGTGTTCACCGGTGCCCTGGCGGGAGCACGCATCGTCTGCGTGCCGCGCTCGATCATCGGCGATTCAATGGTCGGCGTCTCCTGCGTCCGCGCCAGCGGATCCATCTCACGCGTCGGCTCATCGTCCGAGCCGCGCGTCGGCTCATCCAGCAGGAAGTCCAGACTGGACTCGCCATCGGTCTTCACCGTAGCGCGCTCGCCGCTGCCGAACTCGATGTCCAGGTCCTTGCCCTGTTCGCCTTCGGGCTCGCCGAACAGATCGATATCGACCCGGTTTTCGCCACCTTCCAGGTTGACGTCCACGGAATCGACATGCGTCGAACCGTCGGACTGGAACATGGCTTCTTCGGGCGCCATTTGCCGCCCCATGATCACAACCTTGTCCCACTCGCCCGGCGCCGCCTGCGCGCGCGTGGCGTACAAACCGCGGGCTGTGTCGAGGAACAGGTCCTTGTTGCCCCACACGAAATAGATTTCCAGCAGCTTCAGCTGCAGATCGCGCCGCCCCGGCTCGCGCTCGATCGCGATTTTGACGAGGTCGGCTGCCTGGTCGTACAGGCCGTAAGCCATGTGGAAATCGGCTTCTGCCAACGCGTCCTGCTGGTCGAGCTGTACGGCGGTCTCGCTGCTCAACGTGTCTTCCGGCGCAC
>JBEVDW010000455.1:0-4413 GCA_040513115.1 Steroidobacteraceae bacterium | reverse complement strand
CGGGCCGCGCGAGCGCGAAGGCCTATGGTTCTTCGACCCGGGCAACACGATGCTGAGCGCACAGGCGGCTCGCGTGCTTCAGCTCGACGTCGATGACACTGTTGCCGTGCAAGTCGGCTCGCAGCCGGTGAAGTTCACGGTGAAAGGTGTGCTCGCCGCCAACACCTACAGCGGCTCCGTCGCGCTGATGGACATCGCCGCCGCGCAATGGCGGTTGAATGCACTCGGACGTCTGAATCGCATTCACATTCGCGTGGCGCGAGGTGCCGATCCGGCCCGCATTGCGCGGGCTATCGAGGCGCAGCTTCCCACCAATGTGAAAGTAACGACGCCCGCTATCGAAACGCAGCAGGCGCGGCAGCTGTCACGAGCGTTCACCACGAATCTGACCGCGCTAGCGCTCGTGGCGTTGTTCACCGGCGGTTTTCTCGTGTACTCCACGCAATCGCTGGCGGTGATGCGCCGACGTAAAGAGCTGGCGCTGTTGAACGCGTTGGGCCTGACACAACGGCAACAGATCGTCGCGATCGTGGTCACGGGCGCTGTCCTTGGCGTACTTGGTGCGCTGAGCGGCATCGTGCTCGGTACGTTCCTCGCCGAGGCAGGCTTGCGCACCTTTCTCGGACGCCTCGGCGCGCAGAGCTGGTTTCCGACGCTGCACTTCAATCCCGTTGAAGCCGCGGTATTCGTGTTGTTGGGCATCACCGTGTCCGTCGCCGGATCGCTCGCTCCCGCACTGGCTGCGACCCGAATCCCAACCGCTCGCGCGTTGAAGTCAGGCAACGTCGAGGAGCGCGAAGCGCGCGGTCACGCAGTCTGGGCTGTGATGTTGTGGGTGCTTGCCACGCTCTCTGTGTTCGTACCGCCGATCCGGGGTTTGCCGCTGCCTGGCTACGTTGGCATCGCGTTCATTCTGTTCGGCGCGGTGCTGTTGATTCCGACGCTCACACACCGCGTGCTGGACTGGCTGCCGGAAGGGCGCAATGTCGCTTATCAAACCGCACTCGCACAGATGCGCGGCGCAGCCCACAGTGCCACAGTCAGCGTTGCTTCCATTCTGGTGAGTGTGAGTCTCATGGTTGCGATGGGCATCATGATCACATCGCTGCGGACGTCGTTCGTGGACTCCCTCAATCGAGCGTTGCCGGCGGATCTGTACGTCAACGCACCCCGCGCGAACCGCTCGGCCTACCTCGATGGATCGCTGGTCCGCGAGTTGAGCCGTGTCCCTGGCGTGCAGCGCATAGAAACCTCTCGCTCGACAGAGATCCTTCTGCGACGCGACCGACCCGCCGTCATGCTCATCGCAAGACCAATCGATATCAAACGTCCGCGCGCAACCTTGCCGCTGGAGTCGGAAAGCTCCGTCCAGCCACCAGCGGGCGCCGTTCCCATCTGGATCTCCGTCCAACTCGCAACCGATTACGGCTTGACCGCGGGAGACGAACTGCGATTTACGCTCGGCGGCCGGGACGTAGTCGGCGCGATTCGCGGTGTCTGGCGTGACAACGGGCGCTCGGCGCCAGCGATTGCGATACCAGTCGACGTATACCGTGCCCTCAGCGACGACACGCGCAGCACGATGCTCGGAATCTGGCTCGAGGAAGATGTGCAGCTCGAGCAAGTGCTGCAAGACCTGCGCGCCCGTGTCCCATCTGGCATCGATCTGGAGATCGGTCTGCCCAAGGAGATCCGCGCTGATCGCCTGCGCGCCTTCGATCGCATTTTCGCCATCACGTACGTACTGCTCGCCGTTGCGGTAGTCATAGGTCTCTTCGGCATCAGCGTGAGTGCCAGCTCGCAAGCGCTCGCCCGACGCGCGGAGTTCGGCGTACTGCGCCATCTTGGTTTCACACGGGCGCAGATCGGCCATGTACTTGCGATCGAAGGCTTGAGCCTGGGCAGTCTGGGAATGATTGGCAGCCTGCTCGTGGGCGGCGTGATCAGCATGGTGCTCATCCATGTCGTTGGCCGACAGTCGTTCTACTGGAGCATGGACCTGCACGTGCCGACCGTCCCGCTGCTCGCACTAACGATCATCGTGCCGCTAGCCGCAGCGACCACGGCGCTGGTGAGTGGACGCGGCGCGATGGACGCGGACGTCATTCGTGCGGTCAAGGAGGACTGGTGATTCGAACACTGCTCTTCGCACTCGCCCTGCTGTCGCTCGGCTCTGCCTTCGCCGACTCTGCGAGTGTCGTGCCCGGATATGAGATCCGATTCCCGCGAGACGCGGGCAGTCATCCGGAGTTCCGTACCGAGTGGTGGTACGTAACGGGCTGGGTGCAGGACGAGCAGCAGCGCTGGCGCGGTTTTCAGGTGACCTTCTTCCGTTCACGCAATGAACCTGCCGATGCGAATCCTTCGAAGTTTGCCCCGCGTCAATTGCTCTTCGCGCATGCGGCCATCAGCGATCCCGATGTCGGGCACTTGCTGCACGCTCAACGCTCTGCTCGCGCTGGCTTCGGGCTCGCTGAAAGCAGTGAACAGGATACGAACGTCATCATCGACGATTGGACTCTGCAGGCCGACGGCGATGGTTGCGCAACGCGCATCGCTGCCGACAATTTTCAGCTCGAGCTTCGGTTCGAGCCCACGCAAGGACCGCTTCTGCAAGGCAATGCAGGCCTCAGCCGCAAAGGGCCCGCTCCCACGGCAGCCAGCTATTACTACAGCCTGCCGCATCTGCGAGTTCAGGGGTCAGTGACGATCGGCCAGACCAAGACCGCCGTGCAAGGTGCGGCCTGGTTCGATCACGAATGGTCGAGCGAGTACCTCGCGTCCGAGGCCGTGGGTTGGGATTGGATCGGCATCAATCTCGATGACGGCAGCGCGCTCATGGCATTCCGCATTCGCGATACGAAGGGCCAGCAGTATTGGGCCGGTGGGACGTTGCGTACGGCCAATCGAGTGCAACCCTTCGAGCCGTCGCAGATCAGTTGGACGCCACTGCGTCAGTGGCAGTCCGCCCGCACGGGCGTGACGTATCCCGTCTCGTGGCGCGTGCAGGTGGGCGACCGCGCCATCACGCTGCGACCCTTGATGGACGATCAGGAGAGCGATTCGCGTGGCAGTGTCGGTGCGTTGTATTGGGAAGGTGCGGTCGAAGCGCTCGACGATAGCGGCAAGAGAATCGGACGCGGCTATCTGGAGCTCACGGGGTACGAGCGGAAGCTGAAGATGTAGTCGTCTGCGATTCGACGCAGGAGCTGCACGAACTCAGCTTCCACTTCTCGATCGACCATTGATGGGATCACGCCTACCACACCGCCTTCTCATTCGGATCGTGCGAGCCCTCCCGCTCCGTCACCCACGCCCGCAGCGCCGTGACATCGACGTCTGCAGGCGGTTGCGCCGCATTCGCGTCGGTCCATTGATTGATCGCGCGCAGCAACTTGTGGGCCTGCGGGCGATCGAGGGCGTACAACCTCAAGTAGTTGGTCTTGGCGTCATCGATGCGGTTCAGGCCGAGGAAGGCTTCGCCCTGATACTCGATCGCCTGCGGATAGGAGGGATTGAGACGCAGTGCCTCTGCGTATGCCTTGAGTGACTCGTCGTAATTCCCGAGCTTGCGATTGGCGTAACCGAGGTATGTGTGCGCCTCGTGCATCGAGGGATCCAGCTTTACAGCCGCGTTGAATTTTTTCAGCGCGGCCTTGTATGCCTTCTGCGCATCTTTTGTGGCTTTTTCATCCGCGGCTTTTGCGGACTCATCAGCACGCTGAATCAGCTTGTAGCCGTCGTTGTAGGCTTCGATCGCGCGCTGCTCCTTGGTGAGCCCGGGAGCGGAGCTCGGCTCGCTCGATCGATACGCGCCCGGCCCATCTGCCGACGCGATCTGCCATACGGAGGTCAGCATCAAGCCCAAGAGCAGGCCCAGCAGATGCCCCAGAACGACATAGATTGAACGTCGCATCATATGACCCTCAGAACCGCGACGCCGTCAGCTGAATATCGGCGTCCTTCCACGCTGTCTTGAAGTCGGCTTCCACCGCCTTCGCCTGATCGACCTTGCCCTGTGCACGCATCGCCTGCGCGAGGCCGAACAACGCCCAGCCATTCTTCGGATGCAGGCGCAGATCATCCCAGTACACGCTCTCGGCTTCGACCGGGCGGCCCGCTTGCAGCAGCACCGCACCGAGATTCAGGCGCACGGGCTGATGCCAATCATCGGGCTCGGTGTAGATGAGTGCGTCTTCGTAGCGCACGGCGCGATCGAGGTAGGCAATGGCCTTATCGTAGTCGCGCTTGCCGGCGGCCATCTCGCCATCGAGCACTTCGACCGCAACGCGCAGTACCGAATCCGCGAGGTTGAGCGACATGGAGCTTGGTGCTTCGATGAGCTTCGGATCGACCATGATCTTGCGCAGCGTCTCACTCTCCTTCTGTGCTGAAGTGAAGTCCTGCTTGCGG
>JBEVDW010000454.1:0-4136 GCA_040513115.1 Steroidobacteraceae bacterium | reverse complement strand
GGTCGTCCTGCAGGTCCCCAGGCTTCTGCAATGCGCGGTGCACCAGGAAGACGTTCCACGATGATGAAACCCGAGCCTATTCCTCGCCCTTGCCGATCGGCAGTGAGTGCTCGCGGCACGGGAAGTCCCTGGCGTTGTAGCTCGTTGACCAAATTGATCTCGTCGGCAACGAAGGTCCGTGTCGGATTGAAGATGGGCTCCCGGCGCAACACCATTCCGGCGGGCCATTGCGGATGGTTCATCAGCTCGAAGAAGAAGGTTTCCTTCGAGTTCACGCCCGGTAGTCGGCGCACGTCCCGTGCTGCGATACCCGGAACGTTCGGAAAATGGCTGCGGAGAACGGCCGTCAACTCGGCATCCGTTGGTTGCGGTATCGAGGACGCGCCCTGCGGCGCTTTGATCTCCTGGCGCAAGAATTCGAGCTCTTGCTTATAGCGAGTGCGCAGGTGCAGATCGAAACGACTGCCCTCACGACGCACGTCTGCCAGTAGCGTCGCTAACTGCGGTGAGCCCTTCCTGCGCTGAGACAGCTCACGGATGCAATCGGAGATGGCTGCACTCCAGGCCTCGTAGGCTTGAACGTCGGATTGCCCCGGCGGCTGTGATCCCACTCGCACCGCGTATTCCACAGCCGATGTCACCGACGGCTCGAGATCCGGGCACTCCTCTTTGATGCGCTTGAGCAGCGCGGTGCGGCCCGCCAGCTCCTCGCGCAGGATCTGCGGCAACCGTGTGTGTCGCAGCGTCAATTGCGCCAGCGTTTCGGCCATGCGCTGCACGATGATTGGTGCTATGCCTTCGGCGAGACTCCTGCCCAACAGATCCGGGCTGAGCAGCTCGCGGCGCATGGCGGGGATGAACACGGAAGGGTCGGGTTGCATGGCACTCCTCACCCGCATCGGCGTGGCTCGAATCGCAGGACCGACTGGCTGCCACAGCGATCCGAGCCACGATGCAGGTTTCGACACAATGAGAAGTCAGAACTGTACGCGGAACTCAGCACCCCAGGTGAGTGGCGCGGCGGCCGAGTACTGGTTCGCCAGCGGTCCCGTCTCCGTGTACAGCGAGTACCCCTCGTCCAGGAGGTTGCGCCCGTACAGCGTGATGCTGATGGGATTGCCCGGCCGCGACCAGGTCACGTCCGCATTCACCAGGTCATAGGGCTTTTCCTTCAGCCGATTCTCCGGATGCCAGAAAAAGCCGTCGTTGTAGTTGTAGGTGACGCTGGCATCGATGTCGCCGATCGCGGTGCTGAACCGGTAACTTGGCATCAAGGAGAGGGTCCACTCTGGAGTGCGCAGCACTTTGTTACCTTTGACGTCACAGGTGCCGACGATGTTGCCGCCGGTCGGATTCGGCGTCGTGCAAGTGCCTTCAGGGAACTTCGTATACTCGGCATCCACATACGATGCGGCCGCAGTCAGCGAGAACTGATCGGTGATCGACCAGCTGGCATCGAGCTCGGCGCCATCGATTTCCGCACCGGCTGCATTCTTCGTCTGCGTCGTGACGCCCTGCTGCGTGACGAACTGCATGTTTTTGTACTTGTAGTGGAATACAGCGAAGTTCATCCGCAATCGATTGTCCAGCCATTGCGTCTTCAAGCCGGTTTCGTAGGCATCCAACGTTTCCGGTTCGAACGGCGGGTTGGTGGCGTCGACCGTGTTGAAGTTGCCGCTCTTGAAGCCGCGGTTGTACGACACGTAGCCGAAGATGTCATCCGTGAAGTCGTGATCCAGCACGGCACGGAAGCTCGGTTTCTTGAACGTTTTCTTGATGCGCGGTGTCGGCACCTCCGCGACGAAGCCGACGCCGGGCAGATACACATCGATCTTGCCGTGCAGCGTGCGCTCATCGCGCGTATAGCGTGCGCCCAAGGTCATGCGCGTGTCGTCAGTGATCGAATAGGTGCCTTCGCCGTACGCCGAGTACGACTTCGTGTCGATCATGTTCTTGATGTTGGGGCCGGCCGGCGCAGTCGGAAGAAATACACCCTGCAGCGACAGTCCGTGCGGCGGCCCATAGCCCGCTTCGTCATCGAAGTAGAACAGGCCCGCGATCCAGGTGAGCTTGCTGTCGGTGTTGGATACGACCTGCAGCTCCTGACTGAAGCTGTCGCGACGCGTAAAGATGTCCACGTCCACACCGGGTACCGGTGTGATGTCATTGTCGAAGCCGAAGTGGATGCGATTCTTGCGATAGGCCGTAATGCTCACGAGGTCGACGGCACTCAGTGAGTGGCGTGCATTGAGCGCCACGCCCCAGGCATCCACTCTTTGGAAAGGTTGGATGTTGGCATTGATGTCATAGAAACCGCCGGCGTGCGGTTGGCCATCCGCAAGTGCACGGCCCGGCGGTACGATCGAGTATGCGATGCCGGTATCGCCTTCGATGTCCTCATGATCGGCAGTGAGCGAGATGTGGGTGTTGTCGCCGGGCGTGAACAGCCATTTGGTGCGAAACGACAGCTCCTTGCCATAGTTCGTGTCTTTGCCGTTGACCAGGTTCTCACCGTATCCCTCCCCCTGATCCTTGTAGTAAACGGCGAGGTCTGCCGCGAGATTGTCGGTCACGCCGGTCGTGCCGTAGAAGCGCGCACCGAAGGTGTCGTAGTTGCCGTAGGACACGCGCGCATCCACGGCCGCTTCTTCGCTCGGGTCTTTCGTGATGATGTTGAGCAAGCCGCCCGTTGCATTACGGCCGAAGAGCGTGCCCTGGGGGCCACGCAGCACTTCCACACGCTCGATGTTGTTGAAGGCGAGATGGTTGCCGTAAGGCTCGGCCATGTAGACACCATCCACATAAGTGGCGATGGCCGACTCCTGCCCTGCCGACACGTCAGAGGCACCCACGCCGCGCAGGTAAAGCACCAATCCGCCGCCCTGGTAGCCCACCTGCAGACCGGGCGTGACGACAGCGATGTCGTCAGGGTTCTCGATACGGGCGTTGTCGAGCGCATCGCCAGTGATCGCGGTCACAGCAATCGGTACGCTCTGCAGCGACTGTTCGCGACGCGTCGCCGTGACAACGACCTCATCGATCCCGGATCCTTTATTCGTCTCCTGCGCGTGCCCGGCTTGTGGGGCGGTCAACGCAGACAAAACTCCGATCAAGACTAGATTCGTATTCGCGTGCATAGGCATTTGTTATCTCCGGCTTTGAAGCGATGCAGTCCATGGCGCATGCGAAAGAAGAAACGATAGCTCGAGGCTACGTTCGCCATTGACGCAGGCATCCCCCATGGCGACGATACTGTTTGAAGCGTAGCGCTTGATATCGTTACATTGCGGAAGAATAGGGGTCAATAGACCCGCACGCGTAGCCAGCGCTACGGATGTGCCGGAGGACCCGCCGCAAACTTATATCGCGACCGCCAACACGGAGGTGCGAGCGAGGACGATCATCGGGATAATGCACACTCGAAGCGCTCGAGCAGGCGCGACATCTAGCCCCAACAGCACACCGAACCGCATGGCAAGCAAGAAGAGAAAACAGCGGCGCCCGCAGACTCCCAGACGGCCTGCGCAGGCAAGAACCGCGGGCTCCACTCGCGCCGAGCGTTCTGCAGTCATCCGGGACAGGATTCTCTCGGTGGCTGCGCGCATGTTTGCCGATCGCGGCTTCGATGCCGTGACAACGCGGGAAATTGCCAAGGAGGCGAAGGTCACGTTTCCGATGATGTACCGCCTCTTTCACGACAAACGCGGCCTCTATCTGGCCTCCTGTGGCAGCGTGCTCGGCCGCATATCAGGCAAGTACTCCGCCGTGCTCAGCGGCTCGAGTCTGCCCGAATCGCGTCTGTTGGCATTTGTCTCCCAGATGTACGGCGATCTGCTGAACGATGCCTGCGTCTTCAAGCTCATGCAGCGGGAAATTCTCGACCGCGACGATCGTGGCATCGAGCAGCTCACCCGCGCGTATTTCTTCGACCCCTACAACATGGTCAAAGAGATCTGCATCGATTTGATCGGCGATGAGGGTGGCGAGTCGGCCGCTCTCGCAATCTATGTGGTGACGTTCGGCTTCATCCAATTTCGTTCGATCGGACAGGTCATTGCCGTCGCCGGGCCACGCTGGCGCGATGCCGATGCGATGGCTCGAATGATCCTGCGGCAAGTCCTGCCGAACACCGATTG
>JBEVDW010000453.1:0-6123 GCA_040513115.1 Steroidobacteraceae bacterium | reverse complement strand
CGCGCTTGCTGCTGATGGCGATCGCAGCGCGCGCACACGCAATCACCGATGCAGACGTGCGGCTCGCAGAGGCATGTGTCGCCGTCGCCGGAGGTGCGCGATGAACGACCGCATGCGTCGCATTCATCGCATTCACTTCGTCGGCATCGGCGGCGTCGGCATGGCCGGCATTGCCGAAGTGCTGCTCAACCTCGGCTACGAAGTGCAGGGCAGCGATATCAAGGCGGGCGCTGCGACGAAGCGGCTGCAGTCGCTCGGTGCGAACGTGTTCATCGGTCATGTGGCCAAGAACGTTACCGGCGCTGATGTCGTGGTGGTATCGAGTGCCGTTGCAAGCGACAACCCCGAAGTGCTCGAAGCGCAAGCGCATCGCGTGCCCATCGTGCAGCGGGCGCAGATGCTCGGCGAGTTGATGCGCTTTCGCTATGCGATTGCCGTGGCCGGCACGCACGGCAAGACCACGACGACCAGCATGGTCGCGAGCCTGTTGGCCGAAGGCGGTCTCGATCCGACGTTCGTCATCGGCGGCCTCTTGAAGAGCGCCGGCAGCAATGCACGCTTGGGCAGCGGTCGTTATCTCGTGGCCGAAGCAGACGAGAGCGACGCCTCGTTCATGCATTTGCAACCGATGATCGCGATCGTCACTAACGTGGACAACGATCATCTCGGCACGCATGAGGGCGATTTCGAACGGCTGAAGCACAGCTTCGTCGACTTCCTGCAGAACCTGCCGTTCTACGGCCTGGCGGTAATTTGCGCGGATGACCCTGTCGCGATGAGTCTCGTGCCGAGAATTGGTCGGCCCGTGCTCACGTACGGCGTTGCAGAGGGCGCCGATGTGCGCGCAACGAATATTCAACGTGCAGGCCTGCAGACGGTCTTCGACGTGCAGCGGCCGCAGCTCGGGCCCTTGCAAGTGCGTCTGAATCTGCCCGGCCATCACAACGTGTTGAACTCTCTGGCTGCGATCGCGGTCGCAACGGAGTTGGCGGTCGGCGACGCCGCCATTCAGACCGCGCTGCTGCAGTTCCAGGGGATCGATCGCAGGCTGCAGCAAAACGGCGATGTCGACACGCCCGCGGGCCGCGTCTCGCTGATCGACGACTACGGCCATCATCCGACCGAGAGTGCTGCGACACTCGAAGCGATTCGCCAAGGGTGGCCGCGCCGACGGCTCGTGCTGGTGTTTCAGCCGCATCGCTACTCACGCACGCGCGATCTGCTGGACGACTTCGCGCGCGTGCTGGCGAGTGTCGATGCGCTGATCGTGACCGAGGTGTATGCCGCGGGCGAGGCGCCGATCACCGGAGCGGACAGTCGCGCGATCTGCCGTGCCATTCGGTCGTACGGCGCGGTCGAACCGGTTTACGTCGCCAGCGTCGAAGAGTTGCCGCAAGCACTGGCTCGCATCATTCGCGATGGCGATGTCATCGTGACGATGGGCGCGGGCAGCATCGGTGCGAAAGCGGCGGAGCTCCCACAGACGCTACGCACATTGCGCGCGCCGTTGCCTAATACATCCGGAGGCAAGCCGCTATGAACGCGCTGGCGCTGCCTCCTGATTTCGCCTCGCGTGTTGCGCGCGCCGAACCGCTGTCGAAGCACACGTCGTGGCGCGTGGGCGGGCCTGCGGATCTGTTCTTCCGTCCGCGCGATGTCGCGGATCTCGCTGCATTCCTGCAAAGCCTCGAGCCGTCGATGCCGGTGTTCTGGATCGGGCTCGGATCGAATCTGTTGGTGCGCGATGGCGGGCTGCGTGCAGCGGTCATTGCAACGCACGGTGTGTTCGATGAGCTGCAACGCCTCGGCACAGATGAAGTGGAGTGTGGTGCCGGTGTGGCCTGCGCAAAGCTTGCGAAGCAATGCGTGAAGTGGGGCCTGGGTCCTGCTGAGTTCTTTGCCGGCATTCCGGGGACGCTCGGCGGTGCGCTGGCGATGAATGCGGGTGCGTTTGGCGGCGAGACATGGCGTCACGTCGTGAGCGTGACGACGATCGATCGGCAGGGTCACGTACATCACCGCGATGCCTCCGAATACCGCGTCAGCTATCGCCACGTGGAGGCACCCGCTGAAGAGTGGTACCTCGGCGCGCGTCTGCGCTTCGAAGCGAAGCCGGACGTCACTGCGGATCAGATTCGGGATCTACTCGCGCGCCGGAAACAATCGCAGCCGATCGGCGAGCCTTCTTGTGGCTCCGTGTTCGTGAATCCGCCCGGCGATCACGCGGCACGATTGATCGAGGCGTCGGGTCTCAAAGGGTTTGCGATCGGCGGCGCGCGCGTCTCGTCGAAGCACGCGAATTTCATCATCAACGAAGGCACGGCGAGCGCAGCGGATATCGAAGCGTTGATCGAGCATGTGCAACGAACGGTGGAGGAGCGGCAGGGAGTGAGGTTGAAGACGGAAGTGCGGATCGTGGGGGAGGACAGGGGCTTCTCAGGAGCTCGATCATGAGCGCAAAGATTTCCAATCCTCGCGATTTCGGCCGCGTCGCCGTGTTGATGGGCGGTACGTCGTCCGAGCGCGAGGTGTCGCTGAACTCGGGCGGCAATTGTCTCGAGGCATTGCGTCGTCGCGGCGTCGATGCATACGCGGTCGATGGCATTCCCGCGCTGGTGCAGGAGCTGATCGGGCGCAAGTGCGATCGCGTCTTCAACATCCTGCACGGCCATCATGGCGGCGGAGAAGACGGCGTCCTGCAAGGGTTGCTCGAAGCATTTGGTGTGCCGTACACGGGCTCGGACGTGCTCGGCTCTTCGTTGTCGATGGACAAGATCCGCACGAAGCAGGTGTGGCTCTCGCTGGGTCTGCCGACGCCGAAATACGTGCGCCTGCCGCGCAATAGTGATGTGCGCGCGGCCGCCCGCAGCTTGGGGCTGCCCGTGATCGTGAAGCCCGCGTGCGAAGGCTCCAGTGTCGGCGTGAGCCGGGTGTTCAAAGAAGAAGACTTGCCGCACGCCGTTGAACTGGCTGCTCGTTACGACGGCGAGTTACTGATGGAAGAGATGATCGTCGGCGATGAGTTCACCGTCACGATCCTGGGCGAGGAGGCGCTGCCGACCATTCGCATCGTGCCGGCTGGTGAGTACTACGACTATCACGCAAAGTACGTTGCGGAGGACACGCAGTACCTGTGTCCCGGCTTGCAGGGTCCGGCCGAGATGGAAATGCGTGCGCTGGCCTACGAAGCGTTCAAAGCGGCCGGTTGCAGCGGCTGGGCACGCGTCGACATCATGCGCACTCGCGACGGCAAGAACTATTTGCTGGAGGTGAACACCGCGCCCGGCATGACGAGTCACTCGCTCGTGCCGAAGTCGGCGCGCGTGCATGGCATCGAGTTCGACGATCTGGTGTGGCGTGTGCTCGAAACCAGTTTCGAAGCCAAGCATGAGGTCGCGCAACCGTGATGCTGTTCTTCAACCGCAAACGCAATCGCGACAAGCGGCCGGAGCCGGAGGCGAGCCAGGTGGCGGAGCGCGCGCTCGAGCTCGTGCGGAGCACGGGGCGCGTCGTGCTGATGCGTGTGACCGTGATCACGGCCGTTTGTATCGGGCTGATCGGACTGGGCTGGGCCTTCGATCGCCCGATCTCCGCCGTCGAAGTGGGTGGCACGTTCCAACGCGTTTCGCCGGCCGACATCGAACAGGCGATCGCGCCGTTTCGCGGGATGGGATTTCTGACCGGCGATCTCGATGCGCTGCGTGAGGCGCTCGAAGACATTCCCTGGGTCGATGGCGCTCGTGTGGAGCGAGCGTGGCCAAACGGTGTGCGGGCGTTCGTCACTGAGCACGTGGCTGCGGCGCGGTGGCGTGAGCGTGGCCTGTTGAATGCGCGGGGCGAGCTATTCATGCGCGATGCGCAGCACGTGCCGGCTGAATTGCCGTTGCTGGAAGGTCCCGATGGCGCGGAGCGTCAGGTGGCACAGCTCTATCTGGATACGAGCGCGAAGCTGGCGCCGATCGGCTTGCGTCTGACGCGGGTGTCGCTGGATGCGCGCGGCGCATGGGAGCTCGCGTTGTCGAACAACGTGACGGTGCGGCTGGGTCGTCAGGACGTTTATCACCGTTTGGATCGCTTCGTGCGCGCGGCGAGTCCGGTGGTTGCGGCGCGCAGCAGCGAAGTCGCGTACGTCGATATGCGGTACAGCAATGGTTTTGCGGTCGGCTGGAATCGTCGCGTCGCAGGACGCGGCGGTGAAACCACCGGCAGCACGCCGGACGCTTGAGTGTGACAAGGCAGCGACGAGGGTACGGGCAGTTCTCTAGATGATTACAAGAAAGAAACCAGATCGGAATTTGATCGTCGGGCTCGACATCGGCACGTCGAAGGTCGTGGCGATCGTGGGCGAGCTCACCAACGAGCGGAAGCTCGAAGTCGTCGGGCTCGGTTCGCACCCGTCACGCGGATTGAAGCGCGGCGTGGTCGTGAACATCGAGTCGACGGTGCAATCGATTCAGCGCGCGGTGGAGGAAGCGGAGTTGATGGCGGGATGCGAAATCCATTCAGTGTATGCGGGCATCGCAGGCAGCCATGTGCGCAGCCTGAACTCGCACGGCATCGTCGCCATCAAGAACAAGGAAGTGACGGCTGAGGATGTGGATCGCGTGATCGACGCGGCGCGTGCGGTCGCGATTCCGGCCGATCAGAAGATCCTGCACATCCTGCCGCAGGAGTTCCTGATCGACAGTCAGGAAGGCATTCGTGAGCCGATCGGCATGTCGGGCGTGCGCCTAGAGGCGAAGGTGCACATCGTCACGGGCGCGGAAAGCGCGGCGCAGAACATCGTGAAGTGCGTGCAGCGTTGCGGCCTGTCGGTGGAAGACATCGTGCTGGAGCAACTCGCATCGAGCTATGCGGTGCTCGCCGATGACGAGAAGGAGCTGGGCGTGTGCCTCGTCGATATCGGCGGGGGCACGACGGATATCGCAGTGTTCTCGGGTGGCGCGATTCGTCACACCGCAGTCATTCCGATTGCGGGCGATCAGGTGACGAACGACATCGCCGTGAGCCTGCGAACGCCGACGCATCATGCCGAAGAGATCAAGATGAAGTACGCGTGCGCGCTGTCGCAGCTCGCGAACTCGGATGAAACGATCGAAGTGCCGAGCGTGGGCGATCGGCCAGCGCGACGACTTGCGCGGCAAACGCTCGCTGAAGTCGTCGAGCCGCGCTACGAAGAGTTGTTCGCGCTCATTCGCGAAGAGCTGCGGCGCTCGGGTTTCGAAGAGGTCATTGCCGCCGGCGTCGTGTTGACCGGCGGCAGCGCCAAGATGGAAGGCGCAGTCGAGCTTGCGGAAGAAGTCTTTCACATGCCTGTGCGGCTCGGGCTGCCGCAGCAGGTTACTGGCCTTGCGGATGTCGTGCGCAATCCGATTCACGCCACGGGCGTCGGACTGCTGCTCTATGGCCGCGAGAACTTCGTGCGTGGCCGGCGCGAGCTACCGCTCGGCGGCAACGTGCGCAACGTGTGGGATCGGATGAAGGGTTGGTTTCAAGGGAACTACTAAGAACGCGGAAGAGGGCGAGATGGGGCGGCGATCGGACGGTTTGAGTTTCAGCTACAGCAATCGAGGGGACTAACGATGTTCGTACTTGCAGATACAGAAAATCAGGGCGCAGTGATCAAGGTGATCGGCGTGGGCGGTGGCGGCGGCAATGCCGTGGCGCACATGGTCAACGCCGGCATCGAAGGCGTGGATTTCATTTGCATCAACACCGACGCGCAGGCGATCAAGCACGGCAAAGTGAAGGCGAGCCTGCAGATCGGCTGCAATATCACCAAGGGTCTGGGCGCAGGTGCGGATCCTGAAATTGGTCGTCAGGCGGCGATGGAAGATCGCGATCGCATCATCGAGCTGGTGGAAGGCTCGGACATGCTCTTCATCACTGCCGGTATGGGCGGTGGCACGGGCACGGGTGCGGCCCCGGTCGTGGCTCAGATCGCAAAGGAGCTGGGCATTCTCACGGTCGCGGTCGTGACGAAGCCGTTCGGCATGGAAGGCAGCAAGCGCCTCGTGTCTGCGGAAGCGGGCATCGCGGAGCTGGCGCGTCATTGCGACTCGCTGATCACGATTCCCAATCAGAAGTTGCTGACCGTGCTGGGTGGCGACGTCACGCTGCTCG
>JBEVDW010000452.1:0-4266 GCA_040513115.1 Steroidobacteraceae bacterium | reverse complement strand
CCACAACCCTGGGTGCAGAAATCGCCACCAACCCGCGCCTGCAACAGACCGATCGCGCCGCCTTCATCGAAATGATGCAGCACCTCAACCTGAGTGCGCCGACGCATCTCACCGAAGCACTACGAACCAACATGAGCGGCGGCAAGACCGTTGATCAACTCATGTCCGAGGCGGCTGCCAAGGTGCCGTTCATGTCACTGCCTGAGTTGAACGAGCGGCTGACACGCGGCGAGAGCGATCTCATCGTGCTCGATGTGCGCGAGAAGGACGCCTATGCTGCGGGTCACATTCCTGGCGCACGCCACATTCCCCGCGGCCAGCTCGAGCTGCGTGTGAACACGGATCTGGTCGATCCCACGGCACGCATTCTCAGCGTGTGCGAGTTCGGCAGGATCTCGACGCTTGCTGCAGCCACCTTGCGTGACCTGGGCTACGTGCGCTCGGTCGCACTGGATGGCGGCATGAAGGCGTGGCGCGACGCTGGTTACGCAATCTCAGAAGGCTCGCCTTGAACGACAGCTCCATCCCGGATGTACGCGATGGCCTGACGCGTGAGGAGCGCGTCGTACTCACGGTCTTGCACCAGCTGCAGAAGGAACGGGGTGGTCACAACGTGCCCACGCCGCTGCTGTGGGGCCGGGTGTGCGAGCACTTCGACATCAGCCCGGAACGATTGTCTGAGATGCTGGCGCGCTTGGGTGCGAGGCGCGGTAATGCCAGCATCCCCTTACTCCATTCGTGGTAACGGATGACCATTGCGCGATACATAGGTCACAGCCTCGATGGAGCCATCTGCTTGCTCGATCCGCTCTGAAAACGCTTCGGCATCGCCAAACGTATTGAGTCGACCAACGCGCGTCAGAAAAGCACGTTCTGCTGCGGGGTCGTTGTGATGCGATTCAATGCGGCACAGCGTAGCCTGACACGAGAGCTGCTGCAGTTGACTGCCCGCTGCGATTTCATCGCTATTGAACGTGTCAGACAGTTGCCGTTCGGCTTGCAAGGACCAGGTTGGATCCTTTGTCTCCGCGACGAAGTTGCTTTCGAGAAACGCAGTGATTTGCGTGGTTCGCTCGCGTTCCACAGCTTCCTGGTCAGCGGTGCTGCTCTGCTCTGCGGCTGCCTGAGTCGAGCCGTTTTGCCGCTTGATGGCATCGATCTCTTGTTGCAGCTGCTGCACCCGATCCAGTAGCGGCTCGAGGTCCTGCGTCGTCGCGCTCGACGACGAGCCTCCCGTGGAAACGAGTGGCGCCTGTTTTCCTAAGCGCTCACGAAACGAAACAGATCCTGCGTCGCCGCCGTTCTTGTAGCGCGAAACGGCGCTACCGTGTTCGACGGGCGAACGCAGGAATGCAACCGCAATCGCTGAGGCGATGACCATCGGAGCCCAAACGAAAAGATGTCTGGAGTTCATGTGTAGCTCTCATCGCGAGGTCTCCTCCCCGGCGAAGCGGGGAGGGACTGGGTTTGAAATAGCTGCAGCGAAGGTTCCTCAATCGTTCTCATCCAGCCGATACGAAATCATCGAGGACTTCGCCCCTGCCGGCCCCGGAGGAATCACTACTACGAAGGAGTAGTACCCCTGGCTGAAGCTCCCAATCGGCGTGTAGCTCAGCGTCTTGTATCCCGCTGCGCCGAAGTCGCTGCGGAACTGCACGAAGTTCGCCGTGCCGAAGGCGCTGAAGCTGTACAGGTCAGCGATGAACCCTGTGGTCGTGCCCTTGTAGTAACGAACGTAAGCCTCATTCGCCCCAGTCGCCGCAAACACGTTGTCCTTGACGACCGGGCACACCACGACGGCCGAATTCGTCGTCGAATTGTTGACCAGCCTTCGTCCATCGTAGTTGGTGATAGGCGGTGAGCCGACAAGACTGCCTTCGCACATGCTGGCTGGATACACCTTGCCGTCCTCTGCAAAACAGTAGGGTGGGGCAGCGGCTGCGATGGCCAGCGCA
This sequence comes from Steroidobacteraceae bacterium, assembly GCA_040513115.1. Classification (GTDB taxonomy): domain Bacteria; phylum Pseudomonadota; class Gammaproteobacteria; order Steroidobacterales; family Steroidobacteraceae; genus DATELY01. The sequence goes on along the minus strand of JBEVDW010000452.1, from coordinate 2,311 downwards.
CAGGCAACAGCGGGACGCGCCCTGCGAGATAACATGCTCATGACGGACCTCCTGACTTCGAGCGTGGAACTGCAAATCTCCGTTCGCCGCATCCCCGATACGCGTTCCGCAGCGGACCGATGCTGGCGTATTCATGCTGTTCTGAGTCAGCGTTCGGAAACAGTGTCCATTCGGGTGTCCGAAGTAGTTAGCGCGCATGGACAATTCTGACCACGTGGTTGTCGCATCGCTGCCGGCAACCTAACCTTGCGTGCAAACACTCCGTGCAAGCGTCCATCTGCGCACATCACTGCAGCGACTCCTCATGAAAGAACCACCGCGCTGGCAATTCTGGATCGACCGCGGGGGCACCTTCACCGATGTCGTCGCGCGCCGCCCAGACGGTGCCGTGCTGACGCACAAGCTGCTCTCGGAGAATCCGGAGCAGTATCGCGATGCGGCTATCGCGGGCATTCGGCGGCTGCTCGGTCTCGCAGACGGCGCGCCGATTCCGGCCAACAGCATCGATGTCATCAAGATGGGTACGACCGTCGCGACGAATGCGCTGCTCGAGCGTAAAGGCGAGCCAACGGTGCTCTTCATCACGCGCGGCTTTCGGGATGCTCTGCGCATCGCCTATCAGAATCGCCCACGCATTTTCGAGCGGCACATCGTGTTGCCCGAGTTGCTCTATCGAAAAGTCGTCGAGGTGAATGAACGCGTTGGGGCTGACGCGGCGGTCGTGACACCGCTCGACGAAGAGAGAGTGCGTGCCGATCTCGAAGCCGTTTACCGCGAAGGTTATCGTGCCGTCGCCATCGTGCTCATGCACGGCTATCGCCATACCATCCACGAAACTCGCATCGGGGCGATCGCACGCGAAGTGGGCTTTCCACAGGTGTCGGTCTCACATGAGATCAGTCCACTGATGAAGCTCGTTTCGCGGGGCGACACGACTGTACTCGACGCGTATCTCTCGCCGATCCTGCGCCGCTATGTCGATCAAGTGGCAAGAGAATTACCGGCGGGCGCTCGGCTGCAATTCATGCGATCGAACGGCGGACTGACCGACGCCCGCTCGTTCCAGGGCAAGGACTCCATCCTGTCAGGGCCCGCCGGCGGCATCGTAGGTATGGCACGCACGAGTCAACGCGCCGGCTTCGACACAGTGATCGGCTTCGATATGGGCGGCACTTCGACCGACGTGTCGCACTTCGCGGGAGAATTCGAGCGCGTGTTCGACGCTCAGGTCGCGGGGGTGCGTCTTCGCGCGCCGATGCTGAGTATCCACACCGTTGCCGCAGGTGGCGGCTCCATCGTGCGCTTCGATGGCACGCGTTTGAGGGTCGGACCTGAGTCCGCCGGCGCGAACCCCGGCCCGGCCTGCTATCGACGCGGCGGCCCCTTGACAGTTACCGACTGCAACGTGCTGTTGGGCAAGATCCAGCCTGACTTCTTCCCGTGCGTGTTCGGTCCCAACGCAGTTCAGTCTCTCGATGTGCAAGCGGTCAACGATCGCTTCGCAACGCTCACAGCCGAGGTGAGGCGTGCGACCGGCGAGCTCCCCACGCCGGAAGCCATCGCCGAAGGTTGCATCGAGATCACTGTTGCCAACATGGCGAACGCCATCAAGCAGATCTCCGTGCAGCGTGGGCACGATGTCACTCAATACGTGCTCACGACCTTCGGCGGCGCAGGCGGACAACATGCGTGCCGCGTGGCGGACGCGCTCGGCATGAGTCGCGTCTTCATTCATCCCTATGCCGGTGTCCTGAGCGCGTATGGCATGGGACTCGCGGATCGGACGGCGATGCGCGAGTGCGCCATCGAGCTCACCTTGGATGAGGCAGCGACACAGCAGCTCGCGCGTGCGCTGGATGGCATCGGTAAGCTCGCTAGTGCCGAGCTCATCGAACAGGGCGTAGCGCCTGAACACATCCATTTGGTGCAGCGAGTCCACCTGCGCTATGCCGGCACCGATACTGCGCTGCTCGTGAAGCTCGATTCGCTGGTGAGCATGAGATCGCAGTTCGAACAGCTCTACCGTCAGCAGTACGCTTTTCTGATGCCCGGGCGCGAGCTGGTAGTCGAGGCGGTGTCCGTGGAAGCGCTGGCGCATGCCGACAGCGTGAGCGAGTCCCACGAACCCAGCAAGCCACGGGATGCTGCACTGACACCCGTTCGCACAGTTCGCATGTTCACCGGCGGTACCTGGCACGACACCGCGCTCTACCGTCGTGAAGACACGCGTCCTGCCGATCGCGTTCGTGGTCCCGCCATTCTGGCAGAAGCGAATGCGACGACCGTGATCGAGCCCGGCTGGGAAGCGCAG
>JBEVDW010000451.1:0-10117 GCA_040513115.1 Steroidobacteraceae bacterium | reverse complement strand
GCGCTGAGCACCAACAAGGTGTTGCGCAACACCTATCTGCTGCTCGGTGCGACGTTGGCCTTCAGCGCGGTCATGGCGGGTGTCTCGATGGCACTGAACGTGCCTCACTTCGGCCTGCTCACACTGCTCGTGTACTTCGGTTTGCTCTTTGCGGTCACCAAGACGCAGGACAGTGCATGGGGGATCCTGTGGACGTTCGCATTGACCGGCTTTCTCGGTCTCACGCTCGGCCCGATCCTCAACGCCTATCTGACGATGCTCCCGAACGGTGGGCAGATCGTCATGACGGCACTCGGCACCACGGCGATCGCGTTCCTGGGACTCTCCGCCTACGCGGTCACCACCAAGCGTGATTTCAGCTTCATGGGCGGGTTTCTTGCCATCGGCGCCATCGGTGCCTTCGCTCTCGCAATGATCGCGGTGATCTCCGGCAGCGTCTTCGGCCATCCGATGCCGACGCTGGCGCTGGTCGCTTCGGGCCTGTTCCTGCTCGTGAGCGGCGGCATCATGCTGTATCAAACGAGCGAGATCGTGCGCGGCGGTGAGACCAATTACATCCGCGCGACGGTGACGCTGTACGTCAGCATCTACAACATGTTCCTGAGCCTGCTGCATCTGCTCGGAGTGGCTTCCTCCGACGATTGATCGTTAATGCAGGCTGCGATCCCGCGAAGCGCTACCGGAAACGGTAGCGCTTCATTCATTTCTGAGGACTGATTTTTTCCAATCCGCCCATGTACGGGCGCAAAACCGTCGGCACCGTGACGCTGCCATCTTCCTGCTGATAGTTCTCGAGCACCGCGACCAACGCACGTCCGACCGCCACGCCCGAACCATTGAGCGTATGCACCAGCTCCGGTTTGCCAGTCTCTGGGTTGCGCCAGCGCGCTTGCATCCGACGGGCCTGGAATGCCTCGCAATTCGAGCAGGACGAAATCTCGCGATACTTGTTCTGTGCCGGTAGCCACACTTCCAGGTCGTAGGTCTTCGTGGCTCCAAAGCCCATGTCGCCGGCGCACAAGAGCATCGTGCGATACGGGAGCTCCAGACGCTTCAGCACTTCCTCGGCATTGCGCGTGAGCTCCTCATGAGCTGAGTAAGAATCCTGCGGTCGAGCGATGTGCACGAGCTCCACCTTCTCGAACTGGTGCTGGCGGATCATGCCGCGGGTGTCCTTGCCGTAAGAGCCCGCCTCCGAGCGAAAGCACGGTGTGTGCGCCGTCAGCTTCAACGGCAACTGCCCCGCTTCCAGGATCTCGTCGCGGACGGTGTTCGTCAGCGGCACTTCAGCGGTAGGAATCAGCAACAGCGCTGGCTCGCCTTTGACCGCGAAGAAATCGCCTTCGAACTTCGGCAGCTGACCGGTGCCCTTCATCGTCTCGGGGCTCACGAGATAGGGCACGTACATCTCGCGATAGCCGTGCTCGCGGGTGTGCAGGTCCAGCATGAACTGCGTCAGTGCGCGATGCAGATGGGCCAGTCCACCGCCCAATACGACGAAGCGTGCACCTGAGATCTTGCCCGCGGCGGCGAAGTCCATCTGACCGAGCCGTTCGCCGATGTCGACGTGATCGCGCGGCGTGAAGGAGAACTGCCGCGGGTCGCCCCAACGCCGTACTTCGACATTTGCGGTTTCGTCTCTCCCGTCCGGCACGCTCTCGTGCACGAGGTTGGGCAGGCCCAAGCTCAACTGGTCGAGCTGCTGCTGTGCGGCCGTGAGCTCTGCTTCTGCTCGTTCCAATTCCACACCGAGGTTCTCGACCTGTTTCAGGAGTGGCGCGATGTCTTGTCCCTGCGCCTTGGCCTTACCCACGGTCTTCGCGTGATTGTTGCGTTCGCTGCGCAGCTCGTCCGCTTTCACCTGCCAGCGCTTGCGTGCTTCTTCCAGCGTCTGGAGCTGAGCAATGTCGAGCTTGAATCCGCGACGCGCGAGATTGGCGGCAACGGCGGCGGGATCGGAACGGAGGTGTTTGGGATCGAGCATGGGTCGTCGCTGAGGATGGTGGAGCCCTTCGACAGGCTCATGGTGAGCGGTGAGCTATGGGTGATGGCTTCGGGCGCGTAGTCTAAACCAGCCGCGGTGTGATCCCGCGGCTCGTGCCCAGCGACCGTTACTTCCCTTTGCGCTTGGCCAGGGCCTCAGCGATCTTGATCTCGAGCCCTCGCGGCACCGGCCTGTAGTACTGACGGCCTTCGAGCTCTTCGGGCAGGTACTTCTCGCCCTCCGCATGGGCATCGGGCTCGTCGTGCGCGTAGCGATAGTCCTTGCCGTAGCCGAGCTGCTTCATCAGGCGCGTCGGCGCATTGCGTAAGTGCAGCGGAACGTCCAACGAGCCCGAGGATTTTGCATCCGCCATGGCCTCATTGAAGGCCACATACACCGCATTGCTCTTGGCGGCACAGGCCATGAACACGACGGCTTGCGCAAGAGCAAGCTCGCCTTCCGGCGATCCAAGCCGCTCGTAGACTTCCGCGGCTTCGAGTGCGAGCGTCAGGGCTCGCGGGTCCGCGTTACCGATATCCTCGCTGGCCATTCGCAGCACGCGGCGCGCGACATACCGCGGATCGCAACCGCCATCGAGCATGCGGCACAACCAGTACAGCGCTGCATCCGGATCGCTGCCGCGTACCGATTTGTGCAAGGCGGAGATCTGATCGTAGAACGCTTCACCCTGTTTATCGAAGCGACGCACGCCGCCGGCGGCCACTTCGCCGGCGATCGCCGCATCGATGACTGGCGGCTGTTTGACGCTGGCCAGATCGAGCGCGAGCTCCAGCATGTTCAATGCTCGACGGCCATCGCCATCAGCCGCGCGCGCGAGCAGCTCCAGCGCTCCCTCGTCGAGGCCTGTTGTCCCCTGCGTGTTCAGCGCGCGTTTGATCAAGTACATCAAGTCGCTCGGCTGCAGCGCTCGCAGGACGTACACGCGGGCACGCGATAACAAGGCGTTGTTGAGCTCGAATGATGGATTCTCGGTCGTGGCGCCCACGAACACCAATGTGCCGTCTTCCACCCATGGCAGGAACGCATCCTGCTGCGCCTTGTTGAAGCGATGCACTTCATCCAGGAACAGAACCGTGCGACGACCGTTGGTCGCGCGCGTCTGCTGTGCTTGCTCGACTGCGGCGCGGATGTCCTTGACGCCGGCCATCACGGCAGACAAAGCAATGAACTCGGCTTCGCAGCGAGCAGCAATCAAGCGGGCGAGCGTCGTCTTGCCCGACCCGGGAGGACCCCAGAAGATCATCGAATGGAGGTGGCCACCTTCGAGCATGCGGCGCAGCGGCTTGCCCGGTGCGAGCAGGTGCTCCTGTCCCACGAATGCTTCGATGCTCGCCGGCCGCATGCGATCGGCCAACGGACGTGCGTCGATCGCGGGGGCAACCGCCATGGCGCTCACATCTCCGGGTTGGGAGTCAGCATGCGCTCCAGGCGCTGTGCCCAGCCGCCGAGCCACCACGTCGCGACGACAAGTCCGATGCAGATGCCCAGCGTGTTCGCCATGACATCGTGAACATCCTTCATGCGACCCTGGCGCATCATTCCTTGCAACAGCTCCATCGAAATGCCCAGGCTGAACAGGCCCAATGCGATCAGGAGATACCGCGATCGCGGATAGATACCCGCGAACCACAAGCTCAACGTGGCGTAGGTGCCTGCGTGCATGAATTTGTCGTTGATCGAGGAATGTGTCACGACGGCATTCCCGGTGAGCGAGCCATAGATCGCCAGCGCGACCAGCACCCAGCCGACCACCACCCACGTACGACGAAAGCGCAGAGGCAACGTCATCGCGCCGCCTCCTTCGTCGCCTCGCCACCGATCACATCCGCGCCGGGCGGTGGGGTGAAAGTGAAGCGCTGCGGATCCAGAGCAATGTTGCTGTGCATGTCGGCGAACTCGAGGCTGGTGGTCTGGTTCAGCTTGTCGGCAAGCTGCATGTGACGCAGTTCCGAGCCCACGAAGCCCAACGTCACGGACTTGAAGTCTGTATCCGCGCGCACCGGCTCGAGCGTGACCCATTCCACGTTGTGCTCGCGCTTCACGCGCGTCACCTTGAAGTTGTCCTGCAGCTTGCCCTCGCCGCTCAAGAGCATCGCCGGTGTTGCAGACAACGAGTCATCCAGTCGTCGCACCGTCACTTGCTCGAGCTCCGGGTCATACAACCAGATGCGCTTGCCGTCGGCGACGATCACTTGCTCAGCAGGTGCCTGGTAGTCCCACCGAAAGCGGTTGGGGCGCTGGATGGCCAGCCGGCCCGACGATTCATCCAGAATGCGGCCCGACTTGTCAGTGAGCCGCTGGTTGAAGCTGGCTTCGAAGCTCTGCAACCCCTGCAGGAACTGCTCGACGCGAGCGGCACCGGAATCCTCCGCGGCCGCATGCGCGGTCGGAACCAGACAGACGAGTGCGAGACTCCAAAACAGCGGACGCATACGGGACAGGGTGAATTGCATGAGTTACACGGCAATGAATGGCAGAAGCGGGATGGCTCACTCTCTGATCGATCCAGCAACCGAGAGTTTCAATCGAGCACTAGCGCACGCTTCAATCCTCGACCGGCGCGGGCGCCAACACCTCACGCGAGCCGTTGCTTTGCAACGGACCGACGAGACCGGCCGCTTCCATGGTTTCGATCATGCGTGCCGCGCGGTTGTAGCCGATCTTGAGCCGCCGCTGAACACCGGAGATCGACGCCTTACGACTCTCCACCACGATGCGTACGGCCTCGTCGTATAAGGGGTCTTGCTCGGCATCGGTTCCCTCCCCGCCCCCCTCGGTAGCCTCTCCGGAAATACCCGGCAGAGGACCGGTCGGGCCTTCCAAGATCTCCGGCATATAGTTCGGCGGCGAGGTGCCTTTCAACTCCCCGACGACGCGGTGCACTTCCTGATCGGACACGAACGCGCCGTGCACACGCACAGGCACTGAGGTCCCCGGCTGCAGGAACAACATGTCGCCATGACCCAGCAATTGCTCGGCGCCGCCCTGATCGAGAATCGTGCGCGAGTCGACTTTTGCAGACACCTGGAAGGCAATGCGCGTCGGAATGTTCGCTTTGATCAGGCCCGTGATGACGTCCACTGACGGACGCTGCGTCGCGAGAATCAAATGAATGCCGGACGCGCGCGCCTTCTGCGCAAGGCGTGCAATCAACTCTTCCACCTTCTTGCCGACAATCATCATGAGGTCGGCGAGCTCGTCGATGATCACGACGACGAATGGCAGCTCCTCGAGTGAAGAAATCTCTTCGGGATTCGCCTCGGGTCCGAGATGCTTCGTGAGGATCGGATCGCGGATCGGCGTGCCGGCTTCTGCGGCTTCCTTTACCTTGCGGTTGAAGCCCGCGAGATTGCGCACACCGAGCGCCGCCATGAGCTGATAGCGACGCTCCATTTCAGCGACACACCAGCGCAGCGCATTCGCGGCTTCCTTCATGTCCGTAACGACAGGCGCCAGCAGATGCGGAATGCCCTCGTATACCGAGAGCTCCAGCATCTTCGGATCGATCATGATCATGCGTACTTGCTCGGCCGTTGCCTTGTAAAGCAACGACAGCACCATCGCATTCACCGCGGTCGACTTACCGGAGCCCGTGGTACCACCGACGAGCAAGTGCGGCATGCGAGCGAGATCCGCGACGACTGGGCCACCGCTGATGTCCTTGCCCAGCACCAATGCAAGTGAGGAAGCCATGTCGTCGTAGGTGCGCGACTTGATGATCTCGCCGAGCGTCACGAGCTCGCGCTTCTCGTTTGGGATTTCCAAGCCGACGGTGGATTTGCCCGGGATGACCTCCACTACGCGGACGCTGATGGTGGACAGTGAGCGCGCCAAATCCTTCGACAGATTGCTGATCTGGCTGACCTTCACACCGGGAGCGAGACGCAACTCGAAGCGCGTGATGACCGGGCCCGGATGCACTTCGACGACTTCGGCGTCCACGCCGAAATCCTTGAGCTTCAGCTCGACGAGCCGCGACATGGCTTCCAACGCTTCAGGCGAGTAGCCGGGTTTGTGCGGCGGCGGATCGTCCAGGAGCGAGAGCTGCGGCAGTTCCTTCGATGTGGGACGCTCGAAGAGAGGAACCTGCTTTTCCTTCTCGACACGCTCGCTCTTCTCGACCTTCTGCGCCACCGGCTCGATCTTCGGCGGCGGCCGGCTCGCGACACGCTTCTGCTCTTCGCGAATGACTTCGCTGCGCGCTTCCTTCTCTTCGCGACCGGCGCGAATCTCGCGTGCGTTCTCGACCTTGCCGCGGAGCCATTCGAAGGCCGTCAATGTCCCGCGACCCACGCGATCCATGATCGTGATCCACGACACGCCGGCGAACAGCGACACGCCCGCAAGCCACAACGCCAACAGCAACAATGTGGCACCGAGAAAGCTCAGCGCCGATTCGAGGCCCCCGCCCACCATCGTGCCCAGAACGCCGCCGGCGGAATTCGGGTAGCTGTCGGCATCGAAGTGCAGGCTCGCAAGACCGCAGCTCGTCAGCAGCGTCAGCAGAAAGCCGGCGCCACGAAAGGCCAGCGTCGCCCGCGAGGGCGCCTCGTGGTTCTTCTTCTGTTCACGGTAGAGAAGCCAGCCAGCGAGTCCGATCAGAACAGGAAAGAGAAACGCCGGGCCGCCGAACAACCAGATGAGCACACCGGCAAGATGTGCGCCGAAGGGCCCGATCGCGTTGCTGAGGTGTCCGCTCTCCCCCGTGGTGGCAAAGGAGGGATCGTTACGGTCGAAGCTCACCAGCGCAGCGAAGACGATGAGCGCGACGGCGCCACACACCCACAGCGCGCTCTCGCGCAGCGAGCGCACGATCGTGGGGCCGAGACTGGTGGCTGTTCGTGTCTGTGCCAAATGACCATCGCCTGGCGCGTAGGCGCCCTTCTTCGTAAGGGCGGTATTTCGCAGCACGGGGTGCGGAAATGCAAGCAAACGGCAGCCCAGGAGTTGCGCCTGGTGCGGCGTCGATCGCAGCGATTGACAGCGTCTATTTTGCCGCCACTTACCGCATTCACTACCATCGCGCTCCTGGCTCATCGCTCGAGCCCGCGTTCAACCACTTTTCTGAGGTCACATGAGCTCTCCCCGTCACGTGCGCTTGATCATCCTGGGATCCGGGCCGGCAGGCTATTCCGCTGCCGTCTACGCCGCGCGCGCAAACTTGAGTCCCGTGCTCATCACGGGCATGGAGGAAGGCGGTCAATTGATGACGACCACCGAGGTGGACAATTGGCCCGGTGACCCACATGGCCTTACGGGGCCGCGACTCATGGAGCGCATGCGCGCCCATGCGGAGCGGTTCACCACGGAAGTGATCAACGATCACATCAACCGCGCCGACTTGTCCAAGCGGCCATTTCGTCTCGAAGGCGATCTCGGCGTCTATACATGCGATGCCTTGATCATCGCGACCGGCGCCACAGCGCGCTACCTCGGGTTGGAGTCGGAACAGAACTATCGCGGTCGCGGCGTATCAGCCTGTGCTACGTGCGACGGCTTCTTCTTCAAGAATCAGAAGGTCGCCGTGGTCGGCGGGGGTAACACAGCAGTGGAGGAAGCGCTGTATCTGGCGAACATTGCCTCACACGTCACGCTGGTGCATCGGCGTGACAAGCTGCGCGCGGAACGGATCATGCAGCAGAAGCTCTTCGAGCTGGAGCGTGACGGCAAGGTAGAGATCCTGTGGGATCACAAGGTCGATGAAGTGCTGGGCGACGAGAGCGGCGTGACAGGTCTGCGTGTGGCGCAGGTCAACACCGGAGCGAAGCGCGACGTCGATCTGACGGGCCTGTTCATCGCTGTGGGCCATACGCCGAACACGCAGCTGTTCGAGGGGCAGTTGGAGATGAAGAACGGCTACATCATCGTACGTTCCGGCTCGAACGGTGGGGCGACGGCAACGAGCGTGCCTGGTGTGTTCGCGGCTGGCGATGTGGCGGACCATGTGTACCGGCAAGCGATTACTTCCGCCGGAACAGGATGCATGGCGGCACTCGACGCAGATAAATTCCTTGAGCTTGCGAAAGAGCGTTGAAACTGCGGCCCTCCCCGCCTCGCGCGGGAGGGGACAGAACGGTAGTGGTTGACCGCCATGCCGGTTAGCGTGATCTCTTCGATGAACTCGATCCCAGCCGCGCAATGGAATGCGCTGCTGCCGGATTCGAATCCCTTCATCCGTCAAGAGTTTCTCGCCGCGCTCGAAGAGCATCGATGCGCGCATCGCAGTACCGGCTGGACCCCGCAACACCTGACGCTGACGGACGCGAACGGCGCAGTGATTGGCGCTGTACCGCTGTACCGCAAACCGCATTCCTGGGGCGAGTTCGTGTTCGATTGGGGCTGGGCCAATGCGTATGCTCGCTTGGGCTTGGAGTACTACCCGAAGCTCGTCGCAGCAGTACCCTTTACGCCGGTGCCTGGTGCGCGCCTCCTGGCCGTCGACGATGGCACGCGAGCCCAACTCGCAGCCGCTCTGATCGCGCATGCACGAGCGCAGGAGTTGTCCTCGGTCCACGTGCTGTTTCCGCTCGAACAAGAATTGGCCGCACTCGAGCAGGCCGGCTTCCTGCTGCGCAAGGACTGTCAATTCCATTGGCGCAATCGCGGCTACGGCAACTTCGATGATTTCATCTCCACCTTTCGCGCCGACAAACGCAAGAAAGCGTTGCGCGAGCGGCGCCGCGTCACCGAAGCCGGCATCCAGATGGAAACCATCAGCGGGGCCGAGATGAGCACGCAACTGTGGCGTACGGTCTTTGCGTTTTCCGAGCGTACGTTCGCCTCACACGGTCACGAGCACTATCTGAACGCCGACTTTCTGCAGAGCGTCGCACGCCTCATGCCGGAGGCGTTGGCGGTCGTGCTGGCGCGCGCGCACGGACAACCCATCGCAGCCGCAATCTTCTTTCGCAGCAACGACACGCTGTACGGACGCTATTGGGGCTCCTCGGGCGACTATCACAGCCTGCATTTCGAAACGTGCTACTACCAAGGCATCGAGTACTGCATCCGCGAAGGCTTGCAGCATTTCGAGCCAGGGACGCAGGGTGAACACAAGATTTCACGCGGCTTCGAACCCGCCTGCACCTGGTCGGCCCATTGGCTGGCGGATGCGCGGATTCAGCGCGCCCTTCAGTCTCACCTGCGTGAGGAAGCGGCTGCGGTAGACTCCTATATGAGCGCTGCGCGCGAGCACTTGCCGTTCCACCGCGACAGCGCGTGAGCGAATGTCCTCATGACACGGTCCATCGTGTGGATATCGGAGAACGACGCGGCGGAGAACTTTCCGCCGGTCGAGCGCGCGCTCAAAGAACCGAGTGGATTGCTCGCGGCGGGTGGCGACTTATCGCCCGCGCGCCTTCTGGCTGCCTATCGGCGCGGCATCTTTCCGTGGTACTCCGCCGGTCAGCCGATCTTGTGGTGGTCGCCCGATCCGCGCGCCGTGCTATATCCGCAGACACTGAAGATTTCGCGCAGTCTCGCAAAGACCCTGCGAAATCGGGGCTATGAGATGCGCATCGATACCGCCTTCGATACGGTGATCCGCGCCTGCGGCAGCACGCGTTTACGTCCGGGCGGCACGTGGCTATCGCCCGAGATGACGGCGGCCTATCAACGCCTGCACGAACTGGGGTACGCGCACTCGATAGAGACGTGGCGCGACGGCCGGCTGGCGGGTGGGCTATACGGCGTGGCGCTCGGGCGGATGTTCTTCGGCGAGTCCATGTTCAGCACGGAGCGCGATGCCTCCAAGGTCGCGTTGAAGCGGCTCTGCGATGAATGTATGCGACGCGACGTTTCCCTGATCGATTGCCAGATGGAAACGCCGCATCTCATGAGCTTAGGTGCGAGTCTTATGACGCGGGCTGAGTTCTCGCGCCAAGTGGCCGTCCTGACTGGAACATCCGCTACCCCCCGCCCCTGGAGCTGATCCCCAGGTGTTCGGCGTCCACCGGCCACTTCATTGCATTGGCTTGGCCGTTTATGCACAATCGCGCGCCTTAACGCCGGCCCCTCCGGCCAATCCTCGCGAGTGCATGTCTAAAGAAGAAGCCATTCAGATGGAAGGACGTGTCATAGACACGCTCCCCAACACGACTTTTCGTGTCCAAC
>JBEVDW010000450.1:0-3715 GCA_040513115.1 Steroidobacteraceae bacterium | reverse complement strand
CCGCCATACGCCAAAGTTCCTCTACCGCCGCCAAGCGACGCCCGGATACTTCGAGCAGCGGTGAAGTGAAGGGATCATCGAGCGGATAGTTGCGAATGTGGTGAACGAAGCCGCGCGTACCGCGTTGCAAGTGACCCTCATATTGCTTGCGGAACGCGGCCGCCTCCTCGGCGTCGCGAACGAGTACGAAACGCATCAGCTTTTCCAGCGGGGCACTGACGTCATGTGCGACGCTCCGATGAGTAATGCACTCCTCGACGACCACACTGAGCCTGCGTTCGCGATCCATGAATGCCGCCTCGTCCTCATTGAGTGTCTCCTTGACTGGCGTCGATCCTCGCGTGGCGATCTGCGCTTCCAGTCCGGCACGCGCGTCGTGCCACACCTCCGTGATGACCCAGAACTCCCCTGGCGCGCGCCCATCCCCTATCGGGTAGTTGCGCCGATAATCCACTGATCCTCCCGTCAGACGCGCACCCAACGGGGCATGGCGATGTTCGTAATAGTCAAAGAACTCGCGCTGCGAGAGCCCGATCTTTGGCCAGAAGAACAGCAGCAACTTGAACACGGTCGCCTCGTTCGATGCCTCAGTGGCTTACGTTCCAGACGAGGGGCAATTGCAGAATCGTCGGCACTACGCCGCCGCGATACGCGATGTCCGCTCCGGATGCCACGGCAAACTCCGGAATCTTGCGCAGCCAGGTGGCAATGGTGATGCGCACTTCAGCACGCGCCAGGAACGATCCGGGACAATGATGCGGACCACGGCCGAACGTGCAGTGCTGGCCGTTCGCGCGCGCGAAATCAACCGCGAGCGGATCGGTATTCTGCCGCTCGTCGAGGCCGAACAACGGACTCGGCAGCACGACCATGTCGCCTTCCTTCATTTCGACACCCGCGACAGTGACATCGTGCGCAACGACTCGCGTCGCCACCACGAGCGGAAAACGCCGCAGCAGTTCATCCGCCGCGGCTGCGATCAATTGCGGCTGTTCAATCAGCTGCTGCCGGTGCTGTGGATGCCGCGCCAGAAACAGCATGGCGAAGCTGAGGAAGTTCACGACAGTATCCAGACCCGCGATGAGCACCTGGGGCGCGACCGCAAGCGCCTGCTGCAGTGTGAGCCGTTCGCCGTCGATCTCTCCAGTAGCGATGCGACTCAGCACGTCGTCGCCGGGCGATTCAATGCGTTGAGCAATGGGGCCTGCGAGATAGTCCGTGAGGCGTTGCACGGCCTCGTGCACCGTCATCGAGCCATCAGGCCGTGTGATCTGATCGGCCAGCGCCTTCAAGGGGGGACCGTCCTCGGGCGGCAGCGCGCACATCGCGAGGAAGATCTGAATCGGCAGCTGTTGCGCGTAGTCGGTCGTGAAGTTGCACTGTCCCTGTGCGCGAAAACGCTCGATCAGGCGCTCGGCGAGCGCGGAAATCTCCGGCTCCAGGCGCTTGATGGCTTGAGAAGAGAGACTGCTGTTGAGCAGGCGGCGATACGGGCGATGTTCTGGCGGATCCACCGTGCTCGGTACGAAGCGGTATTGCTCACCCACTTCCTTTGGCACGAGTTTGAGACGACTCGAAAACTTCTCGAAATCGGCGAAGCCCTCTTCGATGAGACGCGCCCGCGTCAGAATCCAGTGGCCACCATTGCGCGGTGTCCACACGATGTCGGGCATGCCCGGTTCCTGCAACGTCTTCCACGCCGCGTGCGGATCGAGCATCGACGGCAGATGATAGATATCGAAGTCGACGATCCGCTGGGATGCAACGTGAGGTGGTATCGCTGCCTGAAGTTGAGCTGTCATCGAAAATCACCTCACATCAAGCTGCTGGACGGCAAGCCTGCAAGTGCAGGCCTGCCGTCGCAGAGCCTATTTAGCGAGGTAGTCGCGCGCGAGCATGGATTTCTGCAGCTCCGTTGCACCGGCATAAATGCGCTGCACGCGTGCCGCCGTGAACATGCGCGAGATCGTCGCTTCGTGCATGAAGCCCGTGCCGCCCCAGAACTGCATACAGGTATCCAGCACGCGGAACTCCATCTCCGGCATGAAGATCTTCAGGATTGAGCTGTCGCGGTCGGTCAGCTTGCCGGCGCGGTACTTACGCACCGCGTCGTCCAGCAACGCGCGGCCCAACGCGATGTCGGTTTCGCAGTCGGCCATCTTGAACTGCGTGTTCTGAAAATCGATGAGCCGCTGCCCGAAGATCTGACGCTGGCGCACATAGTCGAGTGTCAGCGCGAACGCCGCTTCCGCCGCGCCCTGCGAGCGCGCGCAAATCTGCAGACGGTCGAGGGAGATGACCGGCAGGAACATCTTGAGGCCGTCGCCTTCCTTGCCGAGCAGATTCTCCGCCGGCACACGCACGTTGTCGAAGAAGATCTCGGCAGTATCACCTCCGGGAAATCCCATCGTGGGCAGCAGCCGACGCGTAATGCCCGGCGTATCGGCACGCACGAGAAACATCGACATACCGCGCCCGCGCTGCGTGGGATCCGTCTTCGCCTGCACGTACATGAGGTGTGCTTTGTAGCCGTTCGAAATGAAGGTCTTCGAACCGTTGATCACGTAGTGGTCGCCATCACGAACCGCCGTGGTTTTGATGGACGCGGCATCGCTGCCCGAGCCCGCTTCGGTCAGCGCCATGCACTGAATGATCTCGCCCGTCAGGAATTGAGGCAGCCATTCGCGCTTCTGTGCCTCGTTACCATTGCGCAGCATGAACATCGTGCACATGTCGGAATTGAGACACGATCCCAGCGTCGCACCAGCAGGTGAACGGCCGAGCTCTTCGGACACGACGACGATGGCGAGCGGATCTGCACCGGGGCCACCGTACTCGGGCGGTACTGCAACGCCGAGCAATCCTGCGCGACCGGCCGCACGCCAGAACTCTTCATCGGTGCCGTGTTCCAGTTGCTTCAGGCGCGGCTCGACTTCACGCCGGAAGAAGGTGCGTGTCGCGTCGCGAAACATGTCGAGCTCTTCGCCGTATGCGCTTTCCATTGTTACTGCCTCTATTGATCTAACTATACGTCGCTCACTTCGGATCAGAAGTGAGCCTCCACCGTCAGTCCATACGTCCGCGGCGCTGCCGGCGAGTACTTGGTGCTCGCGTTCGTGCTCTGTGCCAGGTACGAGTAGTACTTCTCTTCGGTCAGGTTGTTACCCCACAGACGCAGCGCATACCTCTCATCCGCGAAGGTCATGCGGATCGATGCGTTGAGCAGATCGTAGTCCGGTTGCTCGGTCGATGGATTGTTGTCCGCGTCGAAGAAGTAGCTGTCGCTATGCAGCCACGACACCGCGAAGTCGGTCGGAATCGCGCCAAGATCCATGTGATAGATGACGGACAAATTCGAGGAAAACGGCTGCGTGTGGATCGTGTCCAGTCCGGCCAGCTCGCACGCACGTTGTGCGGTTGTGGGAAGACTGCCGGGCGCACGCGTCGGATAGGCGGTGATTCCCGGGCAGCCGCCGGGCGGGAACTCGACCTGTTCGTTCGGCGGCAACGGAAAGAACTTCGGTCCGGCGGGGAACTCGTCGTACTCGCCATCTGCCACTGCGAAGCCGGCGGTCACGGTCAGTGAATCGATGGGCTCGGCCGTGATGGCCACATCGAAGCCTTTGATGGTCGCGGCACCCGCGTTCGTGATGAATGCCGAGCCACCGACGGTCGTCTGCACCTGGATGTCCTTGTAGTCGTAGTAGTACGCCTC
>JBEVDW010000449.1:0-13647 GCA_040513115.1 Steroidobacteraceae bacterium | reverse complement strand
GCGCTTGGAGGCCGATGTGCTCGTTGTGAAGCCACCCAACTTCGGTGCGTGCTTGCCTTGGTGATGCCTGTGTTGGGTCACATGACGAGGTGCGTATGCCGCCGGTCCAATGCAAAGTGCAGCGCACGCAGCGCATTCTTGGACCCATCGGTCGCGACCAGCACTGTTTTCATGGATTCATCCTCGGGGACCAACGGTTGCGCACGCAATCCTTGTCAATCGGATGTCCACCATTCGATGAACTCCCCGATGTCGATCCGTCCGTCTTGATTCGTATCCACGCTCTCGAAGCCGATGCGCATGTCTTCCATGGACATGTCGGCCTCGAGCTCCCGCAGGAGTATCACGAACTCATCGAAGTTGATTACTCGATCGCGATCCAGATCCGCGAGCACGAAGTCTTTCTTCAGCTCGAAGTCGCTTGCAGGATGCCGTCCCGTCAAAGCCGCGCTCATGATTTCTCCGGAGTAAGCTGAACCTGGTGACACTATCTTGGCTGACCCTCGAAATGCCCATCCGGGGGATTACAGGAGTTCCACGCGCTAGTCCGGATACAGCACCGCGATGGGATGAAGGATTAAGCTTCGCAACCGTACGTTCCCCTGCGCTCGAAAGCACCGATTGATGCAACCCCCCTCCATCCTGCGACGTCGGCACATCGCCGCGCTGTTGACTCTGGCATGCGTCCACTCAGCTGCCTCAGCGGATCTCATCGCCAGGACTGTGCTCAATCCCGAACATTGTGTGTGTCCGCCTGCGAATGACACGGAGCGCGAGCAGCTCATCGCCGCTTATACCCCGGCGGGTCGGACTTTCTGGTCGTCCAATGCATCGTGGAGTCAGGCGCACGCGATGGTTCGTACACTCCAGCATGCGGACCTCTTCGGTCTGCGCCCGAACGACTACTGCGCCGAAGCTCTGCAAGAGAGCGTTCGCGAGCTTTCCGCGGGATCGACATCCGCTGAGTCCGCCGAGCGATTCGAGGTGGGTCTATCGATGGCCAGCCTGCGCTTGATCCTCCATCTTCAGCGCGGGCGCGTCAGCCCGCGGGATGCAGGTTTCGATCTGTCTTTTCCCATGCAACGCCTGGACCCCGCCCAAGCACTGGACGAATTGAGCCACGCGCGCGATCTCACTGCCACGTTGGATCGCTATGAGCCACGCAGCGAGCGTTATCGAGCATTGAAGGATGCATTGGCTCAGTACCGCAACTTGGCCAGACAGGAACATCTGACGCGGCTGCAACCGATGCCTCGCAACAAGCTGGAACTGGGTGACTCGTATGGCGGAGCGCAGCAGCTGCGAGTCCTACTCTTCCGACTGGGTGATCTGCCGGAAGAAGCGGCCGCAAATCCGGCAGAGCTTCTGGATGCACCACTGGTGCACGCCATCAAGCAGTTCCAATCGCGTCATGGGCTCGCCCCCGATGGTGTCATCGGTGCGAAAACCTATGCCGCGCTCACCACACCCATGAGTCACCGAGTGCGGCAGATCGAGCTCACCCTCGAACGCTGGCGATGGCTGCCGCCACTACAAGCCCCGATGATCATCATCAACGTGCCGCAATTCGAGCTGTTCGCGCTGCCCCGCACGGCGCAGGAGACGGTCCTGGAGATGCCGATCATCGTCGGCCAGGCCGAGCGTTTGCGCCGCACGCCCGTGTTCTCTGCTGCGGTCGAGCAAGTCGTGTTCCAGCCGTACTGGGATATTCCGCGCAGCATCCTCGTACGCGAGCTCCTTCCAGTCATTCGTCGCAAGCCTGAGTACCTCCAACGAAACCACATGGAGATCGTCGCAGGTGAGACTGACCGTTCGCCGGTACTGCCATCGACGCCAGCTAACATCGAAGCACTCGCGGCCGGCAGAGCACGCCTGCGCCAGCGACCGGGCCCGGACAATGCCCTCGGCCCGGTGAAATTCGTGCTACCCAATCCCTATCGCGTGTTCCTGCATGGCACGCCTGCCACTGAGCTGTTCTCGCGCCCGCGGCGCGACTTCAGTCATGGCTGCATTCGGGTCGCCGATCCGGCGGCTCTGGCTGCCTACGTTCTGAAAGACGCACCCACCGAATGGTCGGAAGCTCTGATAGAAGCAGCGCTATGCGGTTCTTCCAACCAACGCGTGAAATTGGCCAAGCCCATTCCAATACTCATCCTGTACGGAACGGCATTCGCCTCGAAGCGACGCGGCATGCTGTTCTTCGATGACATCTATGGACACGATCAGAAGCTGCAGGCACTCCTCGGCTTGGCACCGATCCGATTGTCCCGCATGGGAGCAATTACTACGTCCCCACGACGCAGCTGGATGAAAAGTCGTTCATATCCGCAGGCCGCTCCTGCAATTCTTGTTCGATCAGCTCACGCGCAGTCCGAGCAGCTCGTCCGCATCGATAGGCTTTCTGGCAACCCGCAGATTCTCCTCGCGCGGAAGCTCAGTTCGCGTTCGACGAGCTTGTGATCGCTCACATCGCGATGGCCGCTGCAGTCAAAGTATGTTCGCTATCGAGCGGACTCAGACTGATCTCGACGGGGAATTGAGTGCCGTCCCGCTTCAGCCCGTGAAGCTTCAATCCGACTCCCATTGGACGTAGGTGGCCATCGGCAGCAAACCGCTTGCGATGTAGATGGTGTCGCACGCGGTAGCGCTCCGGCATGAGCGTTTCCACCACGCACCAACCAAATCGGAGCGTTCGCAACCGAAGAGGGTTACGGCCTGCACGAGGTTGCGCGTAGAGAGCTACGGAGTACCCCGAATGCCGCAGTCTCTACCGCGGGTGCGAGATTGGCTACCGCAAAAGCGCAGAGCCATGGCGCAAGTGTCAGAAACCGGCCGGAGGTTTCCATGAAACCGATCTTCGCAATCGCCGCGACGACCTTTCTCGCAGCGGTCATACCAACGACCTTCGCTCAGCAGCCGGACTCATCCACTGCTGCCCAACCGACAGCGCAGGCTCCGACGCCAGCTGAGTTCGACAAGAACGCCACGAAGATGCAGGAGCAGATGGCGAAGATGCAGGAGCAGATGAGAAAGATCCAGCAGACGAAGGATCCACAAGAACGCCAACGCCTCCTTCAAGAGCATTGGACGACGATGCAGAGCGCGATGAGCATGATGAATGAGGGCTATGGCGCAATGATGACAGGCTGTTGTGGAGCACAAGGCCATATGATGAGTGGCCATACTCCGGGTCCGATGATGTGGGGTGACTATCGCAACCTTACACCCGAGCAACTGCGCGGGCGCCAGTACATGATGGATCGCTGGATGCCCATGCAGCACATGATGATGGAGCAGATGATGCAGCACTATCACTGGATGATGCCGCAGCAGTCACCATCGACCACTGCACCGAAGAAATGATCGAGACGAGCTCGCTGGGGCGCACGAGTGCTTCGCCCGGGGGCCGGCCAACTAGATAGCTACACGTCGTTCATACGCGAATCCTCGCATGGGATGCTACGGCTCGAGCGGCGATGCTGAAAGCCAACGCCTTGTTCAAGCTATCCAGGGGTAAAACGATGTCTGTCGAAAAGTGCTACCGGCGCGCCGTGATCACGATTGCGCCGCAGGCGGACCTGGCTGATGCGGCCGCGTTGATGCGCCGAGAACACGTCGGGCTGCTCATGGTCGTCAATGAAAAGCGCTGCCCCGTGGGAGTTCTCACGGACCGGGACATCGTGATCCAGACGGTCCTCCATGACACCAGCGCGCGGGCCGTTACCGTCGGCGATGCCATGACGTCGAAACCGGTTGTCGCATTCGCAGGCGAATCCATTGACGACATTACTGAACGCATGTGTTGTCATGGCGTACGTCGACTGCCCGTCGTTGACAACTCCGGCGCTCTGATCGGCATCATCGCCAGCGATGATGTGCTGGACTATCTCGCGACTCAGATGGAAAACCTGGCTGCGATCACCCACAAAGAGCAGTCCACCGAACGCCGAGTGAGGCAGTGATATGCAAGCACCCGTGACCGTTTCCTTTCGGCATGTCGATCGCTCCGACGCCGTCGAAGAGCGGGCGCGAGCACTCATGTCGCGCCTCGAGCGATTCCATGAGCACATCACCCGCTGCCATGTCGTGGTGGAGGGGCCAACCGCTCATCATGCCAAGGGAGCTCCCTTCATGGTGAAGATCGAACTCGCAGTGCCGGGAGGGACCATCTTCGCCACCAACGCACAACATGACGAAGCCGCAAACGATGATGTGTACGTAGCATTGAACGACGCGTTCGAGAACGCCAAGCGTCAGCTTCAGGATTCTGTTCGGCATGCTTGACGCCGCGTGCAAGACGTAAGTGAACCTCATGCCACTGAAGCCGAGATCTTCGCTCTCCGCTCTCGCGGCACTGGCGCTGAGCGCATGCGCGAGCACGCCTGAGCCTGCACCTCTCGCTGAGAGCTCGGGCGCTCAGCTCTATCAAGGGCTGTGTTCCAGCTGTCATGGCCCGACTGCTCGGGGCGACGGGCCCATCGCGCCGCTCATCAAGATCGGCGTTCCCGATCTCACTCTGCTGAGTCAGCGCAGTGGCGGAACTTTTCCCACTGATGCAGTGCGCCGGACTATCGATGGCCGCTATGAAAGCTATGCACACGGCGCCCGCGACATGCCGGTTTGGGGGTCGCGTCTGTACGACGGCGCCTCGACGAATGATCCTGCCGCGCGTGCCCGCACCGACGAAAGGATCGCAAACCTCGTTGAGTATTTGCGGTCATTGCAGCACTGATGCAACTGTGCTCGCTCCTCAGTCACGCGTCGCCCAGATGCGGGCCCGTGCCGTTGCCACATGGGGTGACGAAGATGGCCGCTGCCAACAGCGCCTCTCCTAATGAGAGGCTCAAGGGCGCCCGCACCGGGCGAGGTCGAGCAACGAAGCATGACGCTCAAGCACGCACCTCCCACAAATCGCGAACCTGGGCGGGCAGCTGATTGCGAATCTGTGCACTTCACATGGCGCGAGAGCAAGCGGAACACACCGTCGCCGGGAGGGTCAGGATTCGTTGTACCGACGCACGCTAATTTCGCCTCTATCTTCTGAATCGCCCGCGCAGCCGGACCCATTTGTGTTCGAGCCAACACACCATTCGTCCGACTGGGCGCCGTAGGCACGGCACATCCTGTGCGATCAACAGGAGTCCGATCGGCAGCATTTCAATCCCGGCCACGGGAAGAAACCAGAAGAAGCTTGCCACGATGAACGCGATCCCGAGCGGCAAGCGGATCCATCGGGCCTTTTGGTCGCGAAGCGAGTGGATTGCGCGGCTGATGCGATCCGGCGATTCGTGCTCCAGCCCATCGAATGCTCGATCGAGCGAGTCGTCTTTGCCGTCGTCAAGCATCGAATATCTTCGGGTTGATGCGGGCGATGCCAATGCCGGCAAGCTGCCTTCCATGTCACGACGACCTCGCTGTCGCTTAGGCCGCGCGCGTTACCGCCGACTTGAAGCCAGCAGACTTGATCACGAGCAAGTCGCAATCCACCCTGTCGATTACGCGCTCCGCGGTGTTTCCGATTACAGGTTTTTTGAAACTCCGCGACACAGCACCCATGACGAGAATCTCAGTACCTGCACGATCTGCAAACGAAGACAACACCTCGCTGGGTTCCCCTGGAAGCACGTGTTGATCGGCTGTACCGATGCCGTAAGGCGCGGCCATTTTCCTTAGCATCTCTTGTGTGTCCTCAATGAACACCGGCATTCGCGAGACGTTGGAGCCATCCAGAGTCTGGGTAGGCTGATAGGCATGAATCAGACTGATACGGCCACCCAACAGAGAGACACACGCATTTGCGGCCTGCAGCAGTCGCACATCCAGGCGCGCCGGCTTTTCGTGGGTGTGACGGGGGTCGACTGCGACGAGGAACTTTGGCTTCGCGCTAAGCTTCGGTTGTCGCACAAACCAAATTGGACAGGGACAGTGTCTAATCAATTCCCAATCCGTGTTGGTGAGCAGCCAGCGCGCAATGCGGCCATGTCGATGTGAATCCGCCATCAGCAGGTCCGGTTTGAGTGCGAGTACCTGGCGGACGATCGCATCATGGATGGGGTAGTCCCATTCCACCACGCAGCTCACCTTGATACCCCGTCGTTGTAGCGGCGCTGCCAGCGTCCGCAGTCGCCCGAGTCGCTCGCGGCGTGCGCTAGCGATGATTTGTCGGCGCGAGCCGAGCGTGGTGTCCGGCGTCGGTTGAGGGATCATGAAGACGTTCAGCAGTGTCAGGGTGGCGCCACACTTGGTCGCAATGGCGGCGGCCTTGCCGACCGCCAGCTGATGGCGGCGAAAGGGATCCACGACAACGACCAGGATGGAAGACAACCGTTCCAGACTCATTGCTTCCCCTTGGATTCTGGACCGACGTCATCGGGGGCGCCGGAAGGCTTGTCCGACCTCTGGATGCTCCATAGGTAATCGGACAGGCGCTCGACCGTAATCCGAGTTACCTCTTCCGAATCCGGGTTGCCACGTTCGGTACGCGCGATCTCTTCGCCCCAAACCGGCATTGTGCGAGTCCCGTGAGCGCCGATGATGAAGCGACCGTCGATGATCTTCTCTACCTGCGCATACGGATACTTGCCACCGTGTCGCCGGGCAATCAGGGTGAGATCCGGCACTTCAACCTTGAAGAATTTTGCGACTGGCCCGTCCCCATGACCGCTCATCCCATGACAGGAGGCGCAGAAGCGTTCGTACAAGTCCTTGCCGGACATCAGCAGATACTCCGCCGCATGCACTGGCGCTCCCACCAGTACTAACGTGAACAGTACGGCGATGTACCTGGTAGCGCGCATGCAAAGGAACCTTCGAGAAGTAAGGTGCCGCAACTTTCATCCCTCCTGGGTGGTGCAACCATCGGGAATCGTGCGAACGATTCGGTGGTATCTCCGTGAGTAAGGAGCATCGCGCTCGGCGTTGTGGGCACACCTTATGCGGTCGCTCGCCTACGAGGTTCAGTTTCCCGCGAGCTAACGAGCCAAGCATGGATAGCTGCTCAGGAACCGAAATCCGTGGCAAGTTGGTTGAGCAATGCGTCAGCTGGCCAGTTTGTCACTGAACAGTGAATCGAAGCCCACGTCATAGCGGAGCCGCGAGCAAAGCTACCGCCGTGGCGAACGGGGGTGTTCTTCTGCGCATCGGCTCATCGAGGGGAATGCAGGTACTTGGGAGCTGTTGGTCGCTGAGAGCTGATGGACTTAAAGCAAGGATCCCTGTCTTCTGACAACACGGTGCAAGCACATTGTCGCGAACCAATGGCATTTGTCCCCTGGGTCCAGGAACTTCAGTAACTGACCAGCAGCAGCTGCTGTGCATCGCCTCTATTGCAACCAGTACGCAACGCCTTCCCCTTTCAAGAAGTCCTCGGCCCCGGGTCCCTCCAGCATTGCAAGCGTTGTAAACGAGCCCGCCTGTGTGCACGTATCGGCCAGCACAGTCACGGAGCTAGGTGCACTCTCTACCGGCCATCCGGTTCGCGCATCGAGCACGTGCGAATAGCGTATGCCGTCCTTCAGCACGTAGCGGCGCGAATCTCCACTCGTCGCGACCCCGCCGCGATAGACGGAAAGGATCCTGCTCGCCATTCCGGCATGACTCGACTCGACACCGATGCGCCATGGCTTACCGTCCCGACGCGGGTTTCGAATCGCGACGTCTCCGCCGAAGTTGACGAGGCAGCTGGCTCCCGGAGCAATTCGATGAGCGTCCTGTACTGCCAGATCGACCGCGTACTCTTTGCCGATACCCCCAAAATCGATTTGCATATCCGGCAACAGACGCAGCATAGGTCGCTGCCAGGACACCTTTTCCCAACCAATGAGATGTCTCAATGCGTCGATCTGCTGCTGAGCCGGAATTCGATCGCCGCCATCGAACGCCCACACGCGGCGCAGGACGCCCGAAGTGATATCGAACCGCCCGCCGGACAACCTAGTCAACGTAGCCGCCAGATCCAGAAGATTTGCCGTTTCGTCATCGACGCAAACCGCACTGCCGTTCGCGTTGTTGATGGTGTCCACGATGTTGTTCGATCGATAGCGGCTGAACTTGGCCTCGACGCGCCAGGCACCAGCGGCCGCCGCATCTGCGATGCGTCTGGCCGTCGCTTCCGGCACGATCTCGATCAGCACCTCGCAAGGACACACCATCGCGACGAAACGCGCGGTCCAATGCTCCCCCTGGCGTACGAGCGTCAGCTCACGCGGTCCGGCTGTTGCAGCCGCATTCGGATGCTCGGCAGCCATTTCAGAGGTGAAAGGTGTAGCCGAACTGCGCAATTACAGCGCTGAGATCGGGATACTGCTCGCGCTGGTGCTGATTACCAATCAGTTGACCAGAAGGCACATCGCCCGACTGCTGGTAGTACTCGACACGAACATTCCACTCGTTGCCGCTTGCCAGTCGATGGCCGAACTTGAGCCCGACCGTCGTTGCATCGAAGTTGCCGAGGCGGAAATCGGCCGAAGCGAACTTCGGCAGCGGCTGACTCGCCACCAGACTGGAACGGTAGAACTCGGCTTCACTCTGCGTGTAGTAGCGCAATTGCGGCTCGATGAAGCTTGTCTCCCCAATGGGCCAGCGCAAGCGAGCCTCGAGCGTGTGCGAATCGATCTCCCAGTCGTCAGTCATGAAGCGATATGAAAGACTCATTACCGGATTGCCGAATGCGTGCTTCATCTCGGCATAGACGCTCTGCTTGGTCCGCGCGTCCGGCCTGTTTTCGTACAGATAGATGCCTGTGGGCCCTGAGCCGATCGGTGAGCGCGACACCGTGTCGCCCGTCAGCGGATCCACGAGACTCAGGAGCTTGTACGGATCGTTGAGGTAGCCGCTCGACTTGCTGTACGAGTAGTTGATGCGCAGCACGGTCGTGCGATTCAAAACCTGTGTGAACCCGAGCAGCAGATCCAGCACATCCTTATTGTCCGATCCCCGCTTGTTCGCATCGTTGCCCACGTCGGCCATCTGAGTCAGCGGCGTGGGCGCGCCACCCACCGGATCGATGTCGTCTTGCGACCACGCCAAGCCGGCGCTCACCGTCGTGTTGCGCTTGTTGAAGTCGCGTGACAGTCCGAGGTTTGCACCCAGATGCGTGTAGTCGTATTCGGTCGAGAAGCCCAACCCCGCCGAAACCGTGTAGAGACGGCTCAATGGCTGGGTCCAACCCGCATTCAACGCGAAGCGCGTGTCGAGGAACGTGTCGTCGAGAGGCACATCTCCAGCTTTCGTCGTATAGACCGCACGGCCCGAGGGACTCGTGAATGTCTGCGGTCGATCCAATGCAATGGCCCCACTGGGTGACGCGCCGGTCAGCGTATCCGCGGTGAGCGTAAGACCGAGCGCGCGCTCATCGCCAAAATCGCGCTTCGCTGCGACGGTGGCGCTCGTGTCCTGCACTCGATCGTCGCTCTCACCGTAGTACATCAAGGCGGAATCGAAGGACCAACGATCCAGTTCGTCGGCGGCCAGTGCAGGCGTGCTGTCCCCCAGGAGAACGCACGTTGCCGCCGCGAGTGCCTTGGTCAGGGAATCTTCTGCCATTTGCCTGACCTCAGTTGCAGCCGCATCCGCCGCCGCCGAACCCGCGCCCGCCACTGGATGCCTCTTTGCTGAAATAGATGTGATCGTCCAGGGCGGCATCGATGGAACTCGCGTCCAACGCCATATCCGGACGCGCCAGCGTTTCGCGCTGCCAGGGCTCAACGCCGATGCTGCCGCAACCGCCCAGGGCCGTGAGCGTCGCCAGTACGCCAATAATCTTTACAGTCATTGATCCTCCCTCGTCATTCGTGTTGCTGCCGCCGAGCAGTCTGCATGGCAAGCGCCTGGACCAGCTCCGCTTCGCGCTGCTGACGTTGTGCGTTCAAGAAGCCGATATGAGTGCTCAACAGTTTTCCATCAGGCGCGAATACAAACGAGGTCGGCATTCCCTCGAGCTTGTATTGCCGAGCGATCGAACCTGCCGGATCGTAGATGACCGTGAACCTCGCGGGCACGCTGCGCAGGAACCGGTCCGCATCAGCACGATCTGCGTCGACGTTCACGCCGACGACCACTAACCCGCGATCTGCGTAACGAGCATGCATCTCATTCAGCCAGGGAACGGACTGGCGGCAGGGCCCGCACCAAGATGCCCAGAAGTCCAGTACCACCACGCGGCCGCTATAGCGGCGAAGGTCGAGGTCTTCGGCACCAATCGCGGCAGATGTCAGGGTGCACAGAAGCAGCAGCAGCATCGCGCAAGGCGCAGCAACCGCTTGAGGGCGCATGTGTTGCGCGATCGTCCCCAAGACAAAGCGAGCGTTCGAATAGTGCATCGGACTGTGAGACGACTGGTGCGCCAAAATCAATCGCGAACGAGGCTGTGCATTGCCCCGTGAACACGGGCATATCATCGCCCTTTCCCCCGTTTAGAGAGTGCTCACGTGCGTGTCACCCGACTACTTGATCGCGGCATTGAGAATCTTCGGCATCGGGTCCCCTCGCGTCCCTGCCCTTGCCCGTGCTGATAACCAAAATGGCGTCCCTGTAGGGCATCCTGGTGGGAAGCCGGGATACATTCGAAGAGCTCAACCGCATCGTCTCGCAACATCGCCTGCAACCCGCCATCGATCCTACGTTTGCGTGCGATCAGCTCACCGAGGCTCTCACGTATTTCAAAGCATCGCGCCAGTTCGGTAAGGTCGCTCTCACGTATTGAACGACGCCAGATGACATAGATGGGACGACTCAACGGCAAAGTAGCCCTGATCCTAGGAGCCTCGACTCGCGGCGGCATCGGCGAAGCCATCGCCAAAGCGTACGCGCGTGCGGGTGCCAAGATCATGTTGAGTGCACGTCGAGTCGAGGATGCGGAACAGATAGCGAGCGAAGTCAGCGGCAAGGCGCTGCGGTGCGATGTCACTCGCGAAGAAGACATCGCGGCGCTGGTGGCAGCCACGCTCGAGCACTACGGCCGACTGGATGTGGCCGTGGACGTTGCGGGCGGCCACGCGAGTGAGCCATTCGACACCTTGAAACCCGAAACACTGCGTCGCATCCTCGAGATCAACGTCGTCGCACCCGCAATGTTCATCAAGCATTGCGCCCGATCTATGTCGCCCGGTGGTTCCATTATCATCGTTTCCTCTCACTCCTCAGAGCTCACGACCCCCGGCATTGGACCCTACGCCTGTTCGAAAGCCTCGATCGAACGACTGGTCCAGGTGGCAGCGTTCGAGTATGGCGCGAAGCAGATCAGGGTGAACACGCTGTCTCCGAGCATGCTGGACACGCCCATGTCAAAGCCTGCCCTCGACCGACCTGGCCTGCGCGGGGCATATGAGAAGGAGACACCACTCGGCAGGCTCGCCACAGTGGACGAGGTCGCGGGCACCGCACTGTGGCTCGCGAGCGACGAGTGCTTCACCACCGGCGATCGCATTCGAGTCGGCGGCGGCATTCATCTGCGACGTTTTCCGCTGCCAGAGGAATTTGGGTCTGGCTGACAGAGCCGCCCATGACGACACCCGATCAGGCTCATGCAAACCAGCTCCGCCGCGCCAAACGTCGATCTCATCCGTGCCGCTGAGCTTGGCAACGAGCTCCTCGTGCAACTCAACGCCGTTCGCGAAACCGCTCCCGTCGTGTGGAACGAATCAGTCAATGGCTGGATCGTTGCGCGCCATGCCGATGTGCAGCTCGCTTTCTCGGGCAAGCTGCCATTGTCCAATCATCGCTTTGGTCGCACGCTTTCAGCGATACCCGAGAACGAGCGTGCGCGGCGCATTCCGTTGATGCTCGAGACCCTGCCTCACTGGATCGTGAATTCCGATCCACCCGAACACACGCGATTGCGCAAGCTCCTCGTACGCGCCTTCGGCAGAAAGGTGGTCGAAGACATGCGCCCCTTTGCGCGCGAGACCATCGGCAGGGTACTGGATCAGGCTGCGGCACGTCGCGAAGTGGAATTCGTCAACGATATCGCACGTGCGATTACCGGCCGCGTCATCCTGCGAGTGCTGGGCCTGTCCGAAGACCACCTCGTGCGCATGCCCGAGTGGTCGGCCAATCTCAACAATGGCCTGGGCTCGGCACAGCCGCCGATGGAGACGCTCGAAGCCACTGAACGAAGCCTGCGGGAGATGAAGGCGCTATTCGATGATGAGATCGCCCGGCGCAGACGCAATCCCACGGAAGATTTTCTGTCGCAGATGCTGCTCGCGCGCGAGGGTGCTGATCAACTCAGCGAAGAGGAAATTCTGGGTGTCTGCTACGTGGTACTCATCGCGGGTCATGACACGACGATGAACACGATGGTGCTCGACACGGTTGCCCTGGCCAACGATGCAGCGGCGCGGCGTTACCTGCTCGAACATCCGGAGGAGATCGGTAACTGCATCATGGAGCTCGGCCGTTACACGGCCATGTCGACGACGATGCCGCGCATCGTGGCCGAGAGCTTCGAGTGGCATGGACAGCAGCTTCGCAAAGGTGATGTCGTATTCCTCATGATCGCGGGCGCGAATCGCGATCCACGCACCTTCGCCAATCCTGAAAGCATCGACATGAGGCGCCCGACAGATCAGGTGATGGCGTTTGGATCGGGCCTGCATCATTGCATCGGTCATTTGCTCGCGAAGATGCAACTGAGCGAATTCTTCCCCGAGCTGCTGCGACGCTTCGACCCAATCGAAATACTCGACGCGCGCTTGGATTTTTCACCGAGCATCTCTCAGCGGGGGCTCGAGTCTCTGCACGTCCGCATGAATCCTCGATGATCGTTCGCTAGAACGGCTGATCTGATTCGCACCCTGGCTCGACACCGCCGTACAACACAGTGGAATCGCCTCCCACTTTTGCCATGCCGCGTTATCGATCTATACCCGCTCAACCTTTTCAACGCTTCAACGTACGGATCCGCGCGATACGCTCGCGGATTCCATAGCCGATCTCGCCATTCCAGCGAAAGCGTGCTGGACACGTCAGCAACTGCAAGCTGTTCGGACTCGTCAGGTCCGTTCCGATCAATTCCTCGCTCGGTGCAACGTACGTCGTTGCGACGGAGTGCAGCACTTCGACTTCGATCTGCTCTTTGCCGCTGGAAGTGCTGAGTACGACGGTGAAGTTTCGTAGTCCTTCAGCCATCGCGTCAGACGACACGCTTTTGTCGGGCGTCTGCAGATCATTGAGTGGTGGCCCTTGGAGCACGTCGACGAGCTGCACTGCGGATTTGGCCGGATCGAGAATGTAGGCGTACCGGATGTTCCTGGACGGACTGTCGGCCGGCAACTCGGGATAATCACAGCGAACGTGTGTGGCGTTGAATACTCTGCCGCTGGGAAACAGCCCATTGATCCAGAAATCACTCACCACGGGCGCATAGTCGCGTGCACCTGGCGAGTGATCGCGGATGCCCGAACCGCTCATGATCAACCGTTGGCCGCCAATGTTGAATTCGCCGCGCACACGGCAGATCTGCTCATAGTGGTGCTTGCCCCAGGATTGATCCTTCATGACGTCGCCCTTCAGAGCGTCATATGTCCACAGCGGCGCAGCCCCTTCCAGAAGAATAGAGAACTGCATCTGCTCGACGGGCCCGTCGGTCAACAAGGACACGTTGTTATCGCGGCGCTTGATGCGTTGCGCGGCGCCGTCGAATTCGAT
>JBEVDW010000448.1:0-4795 GCA_040513115.1 Steroidobacteraceae bacterium | reverse complement strand
GAGCTTGCGGCCAGCGTTCCGAACAAACCGGCGATCGTCATGGCGCCTTCGGGCGCGTGCGTGACGTTCGAGGAGTTGGCGGATCGTTCGGACAGGGCGGCGCAGTTGTTCGGCCGCCTGGGTCTGCGGCCGGGCGACAGCATCGCGCTGTGCCTCGAAAACCATCCGCGCTACTTCGAGATCTGCTGGGCTGCTCACAATGCAGGCCTCTACTACACACCCATCAGCACGCGCTTGAAGCCGAGCGAAGTGGCGTACATCGTGCGCGATTGCAGTGCGCGTGTGTTGCTCATGTCGCACGCACTGGCGCAACTCGCGACGGAGCTGCCGAGCGATCTCGTGCGCGATGTGCATTGCTTGATGGTAGATGGCACGACGGATCGATTTCGCTCGTATGAAGCCGCGGTCGCCGAGTCTCCCGCAACACCGCTCGCAAACGAGGTTCAAGGTGTCGCGATGGTGTACTCATCCGGCACGACAGGTTTGCCGAAAGGCATCAAGCCGCCACTGTCGGGCG
Source organism: Steroidobacteraceae bacterium (assembly GCA_040513115.1). Classification (GTDB taxonomy): domain Bacteria; phylum Pseudomonadota; class Gammaproteobacteria; order Steroidobacterales; family Steroidobacteraceae; genus DATELY01. The sequence continues at coordinate 4,278 of JBEVDW010000448.1, read as the reverse complement.
TGCGTGTCGATCAACCCGGACCGTTGCAGCAGAAGTTGATCGAGCTCTATGGCTTTGATCGCAACACCGTTTATCTGTCGACGGCGCCGCTGTATCACACGGCGCCGCTGAAGTTCAACATGACGGTACTGGCCGCGGGCGGCACGACAGTCATTCTCGAAAAGTTCGAGCCTGAGCTCGCGTTGCAAACGATCGAGCGCTATCGCGTCACCCACTCGCAGTGGGTGCCGACGATGTTCATTCGCATGCTGCGTTTGCCGCGCGATGTGCGCAGCCGTTATCGGCTCGACACGCATCAGCTCGCGATTCACGCTGCAGCGCCGTGTCCAGTGGACGTCAAAGAGCAGATGCTCGATTGGTGGGGCCCCATCATCCACGAGTACTACAGTGGCTCTGAAAGCATCGGCATGTGTGCGATCGCACCGCAGGAATGGCTGCGTCACAAAGGCTCGGTTGGGAAAGCCGCTCGTGGCGAGCTGCACATCCTGAGCGAAGACGGCGCCGAATTGCCGCCGCATCAGGATGGGCTCGTGTTCTTTGCCAACGGCGGACCGCTGCAGTATCACAACGACCCGCAGAAGACGGCGCGTGCCCACAATGACAAGGGTTGGGCCACGATCGGGGATATCGGGCATGTCGACGAAGAAGGTTATCTCTATCTCACCGACCGTCGCGACTACGTGATCAATTCCGGCGGCGTGAACATCTATCCGCAGGAAGCGGAGAACGTGCTCAGTCTTCATCCACACGTGCTCGATGTCGCAGTCTTCGGCATTCCGAATACCGAGTTCGGCGAGGAAGTGAAGGCCGTCGTGATTCCGCGCTCGATGCACGAGGCGGGTCCCGAGTTGGAAAGCGAGCTCATCGAGTATTGCCGGCAACGCTTGTCGACGATCAAATGTCCGAAGAGCGTCGACTTCGCGGTCGAGTTGCCGCGCGAACCGACCGGCAAGCTGCTGAAGAAGCGCATCCGCGAGCGCTATTGGGTTGGGCATAGCCCACGTTGATCGATCAGATTTCAGGAGAGCCCATGCACAAGCCACCCACGACTGAGTATCCGCTCACGCCTTACGACGAATTTCCTGTGCATCAGGCGCCGTATCCGGTGAGCTACATGCCGACCACGGACTATGCGTGGGATGAGGGATACTTCTACGCCGTGTACAGCGCCGAAGCCCAGGTGTTCATGATCACGGGCATGCGCATCAATCCGAACGCGGACATCATCGGCGCCCACGTCGGTGTGAATTTCCAAGGCCGGCAACGCACCGCGCGCCTGTCGCGTCTGTGGCGTCAGCAGTGGTACACGCAGCTGGGGCCATTGCACTACGACGTCGTCGAGCCCTACAAGAACATCCGCCTATCGCTCGAACCCAATGAAGCAGGCTTCGCCTTCGACATCAATTGGCTCGGGCTCGGCAATCCGTTCCTCAGCAGCCATCATCTCGCCACTGTTCGCGGTCGCCGTACCACGGACCAAACGCGCTACAACCAGACGGGGGTTGCTAAGGGATGGATCCAGATCGATGGCAAACGCTTCGAGGTGACGCCTGACTCGTGGGGTGGGTGTCGCGATCACTCGTGGGGAATTTACGAAGCCCGACCGCCACTTGTGCCGGATACGAAGTGGTTGCCTCCGAAACCAACAGAGGGTCCGCAGCGCGCCCTGAGATTTTCGATGTTCTTCGCGGCGGGCGAGCACTCCGGTCACTTTCACCTGCATGAAGACGAAGAGGGTCGACAGGTGGAGACCAACGACGCATTCGGTATTCCCTTCGAAGGCGGAGTAGATCGTGGTTTCGAACAGCGCACGCATTTCGTGGAATGCGCGCACGAACTGGAGTTCGTTCCGAACACGCGTTCGTTGCGGCGTGGAGTCGTCCGCTTGCGTGACGAGCACGACGGTGCGTGGCGCATCGAGTTCGACGTCGCGTGGCCGGCAGCGGCCGTCTTGCAGTGCGGCTATCATCAAGGCAGCTGGAAGGATGGCGGGACGATCGCCACCTATCATGGTCACGCGAATCCCTATTTCGAATGGGACGAGCTCGATCTGCGCGAACAACCGCTCAAGCACACGCTCTACGGTCAAACCGAGCCGCGTCAGGTGTACGGTGCAGAGCACGTCGCGCGCATCCGCATGACCGACCCGAAAGGCAACACGTCCACGGGATTGTCGGAGATCGAAGTGTTCTTGAATGGCCGCTACACGCCATACGGCTTCGAAGCTCAACAGGCAAAAGGTGGCCTGACGGGCCGCGGCGTGATGTAAGGTTTGGCAGCGACGAACGGACTTTCTGTGAGACTCAAAGACAAGGTCGCCATCATTACGGGTGGAGCGCAAGGTATCGGCGGCGCGATTGCACGCCGCTTCGCAATCGAAGGGGCGAAAGTTGTCGTGGCCGACATCCTCGCCGATCGTGGCGCGGAGACGGTCGACGCAATTCGAGGCAGCGGTGGTCAGGCAACGTTCGTGTCGTGCAACGTTGCGGACAGCTCGCAAGTGAACGCATTGGTGGACGCCACCTTGAAGACGTATGGCGGGATCGACATCTGCGTGTGTGCCGCCGGCGTCGGGCCCATGATGGATTTCTTCACCATGACTCGGGAGGATTTCGAGCGCGTGCTGGGCATCAATCTCACGGGTCCGTTCGTCTTGGCTCAAGCAGTTGCGCGGCACATGGTCGAGCACAAGCGCCGCGGCAGCATTGTGAATGTATCCTCCGTGAGTGCCGAGCTCGCCAATCCCGGGCAAACTGCCTACTGCGCCAGCAAGGCCGGCCTCGGCGGGCTCACTCGCGCATTGGCGATCGAGCTCGCACCCCATGGCATTCGAGTGAATGCACTGGCGCCGGGACCGACCTATACAGCTCAGTCTGCGCCTGCATTCGACAATCCAAAGTACGGGTCACTGATTCTGTCACGCACCCCGATTGGCCACTTCGCCCAACCGGAGGAGATCAGTGGAGCAGCCCTTTTTCTCGCATCCGACGATGCGAGCTTCGTGACCGGAGAGACATTGTTCGTGGACGGCGGGCGCAGCGCGTTGAACTACGTGATGCCGCCAAAGCAATGAGCGCACACGTCAGCAACGCATGACCGCAACTGAATCACCAGGAGTAACGACATGGCAACGATGAAGGCAGCCAGAATTCATGATTACGGCGGACCGGAAGTGTTTCACTACGACGACATTCCCCGGCCAGAGCCCAAAGACGACGAGTTGCTCGTGCGGGTTCACGCCGTCGGTGTAAACCCAGCCGATTGGAAGATCCGCTCGGGCTTCACGCGCAGCATGTTCACTCTGCCGATGCCCGCGATCGTGGGTGGCGACATCGCGGGCGTCGTGGAGCAGGTCGGCGCGAATGCGAGCGGCTTCAAGGTCGGCGATGAAGTGTTCGCCATGCTTGGTCTCGTCGGCGCCTACGCGCAGTATGTGACTGTGAAGCCGGCGCTCGTGGCGCTGAAGCCGAAGTCGCTCGACTTCACGCAGGCTGCGTCCGTGCCGCTGGCAGCGCTCACGGCATGGCAGGCACTGGTCGACAATGCCCAAGTGCAGGCCGGTCAGAAGGTCCTGATCCACGCAGCCTCGGGCGGCGTCGGCAGCTTTGCGGTGCAAATCGCGAAGAGCAAGGGAGCCGTCGTCACCGGCACGACCTCCGCAGGCAACGCAGCGTACGTGCGCGAGATCGGCGCGTCGGATGTAATCGACTACCGCTCCGAGAAATTCGAGTCACGTGCCAAGGACATGGACGTGGTCATCGATCTGCTCGGGGGCGAAACGGGCGAGAAATCCATCAGCGTGTTGAAGCCAGGCGGAATCCTCGTGCAGATCTCAGGCACGAGCGAGGCCGTACAGAAGCTGGCGGAAGCGGCGAAGGTCCGAGCCGTCAAGATCATGGTGAAGCCGAATGGTGAACAGCTACGCGAGATCGCCAAGCTGATCGACGCTGGCAAGATTCGCACGACGATCGCGCATGTCTTCCCGCTCTCTGAAGCTGGAAAAGCTCAGGAGCAGAGCAAGACCGGACACACGCGCGGCAAGATTGTGATGACGGCTGTTTAGGACTCCGCTCCCTCCCCCGCGCAGCGGGAGGGCGAGCCGGTGTCTTTAGCAACGACACTTAATATGTCGTCGCCCGGCGTAGCGCCAGTGCAGGACGCACTGGCCGGACAGGGACACAGGGAAGTGGCTTTCACGAGGGTGGGGCGCTGTTGACACGGGCCCTATCGCTGCGCCCCACCATTCGCAACGATCGCCTGTCCCGTCACCCAGCGTGC
>JBEVDW010000447.1:0-9683 GCA_040513115.1 Steroidobacteraceae bacterium | reverse complement strand
AAATGCTGAAAAGCCTCACTCGCACACGCTTGCAGGCGCGTCGTGCAGTCGGTGAACCGACGCCATGCGTCACTTTCCTTCGAACTTCGGCGGGCGCTTCGCCATGAATGCGCGAATGCCTTCGACCAGATCGTCGGTCATTGCTGCTTTGCCATAGCTCTCGGCCTCCAGTCGTCCCTGCTCCTCGAGCGAGTTGCCGGCCGATGCATCCACGAGGCGCTTGATCAAGCCATAGCCGCGCGTCGGACCCGATGCCAGGCGATTGACCAGCTTTTGCGTTTCCTCTTGCAGCGCTGCCGCCGGGACTACGAAGTTCACCAGCCCGAGTCGATGCGCTTCGGCTGCCGCGACGCGATCACCCAGCAGTGCCAGCTCCAGCGTCTTGCGAGCACCGATCTGACGCGGCAGAAAATAGCTCAGTAGTCCGTCATTGCTGCCGCCGTGGAGGATATGCGCAACGAAGAAAAACGCGTTGTCCGCCGCAATGGCGAGGTCACAGGCCGCCACGAGTCCGACAGCTGCGCCGGCGACGGCGCCCTGCACGCTCGCTACGATGGGCTTCTGCATGCGCCGCATGACGTACACCATCTTGTTGTACTCATGGATCGGTCCTTCGGCGAGGATGGCGCGCTGCGCGGGCGGGCTGGACATGAAGCGGTCCATGTATTCGAGGCTGCCGCCCGCCATGAAGTGTTTGCCGTTACCCTTGATGAGTACACATCGGATGCTCTGATCGTGCTCGACTTCCTGCAGGAACTGAGTCATGCGCGGCAACCATGCCGGATCGAGCGCATTGGCTTTCTCTGGCTGATTGAATGTCAACGTTGCCAACGGACCGCTCTTCTCCAACAGCAGTGGCTCGCTCATGATTCGTTCTCCTCGTTCTGGACGACGTGAAAGCGCAGTTACATGAATGTAATCTAGCGCATAATGTTTACACCAGAGGCGGGGCGCCGTCGAACGTCGCCACAGGGGCAGGCCCTTACAGGTTATGGAGCACAGTCGGATGCAGAACGACAGCACGCCGGTCTACGGACCTGAGCACGAAGCATTCAGAGCCACGCTCAGACGCTTTTTCGAAGAAGAGCTCGTACCCAACATCGAGGCATGGGAGCACGCCGGCATCATCGACCGCAGCGTCTGGCGCAAAGCGGGCGCGCTCGGCCTCATGAGCCCTGCCGTGCCGGAAAACTATGGCGGCCCGGGCGGCGACTTCCTGCATCAGATCATCGTCTCCGAAGAGCTGGGCCGCTGCGCCGCGGGCGCCAGCGCGGGTGTGCTGCTGGAATCAGGTCTGCCCGCGATGCACATCCTCGGCTTTGGCACGGAGGAGCAGAAGAAACGCTGGCTGCCGTTGGTCTGTGCCGGTGAAGTCATCCTCACGATTGGAATGACTGAGCCGCACACTGGCAGTGACTTGCAGGCCATGCGTACGACGGCAATTCGCGACGGCGATGATTACGTCATCAACGGTTCGAAGATCTACATCTCGGGCGGCTTCAACGCCGACTTGTGTCTGCTTGCATGCAAGACCGATCCCAAAGGCGGCGCCAAGGGCGTCAGCATTTTTCTCGTCGAGACCGACCGCACCGGATTCAAGCGCGGCCGGATGCTGGACAAGATGGGCATGAAGGCAGGTGACACCGCGGAGCTCTTTTTCGAGAACCTGCGGGTCCCGGCGTCGAGCATGTTGGGCCCCGAGGGTGGCGGCTTCATCGTGTTGATGAAGGAGATGGCACGAGAGCGTTTGACGATTGCGGGCCGCGCACTCACCGCGTCGGAAACCGCATTCGCACTCACGCTCGACTTCGTGAAGAATCGGCGCGCCTTCGGTCAACGTGTCTTTGATTTCCAGAATTCGCAGTTCGTGCTAGCGGACATGCAGACCGAGATCAGCGTCGGCCGTGCGTTCTATGAAGACTGCCTCGCACGCAGCGTGCGCAAAGGCCTCGACAACACGCGCTCGGCAATGGCCAAGCTGTGGCTGACGGAGCTGGAAGGCCGCGTCATGGATCGCTGCGTGCAGCTGCATGGCGGTGCCGGCTACATGAGCGAGTATCCGATCTCGAAGCTCTACACGGCCGCCCGCGTGCATCGCATTTATGGCGGCACATCAGAGATCATGAAGTACTCGATCGCCCGCGAACTTTGATTGCCGCCGACGAATTCCCGTTTTCTGCAGTGGAACATTTTGGAGTAGATGATGTCGCTCGTTCGCGTCCGTGACCGGGACGGGGTGGAACATGAAACCGATGCGCAAGCCGGACTCACGCTCATGGAGATCCTGCGCGATCTCGATGTAGGCATTGCCGCGCTTTGCGGTGGGATGTGTTCCTGCGCCACCTGTCACATCCATGTGGATCCCGCGTGGGCGGACAAACTTCCCGCGGCGAACCCGGATGAAAAGGAGCTCGTCTCCGAGCTCGAACATGTGAAACCCGAATCGCGCCTTTCATGCCAACTGCGGCTGACCGACGAACTTGCTGGATTGACTGTCACCGTTGCGCCAGAAGAGTGATCCGGTCGGCACCGCGCCAATCAGAATCGGAGAAATGCCAGATGAGTGCTTACGTCGTCGTACTGGTCGAGTCGATCAAGGATCCCGCCGCGCTGAAGGAATATCGGCGTATCGGCGGACCGACGCTGCAGCAGTTCAATGCCAAGCCACGCGTCCTGAATGGCCCGTTCGAAGTGCTGGAAGGCAAGCCGCTGCAGGGCGTCGTCGTGCTCGAGTTCGACACCATGGAGCAGGCGAAGGCCTGGTACAACTCGCCCGCTTATCAGGAAGCCGTGCAGCATCGATTCAAGGCAGCCACATGCCAGGCGGTCCTCGTACAGGGCGTGTGAGGACCGACGAATCGGCGTGCGGGCCGCGGCAACTAGCTGCCGATGGCCCCTGACTGCTGCAGCTGCTTGACGCGCTCGGCACTGAATCCCCACGCCGCCAGTGCCTGCGCAGTGTGCGCACCCGGCAGCGGCGGCGGTTGCGAAACGACTCCGGGAGTACGACTGAACCTGGGCGCAGGTGCCGGTTGCGCCGCACCCGCTTGCGTCACGAATGCACGACGCGACTTCATGTGATCGTGTTCTATCGCCTCTGCAGGTGACAGCACCGGCGAGACACACGCATCGGTACCGCCGAAGATCTGGTCCCACTCGGAACGATTTTTCTGTCGGAAGATGTCGGCGAAGCGCTGCTTCATCGCCGGCCACGACTTGGGATCCATCTGTTGCGGCAACTCGGCTGCATCGAGCCCAAGGCCTTTGAGCAACAGCGCGTAGAACTGACTCTCGATGGCGCCCACGGCCACGTACTTGCCGTCCTTGGTCTCGTAGACCTCATAAAAATGAGCGCCGGTATCCGAGAGGTTGGTGCCGCGGCGATTCCAGTTCCACAGTCCCATCGCTGCAAGACCGAACATACTGCTGTTGAGGAGTGAGGCACCCTCCACCATCGCAGCATCCACAACCTGCCCTTTGCCCGATCTGCCCGCCTCGAAAACGGCGCACAAAATTCCAAAGGCCAGCAGCAGTCCACCACCGCCCATGTCACCGACGAGATTGCCGGGTGGTGACGGCCGTTCGTCGGCACGGCCAAACGTGTGCAACGCCCCTGAGATAGCGATGTAGTTGATGTCGTGACCCGCCGTCTTCGCGAGCGGACCATCCTGCCCCCAGCCCGTCATGCGTCCATAGACGAGCTTCGGATTGCGGGCCAGACACTCACCAGGACCCAGGCCCATCCGCTCCGTGACACCCGGCCGAAAGCCTTCGATCAACACATCGGCACTCGCACAGAGATCGAGAACCGACGCAACGGCTTCGGGATGCTTGAGATCCATAGCGACCGATTGGCGGCCGCGATTGAGCACGTCTTTGGCGTGATCGAGCTTGATCGGCGCGCCACCACCGCCCTTGCGATCGATGCGCAGCACGGTTGCGCCCATGTCTGCGAGCATCATGGCGCAGAAAGGACCGGGGCCGATGCCGGCCAGCTCGACGACCTTCAACCCGGCGAGTGGACCCATTCCAGTTTCTCCTCAACGACGCAGACTGCTCAACGTGCGGTTCGAATGCCGCGACGCTCGCGCTGACTGGCAAGCTCCAGCTTCGCGATCGTCTCGCGATGCACTTCATCGGCTCCTTCGCCGATGCGCACGACGCGCTGACAGGCGTACATCTCCGCCAGCGGTCGATCGTGTGACACGCCCACGCCATTGTGGAACTGAAGCGCGCGATCGAGCACCTCGAGTGCCATATTGGGCGCCAGCACTTTGCATTCTGCAATCCATGCGTGCGGCCTTCATATCGCGATTCTCGATGAGCCACGCCGTGCGCACGACATGCGAGCGGCATTGATCGAGCGCTAGACGATCTTGCGCTTGCGCAGCTCGTCGACCTGCTGCTCCGAATATCCAAGCTCTTTCATGATCTGCAGTGTATGTTCGCCGGTCGTGGGGGCGCGAAAACGAATCGTCGCGGGCGAGGCACCCAACTCCGCCCCCGGCGTGATGTACGGCACCGGCTTGTCGAGCCCGGGATACTCGAGCGTCTGCAGATAGCCCGCGGCGTTGACGTGCGGATCGTCCATGACCTGTTGCGGAGAGAGCAGCGGCCCCCCGGGAACTTTTGCCGCGGCGAGCAGGGCCAGCGCCTCTTCCGTCGTGTACTGCTCCGCCCAGCGCCGCGTGCGCTCGCTCAAGATCTCGCCGTTCAATGCACGCGAATCATCGTCCTTGAAGCGTGGATCCGTGAGCCAGTGCTCCTCGCCCATCAGCCGTGCCCAGCGTTTGTAGAGCGCGTCGCCGACGCACTGCACCTGAATCCATCCATCCTTGGTGCGCACGAGATCCGCCGGGCAGCTCGATTGACTGCGATTGGCCGACGCGACGCGGTTGACGCCCGTGAGCACCTGCTCCGTGAGCAGAAAGCTCGTCACGTTGAGCGCCGAACGCAGCAGGTTCGTTTCGACGAGCTGCCCCTTGCCCGTGGCGCGACGATGCAACACTGCCGCCAGCGCGCCATACGCACTGAGCATCGCGGTGGAACAGTCCACCCATGACGCATACGACTTCATCGGCGAACCGGGCAATCCGGACAGATACCCGGCGCCTGACATCGCCTGCCCCACGCCATCGAAACCAACGCGGCTGGCGTATGGACCGCGCGGACCAAACGCGGTGATGTGCACGAGGATGATGTCGGGACGCAGTTTGCAGAGCGACTCGTAGTCGATGCCCATGCTGCGGATGGTTTCGATCGGCAGATTGACGACGACGATATCGGCCGTACGCACCAGGCGCGCGAGCACTTCCTTTCCCTCGGTCGACATCGGGTCCAGCGTTAGGCTGCGCTTGTTGCGATTCCATTGCAGGAAGCACGAGCCGTTGTCGCCGTTCGGCCCCGTGAGGTACTGAAAGCGATCGTCGCCGCCGCCGACGCGCTCGACGCGAATCACGTCCGCACCCAGATCGCCGAGCATGGCCGCGCACATCGGCCCTGCAATATAGCGACCCAAATCCACTACGCGTGTGCCCGCAAGCACCTGGACACTGTCGTGCGCATCATTCGTCATGATTGGTCTCTGCTGAAATTCCTGGATTGCGGATGAACGTACTCGCGCGCATCCATCGATAACGGCTTTGTCGGAATGTAGGTGTCATGGATTGATTTCAGTTCAGCTCGCCGAACTTCTTCCCCTCGCTCACGAGCCGCTGTAGCAGCGGTGACGGTGTCCAATAGAGCGGGCCATGCAGGTCACTGAGGCGGTCCAATGCAGCCAACACCTGTGGCAGACCAATTTCGTCTGCATAGCACATCGGTCCCCCGCGAAAGCGCGGAAAACCGTAGCCACTGGTCCACACGACGTCGATATCGCCGGGACGTAGCGCAATGCCTTCTTCGAGGATGCGCGCACCTTCGTTGATCAACGGCAGGATACATCGCTCGACGACTTCTTCGTCGCTGATGGACCGTCGCGCTATGCCCAGGCGCTCGGCTTCTCGCTGGATGAGCGAATGCACTTCCGGGTCGGGAAGAGCTGCGCGCGCATTCTTCTCGTAACGGTAGAATCCGCGGCCTCTTTTCTGCCCCAGACGCCCTTGCGCCACCAGGGCATCGCCGATGCAACCGAAGCGCGGATCCGCTGGAATCTTCCCTTCACGTCGCCGGCGTTGGCGCGCGGCAGTGCTGATATCGAGCCCCGCCATATCACCCATGGTGTGGGGACCCATCGGCATACCGAAGCTCACCAATGCGGCGTCGACCTGTTCGGGCGTTGCTCCTTCGAGCAGGAGGAACTCGGCTTCCCTGCGGTAGCCTGCGAGCATGCGATTGCCGATGAAGCCATCGCAGTTGCCTGCGAGCACTCCGAGCTTGCGCAGGCGGCGCCCCAACACCATTGCTGTGGCGATCACGTCCGGAGCGGTCTTGCTCCCTCGCACGACTTCCAACAGCCGCATCACGTGCGCAGGGCTGAAGAAATGCAACCCAATGACGTCTTCGGCGCGCGCTGTCGACTCGGCGATGCTGTCGATGCTCAGAGCCGATGTATTGGTGGCGAGAATCGCACTCGGCTTGCACACGCGATCGAGATCGGCGAACAGACGCTGCTTGATGTCGAGGTCCTCGAATACGGCTTCGATCACCAAGTCGGCGTCGTCCAACCCCTTCAAGTCGAGCGAACCTGTGAGCCGCCCCATCCTGGATTGCATGTCAGCTTCTGTCATGCGCCCCTTGGCAACCGATCCCTTGTAGATCTCCGCGATCGCCGCCAGCGCTCTATTGAGCGCCGCGGCCTCCATTTCGACCAGCACGACATGGAATCCGGCATCGAGGCACGCCACGGCGATACCGCGTCCCATCGTCCCCGCGCCAACGACACCGATCGTTTGCAACTGGCGCGTCGGAACATTCTTTTCAATGCCGGGGATCTTGGCGATCTGTCGTTCGGCGGCGAACAGATGGCGCAACGCACGTGACTGTGCCGAGTCGCGACACGAAAAGAACAACTCTTTCTCACGCGCAATGCCGTCTTGGAAAGGAGAAAATGCGGCGCGGACAGCGGTGATTGCCACCAGCGGCGCTTGTTCGCCGCGACGTGACCGAGCGGCACTCTCTGCAGCAGCCGCAAACGTTTCTTCGCCGGCGGCAGCAAGCGCGATCTCCCGCGTCTTGCGGACGGGAGCGTTCTTATCGATAAGCTCACGGGCATAGGCGAGGGCCTCTGCAAGAACGTCTTGTCCCGGGAGGACGCGATCGACCAGACCGCTTTCGAGCGCTTCACGCGCATTGATCGCCTTGCCGCTCAGAATCATGTCCAGCGCCTTATTGACGCCTACGAGCCGCGGCAACCGCTGTGTACCACCCGCACCGGGGATCAATCCCAGATTGACCTCGGGCAGACCCAACGTCGCGGATGGAGCCGCACAGCGATAGTGACAACCCAGCCCGAACTCCAACCCGCCGCCCAGCGCGTTGCCATGCAGCGCTGCCACGATGGGTTTGGTCACATCTTCCATCTGTCGAATGATGTCTGCGGAGGTGACCTGTGTGGGTGCCGAGGCGATCTTCTTGAGATCCGCGCCCGCCATGAATGTATTGCCGAGACAATGCAGCACGATGGCTTTGATGGCCGGGTCCGAATCGAGCTCAGCCGCGGCCGCCGCGATTCCGTCGCGCACGGATGGTGCGATCGCGTTAACCGGCGGATTGTCGATCAATATGACCCCGACCAATCCTTGACGCTCTGTACGTACGGTTTCGGAATGCGTCGTCACTAGACCTCACCTCTCCAGCGGCCCCTTGCTGTTTGCGGCTTGCGTTGTTTGGCGACTGGCGCAGCACTCCACGAAGTGAGTCCGCAGACTAGCGCGCTGCTGCAGCAGCGAATCAGCTCCAAATTCAGTGCAGTTGTGCCCGACGGGAACTGACTGGATCAGCGCCGATGCACAAGCTCGTTGAACGGCAAATCCTTGTCGCTGCGCGGCTCTGCCGGCAGCCCGAGTACCCGCTCCGCCAGGATGTTCTTGCCGATCTCTTCCGTGCCACCGCCCATGCGATAGCCCGGTGCGAGAAAGAAGCCTTGTTGCAACTCCAGCAAGTCCTCGTCACTGCCATCGATCACCGCACCTGCAGCGCCAACCACATTCATGCCGCTGATGCTCATCGTCTGCAGCCAGCGAGTGAGCGTCATCTTGCCGATCGTGGCTTCCGCACCGGGATTCTCGCCTCGTGAGATCGCCGTGAAGATACGCGCGCTGATGTGATCGATACCCGCGACCGTTGCGTAGTACGACGCAAGGCGTTCGCGGTAGGCGGAATCTTCGATGAGCGGCCGGCCATCGGCCGCTTCGACGCGCGACCCGAGCCGCAGGAGCGGCTTGATCAGATTTCTTCCGACCGCCGCATCTCCCGTGAGCGACAACCGTTCATTCGACAATGTGGTCATCGCCACCTTCCAGCCGCCGTTGACCTCACCCAAGCGCAACGAATCCGGGATGCGGACATCCGTGAAGAACACTTCGTTGAACTCGGATCGGCCGCCCAGTTGCTTGAGTGGTCGAACTTCGACGCCCGCTGTGCGCATGTCGACGAGGAAGTACGTCAGACCCTTGTGCTTCGGCCGCGACGGATCGGTCCGCGTCAGCAACAGGCCCCAATCAGCGAAGAATGCGCCTGAGGTCCACACCTTTTGTCCGTTCACGACCCAGTGGTCGCCGTCTTTCACGGCCGCTGTGCGGATGCCCGCCAGATCGGAACCGGCCGCCGGCTCGCTGAACAGCTGGCACCAGATGACTTCGCCGCGCAACGTGGGTCGACCGAGCTTTTCCAGAAGCTCCGGTTTGCCGTGTGCAATCACCGTCGGCAACGCCATACCGGTCCCGAGCGTCATGATCTCCACGCGTGCCATGGGATGCGTGCTCTGCTCCTGTAGGAAGATGATCTCTTCCATGAGCGCTCCGGGCCGCCCACCGATCGACGCAGGCAGGCCGAAGCCGGCGTAGCCCGCATCCGCCCGAGCGGCTTGCCAGGCACGCGCAATCTGAACCACCTCCGTATCGCTTGCGTTGGGCGGAGGAACGAAGCGCGCCCCGTTCTGCGCGATCCACGAGCGTACTTCTGCACGGAACGCTGCCTCATGCGGTGAGTCTTCAAAGTCCATCGTTACTTCCTCACGCTGCGCGAGACAGCTCATCGACGAGGCGATGCTGCCATTCATTGAGCCCACCAAGCACGACACTCAGATGCTGCGCCCGACGGTAGTACAGGTGGCAATCGTGCTCCCAGGTCACGCCGATGCCGCCGTGCACTTGAATGAGCCCGCGTGCGGCTCGCTCCAGTGCCTCACTGGCGGATACCCGCGCCGTGGCCGCGGCAAGCGGCAGCACGCTGGCTCGAGATTGCAGCGCCCATGCCGCGTAGTACGCGTTCGATCGCGCCAACTCGTTACCAATATAGACGTCAGCGAGCTTGTGCTTCACCGCCTGGAACGAACCGATCGGCCGCCCGAACGCCTGGCGGGTCAGCGCATACGTTCGCGCCATTTCGAGCGCGGCATCCGCCGTGCCCAATTGTTCGAAAGCCACGACGACCGCGGCACGATCCAATACCTCGCGAACGCTGCGCCAGCCTTGGCTCTCACCGAGGATCTCGGCAGGTGCGCGGTCGAACTCGATGCAGCA
>JBEVDW010000446.1:0-19132 GCA_040513115.1 Steroidobacteraceae bacterium | reverse complement strand
TACCTGGTCGCGCACGCGACCGGCACGCGCACCAACTCGAAGACCGACCTGACGACCGTTGCGGCGGCGCGGGCGATCGCCGCCGAGCAGGCCGGCGCCACCGGGACCCTCCCGAGTGTCGCGGTCGGCACGCCCAAGGCGCTCGGCGACGGACACACGATGGGCGAGACCGGCCTGAAGGCCGTGTCGCAAGCGATCCGCTACCTGTTGGGTGAGTCGGCCGTCGGCGTGCCGACCCTGCGCAACCTGGACCCAGCGTTGGCCCACCTCACCGAGATGTTCGACCTGAGCGCATCGCAGGTGCCGGGCGATGCCGACGGCGGGGCAATCTGCGCGACCCAGGGCTTCGGCGGCTACAACGGCGCCATCGCCCTGCGCGCCGCGAACGCCGACTCGATCGCCCGGTATGGCCCCGATCCGGCGGTACTGGCCGCCTATCTGGAACGCTGGCCGCAACTGCGGCAGGAGCGCGAACAGCGCGAACGACAGTGGCGCCGCACGCGCCGGTCCGCCTTGCAGCTGGCTGAGTTGCACCGCTGGCCGGGAGCGGAGTGAGGTTCAGCCGGTTGCCTCGGACTCGACAACCACGTGCTCGACCACGAGCTGTAGCCTGTCCGTGCCGTTGTAGTGGTTGATGTCCGCCCGATACGCGAGCTGCACGCGCTGCTCGGCACGCACGACGCACGCGTCGTCGTCATCGAAATGGCGGAAGGCGATCGCCTCGCACGCAAGGCCATTGTCCAATGCCAGCTTCATCTTGAGATGACGCTCCCCGAGCACTCGCGTTTCGCGCACGCGGAAGTGGCCATCGAAGATCGGTTCCGGAAAGGCCTGCCCCCACGGACCCGCTGCGCGTAAAGCCTGCGCGGTATCGAGACACAATTCGACAGCGCTGAGCTCGCCATCGCTGTCGATCACACCCGCGATGGCGTCAGGTGCCAACCAGCGCCGCACTTCCTCATCGAACGCCGCTTGAAACCGTTCCAACCGGTCCGCACGCACACTGAGACCCGCGGCCATGGCATGGCCACCGAACTTGTCGATCAGATCCGGCTCGCGTGCCGCGATCGCATCGAGCACGTCGCGAATGTGAACGCCCGGAACAGAGCGCGCCGATCCCTTCAGCATCTGCTCGTCGCCGCGCGCCATCGCAATGACAGGTCGATGCACACGGTCCTTCACGCGCGAGGCCACGAGCCCAACGACGCCCTGATGCCACGTCTCATCGAACAAGCACAATCCCAGTGGAAGCGACGGATCCTCTGCCCGCATGTCCGCGAGCGTGGCGAGCGCTTCCTGTTGCATGCGCTGTTCCAGCTCGCGGCGGTCGCGATTGAGCTGCGTGAGTCTGGCCGCCAACACGCGTGCTTCGGTCAGATCATCGGTGAGCAGGCATTGAATGCCGATAGTCATATCGTCCAACCGGCCTGCGGCGTTCAATCGCGGGCCGATCTGGAATCCGAGATCTGCCGCGATGACCTGCGTCAGCGTGCGCTCGGACGCTTCGATCAACGCGCAAATACCCGGCACACAGCGTCCCGCACGAATGCGCCGCAAGCCCTGATGCACGAGGATGCGGTTGTTGTGGTCGAGCGGCACGAGGTCCGCGACCGTGCCCAGCGCCACCAGATCGAGCAGCTCTGCAACCGCAGCCGAAGACGGGGCCAGGCCACGCGACATCATTTCGCGGGTGAGCGCCGCCATCGTGTAGAACGCGACGCCGACACCAGCCAGCGCCTTGCTCGTAAACGACTCATCCGCGGCATTGGGATTGACGATCGCAGCGGCGGACGGTGCCGTCGCGCCGGGAAGGTGGTGATCTGTGATGAGTACGTCGATGCCGAACGCGCGCGCCTCGAGCACGCCGGCGTGACTCGACATGCCATTGTCCACCGTGACGATGAGCTGCGGGCGTCGCTCAGCCACCAGGCGCACGATTTCCGGCGTCAGCCCGTAGCCGAACTGGAACCGGTTCGGAACGATGAACTGAACATCCGGAAATCCGAGACGCCGCAGTTGCCGCACGACCAATGCCGTGCTCGTCGCGCCGTCCGCATCGAAGTCGCCGACGACGACGATGCGGCTGCCGTGGTCGCGGTGATGCAGCAGTAAATCGACGGCTGCTGCGATGCCTCCCAACGATCGCACCGGAATCAGATGCTCGAGCGCAAGATCCAGCTCGTGCGCTTGCTGCACGCCGCGACCGGCATACACGCGACGCACCACCGGATGCAGCTCAGCGGGCAGCCCGTCGATACATCCCGAGCTTCGACGCCGGATCAGTCTCATGCGAACACCGTCGTGAGCGGCTGCACTCGCCGCCAGCGTCGCCAATGGCTCCAACGATTCGCGCTGATGTGGATGTCGTCCAAGATGAGTTCGAGTTGTTCGATGTGGCCGCGGTGGAGTGCCCGCTCGAATGCCGTGAGCCAGGCGCTCTCCACTGCTTCGAGTGAACCGAAGTGTAATAGCACGAGCGAGTTGGCCGCAGCTTGCGACAGCAGTGCGTCGCCATCACCTGGAAGCGGTGCGGTGTGTTTGTCCTGAAGTTGGAGAAGACCGCGGGCGTAGTTGTCGTTGGCAAAGACTTGCCCCCATTCCCCTTCGCGTCGCAGGGGCGTGTGCAAAGAACTCGAGCCCCACAACCAGACACCATTTGCGGGCAACAATCCCAAGCGTTCGCGGCGTTGGTTCAGCGGATGCTCGTGCAACTGCATCTGCAGCTCCGTCATGAATCTGCGCAGTCGCGGGCCGTCGTTGCCGCGCGGCATGGCTTCGACCAACGACATGCGACTGGCGATGTCCGGAGCGCAAGTGTCGATCTGCAGTTGCACTGCTGTGTGTAGGAAGTGCGCAGATCCCGCACTCATCCATTCGTAGCCATCGTCCTGCACGTGCGCAGCGAGCGCCGCCTGCAGTTGCGTCAGCGATGCTTCATCGAGCGTCTGTTCGCCTCGTAACGGCACGAGAACCAAGTGATCCAGACCGGCGGCGATGTGGACGAACTGCGCGTGCAGCCAGGTTCCATTCCGTGGCGGCAATGCGGCACCGATCGCACTCACGGGTGCGCTCGCCATCGGCTGCGTTCCAAGCAAACACGCGAGATCGATCTGCCACGACTCCAGCGCCTGAAAACTCGGTTCCTGCGCCAGTTGCTGCTGACACTCACCGCGCGCGACGAGACGCTCGAGTACGGGCAGACTCGCGTCCTTTTCGAGAGCGGAAAGACCGCGGCGAAACCCGGGAGCGATGACGGTCAGACGCGATAATCTGTGCATTCGGCCGCGATGAGCGCGATGAGGTGTGCGATGAAGCTGACCGACGAATCACGAGCAGCCACGAATATGGTGCGCAGCTACTCGCCCGGCGAGGTGCGCATCGGCGAGGCATCGTACACACGCAGCTGTGTGCTTGCAGCGCAGAGCATCGTCACGGATTGGCCACCGCAGAGCATCGACGAGCTGCAGCCGGAACACCTGGACACGGTGTTCGCCTTACAGCCGGAGCTGTTGATTCTGGGAACGGGGCCGCAGCAACGCTTTCCATCACCCGTCTTGATATCGAAGGTGCTCGCGCGCGGCGTCGGACTGGAAGTGATGGATACCGGTGCCGCGTGCCGCACCTTCAACATCCTGATCGCGGAGGATCGCCGCGCGGTGGCGGCATTGTTCTGGTAATTTTCGGTTGGGCTCCGCGCTTCCGCCGGTGAGATCACCGGCAGAAGACGCGAGGGACTGAAGTGTGTTCGATACACCGCAGCAAGTCCGTGTGGAGCCTGCTCGCGGTCGGTATTCTTTTTGTTTTGATCTTGTTCTTCTTGGCGCTGGTCCTCGAATCCCCCTCCACCCTCGCGCCTTCTGCCCGTGACCCGCACGGCAGCGGCGTTGCCCGACACGCTCTCACCGTGTGTATTCGGCGACAGCGGGCGCGATGTTAATCACAGCGTAATTCCCAGCGCAATGGGGGCGCGAAAATTTATTGTTGTGGTAAAAACAACAGCGGATCGACTGGTTTGCCATTGACTCGTATTTCGAAATAGAGCATGGGCTGACCCTGAGCACCTGCACCCATCGTGGCCACCGGTTGACCACCCGTCACGATGTCTCCCTCCTTCACCAACATCGATGATGTGTGCGCGTACGCACTCAAGTAGGCGTCGTTGTGTTTGATGATCAACAACTGGCCGTAACCCAACAGACCCGAGCCCGTGTATACAACGCGACCCGGACCTGCAGCACGGATACTTTGATTCAACTCGCCTTGAATCGTGAGCCCCTGCCCGCCGTTGGGCCGTTGAGTGCGTGCAAATGCGGTGCCTTTCGCCGGCCACTGCCATTGCACGGGTGGTCCGGTAGGTGTCTGCGGCGCAGGTGAGCTCTTCGTCGGCGTCTTCGCGGTGGCGGTTGCGTGGCCACCGCGCGGTGAGAGACGCAGCTTTTGACCAGGATAGATGCGGTAATCGGGACCGATGTCATTCCAGCGTGCAAGCACGCGAAAGTCGAGGTCGTATCGGGTCGCGATCGAGTAGAGCGTATCGCCACTGCGCACCGTATACGCTGCAGGACGCTCGGGCGTACTCGCACAAGCGAATACGCCGCAAGCGAGCGCGACGCTGAACATAAAGGCGCGTATCCCGACCCACCAGCGATGCCACTGCGCGCGACGGTTCACCGTCGAGTGACTCCGCTTATCCCAATCCCTTGAGCAGGGGCACGAAGCTCACGAGCCCGAGCGTTTCGCGATGGAAGTCGTCGCCCCGCCGTGTGATTCGCTGCAGCTCCTGTCGTCCCTCGGGTCCGACCGGAACGATCAACCGTCCGCCTGGCGCGAGTTGATTCAACAACGGCTGCGGAATCTCCAGCGGTGCAGCGGCCAGGAGAATCGCGTCGTACGGCGCATGCCCGGCCCATCCTTTGAACCCGTCGCCATGCCGAAAGTGTACGTTCTGAATGTTCAGTTCCTTGGTACGCAGCTTCGCCCGATCGAGCAGCGCTTTGATGCGCTCGATGCTGTACACGACTTTCACCAGCGGCGCGAGCACCGCGGTCTGATAGCCGCAGCCAGTACCCACTTCGAGCACCTTGCGCGGCGCGGACTCCAACAATGCCTCGGTCATGCGCGCGACGATGTATGGCTGCGAGATGGTCTGGCCCAGTCCGATCGGCAACGCCGTGTTCTCGTACGCGCGCGTCGCCAGCGCTTCGTCGACGAACAGATGGCGTGGCACGTTGCGGATCTGTTCGAGCACGACCTCGTTGCGGATGCCCTGCGCGCGCAGGCCTTGCACGAGCCGTTCGCGCGTGCGAGCCGATGTCATCCCGATGCCTGAGTGATTGGGCGGCGTACGCGCGGTCATGCTTCGTCACGCCCCGCAAGCCATTGACCGATGTCTTCGAGCATCGTGTGACGCGTCAGATCGATCTGCAGCGGCGTCACCGAGACGTAGCCGTTGGCAACCGCATCGAAGTCGGTACCCGGACCCGCATCGGAGCCCAACCCGGCCGGACCCACCCAATACACCGGCCGGCCGCGCGGATCTTTCGACGGCACGATGCGCTCGGCGCGATGACGATTACCGAGCCGCGTGGCGCGATAGCCGCGCAGCGCTGCATACGGCACATTCGGGACGTTGACGTTCAATATCGTCGCCGTGTGCAGCGGGGTGCGCTGAACGCGCATCACGATCTCTGTCGCGACGCGAGCAGCGGTCTCGAAGTGCGGCTCGCCCTGACCGCACGCGAGCGAGATGGCAATTGCAGGCAGCCCAAGGAAGCGTCCTTCGACGGCCGCGGCCACCGTTCCCGAATACAGCACGTCATCGCCGAGGTTCGGGCCATCGTTGATGCCGGAGACCACCATGTCGTGTTCGAAGTCGAACAAACCGGAAATGGCGAGGTGGACGCAGTCCGTAGGTGTGCCATTCACGAAGTAGCAGCGCTCCCCAAACGGAAAGACGCGCAGTGGCACATCCAGCGTGAGTGAATTGCTCGCTCCGCTGCGGTTGCGGTCCGGCGCAACGACGGTCACTTCAGCGAGCGGACGTATTGCGTCGATGAGATGGCGCAAGCCTTCGGCGCGATAACCATCGTCGTTGCTGAGCAGAATTTTCACTAAGGTGATTGACGCCGGCACGCCTTGCTGCGCGCCGCTGATAGGTAATCGAGATCCCAAGAACGCCCCTCTCGGGGCTCGCAAACTATACTGGAACCCAGGCAACCTCTGCACGGTCGACTCTGCATCCACCACCGGATGTTCGGGCATGAACAGCAGCGACGATCCCGACGACAAGCTCTTCCGCGAAGCCATGCGCGATGTGCGCAAGATTTCCTCGACCGTCGCGAAGCCATCGCGTCCCAAGCCCACGCCCCAGGCACGCTTCACACGAGCCGATCAGAAGAGCGTGCTGGTCGAGAGCTTGCTCGAGCCTGACGATCCGTCCTTGCTGGAAACGGGCGACGAGCTGCGCTTCCGCCGATCGGGTATCCCGGAAACCGTGTTGAAGCGGTTGCGGCGGGGAGAGTTTGCGGTCGATGCCGAGATCGACCTGCATGGCATGACCGCCATCGAGGCGCGCGCCGCGATGAAAACCTTCATCGAGCAAGCTGTCGGGCGTCAGATGACCTGCGTGCGCATCATCCACGGCAAGGGCCGGCGCTCGGGGCCGCGCGGACCGGTGCTCAAGAACGTCGTGAACCTGTGGCTGCAGCGCACGAATGCGGTCCTCGCGTTCGGCTCGCCGCCGCCGGTGCATGGCGGGAGCGGCGCGGTATATGTGTTGTTGAAGCGATGAGAGGACTAAGAACGCTTCGGCTTCGCTCAGCGCGGAACGGAAGGCCTTGCTTCGTTCGCCCTGAGCCCGTCGAAGGGCTCTTCATGTCAGCGACATCGACGGAACAAGCGCGTCAGCTTTCATCCCCCGGCAAGTCCTCCGAGCTGTTCACCAACTCCCGCAGCACGGATGTCGCGAAGCAACCCCGATTCAGACGGAACTGCAGCAACAAGTCCCGACCGTCCCACTGCCACTCCAGTGATTGCACCCCCATTCGCGTGGCGCGTCGTTCCTGCTCCAGTCCCGCCGCTTCGAGCCCACTTGCCAGAGTCACGAGTGCATGGGCGACGCCCTGTTCCATCTCCGCGACCGCTCCACGACTACGCAAGTCACCTCGCCCCCAGAGCGGTACCGTGGGATGGATGTCCAGTTCTGCGCATCGGCGACTCAACGTGTCATCCACTTCCGGCACATCGAAGATGCTGTTGCTGCCCTCGAGGTTCGCGACGTCGCCTGGCAGCAATCGATTCCAACACCTGAGCTCGATCCGTCGCGCGACGACGCGATTGAACAGCGCCGACCTGGCAGCCGAGAGCGCAAAGCTCTGCTGCTGCCGATCTTCAGGCTTCACACCGGTTTCGAACCAGCGCAGCGCGCTGCGCAGATTGTTGGCATCGCGTCCGAACCGCTGCGGACCGAAATAGTTGGGCACGCCGCCCGTCGCTATCAGCTGAAGACGCGCTGCCAGGGCTGCCTCGTCACCCTGAACATCCCGCAGACGTAATGCGAACTCGTTGGCTTTCAACGCGCCAATCTTCAACTTGCGCCGATGTCTGACCGCGCGAATGATCTCGAAGCCCTGCCCCGCCACGCCGTTCCATTCGGTCGTAGTGACGGGCACCGTGAAGGACTGCTCCGTGACCGCGTGCCGATCCTTCAGTCCTGCATAGCCGACTTCACGCGGATGAACACCCGCAATGCGCGCCAGCTCGCGAGCAACCCATTGTGTATTGGCGTCGCGCTTGCGTACGGACAGCAGCCAGTGCGGACCATCGCCTTCCGGCTCGAAGCCGAGCCACTCGCGCACGATGAAGTCCTCCGGCGTGCGCCGAACATGAGCCGTGCACACCGGACCGCCGTGGGCGAACGGCAGCGCCAATAACGTGTCGATGGAGCTCACGTGCGTTCGATCAGCGCGATCGCGTGGCTCGCGATCCCTTCGCGTCGCCCGACGAAGCCGAGCCCTTCGCTCGTCGTCGCCTTGACATTCACCTGCCCGATGTCGATCTGCAGGTCGGCCGCGATGTTGGCACGCATCGCCTCTCGATGCTTCCCCAGTCGCGGCGCCTCGGCCAGGACCGTGCTGTCGATGTTCACGACGCGATACCCGCGTTCGCTCAGCAGCGCGTGCACTCGGCGGAGAAATCCCCGACTGTCCGCGCCTCGCCACTGCGGATCCGTATCCGCGAAGTGCATGCCGATATCGCCCAGCGCGGCCGCACCCAACAGCGCATCGCAGATCGCATGCAGCAACACGTCGCCATCGGAATGCGCCTTGATCCCGTGCGTATGCGGGATACGCACACCGCCCAAGCTGACGTGATCCCCGGCTTGGAAGGCATGCACGTCGTAACCCTGGCCGATTCGCAAGCTCATGTCGCCTCTGCATTCAGGATCCGCTCGGCGCGGATCAGGTCTTCCGGATAGGTGATCTTCAGATTCTCTTCGCTGCCGACGATCAGGCGCGGTTGCAGTCCCAAGGTCTCGATGGCCTGGGCTTCATCTGTGATCGGCTCAGAACCGCACTTCGCGAAGGCGTCGCAGAGCAAGCCGTAGCGGAACATCTGCGGTGTGAGCGCGCGCCAGAGATTGGCTCGCGGCACGGTCGTCTGCACACGATCGCCATCGGAACGCTTGAGCGTGTCGACGACCGGCCGCGCCAGCAGGCCACCGACCGTGTCGTCGCGCAGCTCTGTCAACAATGCGTCCAGCTCACCGGCACTTACGCAGGGCCGGGCCGCATCGTGCACCAGCACCCAATCCGTTTCTCGCGCCTTGCCAGCCAACGCCCGGAGTCCTGCGCGCACGGAATCCGAGCGCTCGCGTCCGCCGATCACCCGTTGCACGCGCGCATCCTGCGACAGATCCAGGCCGGCAAATTCGCGATCGTTCTCGGCAATGGCAATGACCAAGCGCTGACATTCGCGGCGCGCGAGCAAGGGTGCAGCCGCCCATTCGATGACGGGACGACCCTTCAGCCGCAAATATTGTTTGGGTCGCTCCTGACCCATGCGATCGCCGCGCCCCGCCGCAGGCATGATCGCCCAGAAGAACATTCGAGACAGCCTTCAGCGCGCTGCGACGGCAGCGGCAGTCACGGGAGGCGTCGCGTCGCGCGCTGGCGCACCCGACTTGTTGGGCTCGACGACCTGGTAGAACGTCTCGCCGTTCGCGACCATGCCGAGATCGGTGCGGGCGCGCTCTTCGACCGCGCTCGTGCCCTTCTTCAGATCCTGCACTTCCGCGACGAGCGCACGATTGCGTTCGCGCAGTTGGTCATTCTCGTGACGTTGCGCCTGGATCTGCTCGCGCAACGTCCAGACCTCCTGCAGCCCCCCGTTGCCGAACCACAGGCGATACTGCAGCACAGCGCAGATCGCGAGCAGCACGATGACGAGAATGCGCAGGCTCATGGTGTCTCAGGCCGCCTTAGCAGCTGATGCCGGGCAGCGGCACCGGGAACGCCTCCACACCCGCATAGCGCGCGCCCGATCCGAGCTCCTCTTCGATCCGCAACAGCTGGTTGTACTTCGCGATGCGATCGGAGCGTGACATCGAGCCGGTCTTGATCTGCGTGGCACTCGTCGCCACCGCGATGTCGGCAATGGTGGCATCTTCGGTTTCGCCTGAGCGATGCGACACGACTGCGGCGTATTTCGCTTTCGCCGCCATGTCGATGGCTTCCAGTGTCTCCGTCAGCGTGCCGATCTGATTCACCTTGATGAGAATGGCATTGGCAATACCCTTGGAGATACCTTCCTGCAGGATCTTCGTGTTCGTGACGAACAAATCATCGCCCACGAGCTGCACGCGCTTGCCAAGCCGCTTCGTCAGCTGCGCCCAACCATCCCAGTCCCCTTCGCTCATGCCGTCTTCGATCGTGACGATCGGATAGCGGTTCACGAGCCCTTCGAGGTAATCGACGAACTGCGCGGACGTGAACTTCCGATGCTCGGATTCGAGGTTGTAGATGCCATTCGAGAAGAACTCCGTGCTGGCCACGTCGAGGCCGAGGAAGATCTGCTTGCCGGCTTTGTAGCCCGCACGCTCGATGGCTTCGAGAATCGTCTCGAGCGCGGCTTCGTTCGACGGCAGATCCGGAGCAAAACCGCCTTCATCGCCCACCGCAGTCGCCAGCTTGCGATCGTGCAGCACCTTCTTGAGCGTGTGGAAGATCTCGGCGCCGTAGCGCAGCGCTTCCGACAGGGAAGGTGCTCCGACGGGCAGGATCATGAACTCTTGAATGTCGACGCTATTATCGGCGTGCGCGCCGCCGTTGATGATGTTCATCATCGGCACGGGCAGCGTCTTCGGTCCCGGCCCGCCCAGATAGCGGAACAGCGACTGCTTGGTCTCACGCGCCTGCGCGTGGGCGGTTGCCATCGACACGGCCAGAAGCGCATTCGCACCCAGCCGCGACTTCGACTCGGTGCCGTCGAGATCGATCATCGTGCGATCAATGCCCTTCTGATCTGCCGCATCGCGGCCCACCAACTTCGATTTGATCTCGCCGTTCACATTGCCGACGGCCTTGCGCACGCCTTTGCCGAGATAGCGGCTCTTGTCACCATCGCGCAGCTCGACCGCCTCGCGCGTGCCCGTCGATGCACCCGATGGCACCGCCGCTCGTCCCATCGCACCCGACTCCAGGATGACGTCCGCCTCCACGGTGGGATTGCCGCGCGAATCGATGATCTCGCGGCCGCGAATGTCGACGATCTTGCTCATAACAATTCTTCCTCGTAAGGCTTCGACTTCACGCTGCGATCGAGCGCGACGAGCGTCTCGAGCAGCGGTTCCATGCGCTCCAACGGCCACGCGTTCGGACCATCCGAAAGCGCTTCCGCCGGATTGGGGTGAGTCTCCATGAACAGTCCGGAGATCCCGGCAGCCACCGCTGCGCGCGCAAGCACAGGAACGAACTCGCGCTGGCCACCGGAAACCGTTCCTTTGCCGCCCGGCAACTGCACCGAATGCGTGGCATCGAACACGACGGGACAACCGGTGGCACGCATCACCGAGAGCGAGCGCATGTCCGAGACCAGGTTGTTGTAGCCGAAGCTGAAGCCGCGCTCGCACACGAGAATCTGCTCGTTACCCGTCGAGCGCGCCTTGTCGACGACGTTCTGCATCTCCCACGGCGACAGGAACTGACCCTTCTTGATATTGACTGCCTTGCCCTGCGAGCAAACGTTGACGATGAAGTTGGTCTGGCGGCACAGGAACGCGGGCGTCTGCAGCACATCGACGACGGCTGCGACTTCGTTCAGCGGCGTGTCCTCATGCACATCGGTCAACACCGGCAGGCCCAGCTGCCGCTTGACCTCCGAGAGAATCTTCAAACCTTCTTCCATGCCCGGGCCGCGATAGCTCGAGCGCGACGAGCGGTTCGCCTTGTCGAACGAAGCTTTGAAGATGTAGGGCACCTTCAGCTTGGACGTGAGCTCCTTGAGCTTGCCGGCGGTATCGAGAATCAGGCCCTTGCTTTCGATCACGCAAGGGCCCGCGATGAGGAATAGCGGTGCAGTCGGGCCGACGGTGAAGGAGAGGAGCTGCATGAATGCGGCTAGTTGGCCAACTGGCCAACTGGTCTGCTGGCCAGATCACGCGCTGGCGGATTCACCACTCCCGTTCTGGCCAACAGACCAGTTGACCAACAAGCCAGTTGGCCGCGTCCGCGCCTCACGCGCTCACCGCCCTGGGCATCTGGCTCTCCTTCTGCGCCCGTGCGGCTTTGACGAAGCCCGTGAACAGCGGGTGACCGTCGCGCGGCGTGGAACGGAATTCCGGATGGAACTGACTCGCGATGAAGAACGGATGCGACGGCAGCTCGATCATTTCCACCAGGCCGTCGCGCGAGAATCCCGAGAAGCGCAGGCCGGCATTCATCAGCTTCTGCAAATAGCGGTTGTTGAACTCGAAGCGGTGACGATGGCGCTCATTGATCACGTCCGCGCCATAGATCTGATGCGCCCGCGAGCCGTGCGACAGCCGCACCTCCTGGGCGCCCAGGCGCATCGTGCCGCCGAGGTGGGAGCCCTCGTCGCGCTGCTCGACCTTACCTTTCTGATCCTGCCACTCGGTAATCAAGGCGATGACCGGATTCGGCGAGCCGCGATCGAACTCCGTGGAGTGCGCCCGCTCCAGACCGGCGACATGGCGCGCGTATTCGATGATGGCGAGCTGCATCCCTAGGCAGATGCCGAGGTACGGCACGCGGTGCTCGCGCGCGAAACGGATCGCCTGGATCTTGCCTTCGATGCCGCGCTCGCCAAAGCCACCCGGTACGAGCACCGCATCGACGCCTTCGAGACACTTCGTGCCGTGCTTCTCGACGTCGGTCGCCTCGACGTACTGGATGTTGACGCGCGTGCGCGTACGCAACCCCGCGTGCATCAAGGCCTCGTGCAGGGAGATGTAAGAGTCCTTCAAGTTCACGTACTTGCCGACCATCGCGATATTCACGCTCAAGTCGGGGCTTGCCTTCGCCGCGACCACCTGACGCCACTCCGTCAGGTCGGCGGGCGGCACGTTGAGGCGCAGCTTGTCGACGACGATGTCATCCAGACCTTGCTCGTGCAGGAGCATCGGGATCTTGTAGATGTCGTCGGCATCGACGGCGGAGAACACCGCGCGCTCCTCGACGTTCGTGAACAATGCAATCTTGCGGCGCTGCTCGTCGGGCAACGGGTTCTGGCAACGACAGAGCAGCATGTCCGGCTGGATGCCGATCGAGCGCAGCTCTTTCACGGAGTGCTGCGTGGGTTTCGTCTTGATCTCGCCCGAGCTCGGGATGTAGGGCACCAACGTCAAATGCATGAAGAGCACGTTGTTGCGCCCCAGCTCGACGCCCATCTGACGAATCGCTTCGAGGAACGGCAGCGATTCGATGTCGCCGACGGTGCCGCCGATCTCGACCATGCACACATCCGCATCGCCCGCGCCGAGGCGGATGCAGTGTCTGATCTCGTCGGTGATATGGGGGATTACCTGAACGGTCGCACCCAGATAGTCGCCGCGGCGCTCCTTGGCGATCACGCGCTCGTAGATGCGACCGGTGGTGAAGTTGCTGTTGCGCGCCGTGGTCGTGCGCACGAAGCGCTCGTAGTGGCCGAGATCCAGATCGGTTTCCGTGCCGTCGTTCGTGACGAACACTTCGCCGTGCTGAAAGGGACTCATCGTGCCCGGATCCACGTTGATGTAGGGATCCAGCTTGATCATGCTGATCTTCAGGCCGCGAGCTTCGAGAATGGCAGCCAGCGAAGCTGCAGCGATGCCCTTACCGAGCGAGGACACTACACCGCCGGTTACACAGATAAATTGCGTCATGAGGCACCGTCGCGAAGAAGAGATTTGGACAACTGACGCGACGCTCGAGGCACTCGCGGTACGTCAGTAACGACGGGCGCTCAGTCTACCGGAAAGAAAGCGGTTAGCGGATAGTGAATCGCAGCTAGTCGGAAAAAAGATTTCGTTGCCGGCAGGTTCTCCTTCTGCACTTGTCACGATGCGCACTCGGCTAAGCGCTATGTGCCCCTGTGAGGTGCCGACGAGCAATCAGTGCCGGCCTGTTCTCCCACACGATTTTCACACTCGGTGCGTCGGGATCCGCCTGCAGCTCCGCGTCGATCCACAGATCCGCCACCGCACAGAGGCGCTCACCCGCATACAGCAGCGGAATGCGCTCACGCCACCACGGCACCACATCGGCTTCCTGCAGCAGATTCTTCAGCGTGCGATGCACTTTCATTCCCGGCAATTGCAGCCGCTCACCGCCCGTGCGGAAGCGCACATCCAAACTCGCCGGCAGACGTTCGCGGCTCAGGCCCTCACCGCGAGCACTCACCGCCCGCAGTTGACCTGCGCCCTGCGGCAAGTCGAATGGCTCACGCCAATGCCACTGCCCCGCCGTCGGAATCGCGAACAGGCGCTCGATGGGTTCTGCGTAGAGCACCTCGCGATGTCGGAACACGCGCACGCCCTCGACATCGACGTGAGGCACTCGGTCCTCGGCCGCCACAGCGAAGCTCTGACGCAGATCCGACAAGAGCGCTGCGCTCGGGGCGCGCACGCCGTGCTCGCGCAACCACCAGCGCAGCAGGTTGCGCTGGCGCGCGTCGCTCAGTGCTTGCACGCGCGCGGCATCCAACGCTGAACCGAGCCCGCAGTGGGCGTGATCGATGCGCGCGAGGTCATCCAATAGCTCGGAAGATTCGGCGAGATGCGATGCCGCGCGTTGCAGATGTTCGGTGGCATGCGGCCAGCGCGCTTCCAGTCGCGGCAGGATGTCGGCGCGCAGGAAGTTGCGGGAGAAACGGGCGCTGGCGTTGGCGGGGTCATCGATCCAAGTCAATGAGTGCGCACTCGCCCACTCCGTGAGCGCTGGCCGACGATAGGCGAGCAACGGACGTGCGTGCCAGCCGCGACCAAAGCGTCGGCGTTGCGGCATTCCCGCAAGCCCCCGCACGCCGGTACCGCGCATCAGCGCCAGCAGCAACGTTTCCGCCTGGTCGTCGGCATGGTGAGCGGTGAGCAGCACTTCTCCTTGTCCAAGGCGCTCACGCAACGCCGAGTAGCGGGCGTCGCGAGCCGCGGCTTCGACGCCATGACGCGCGGTGTCCGTCAGCGTCACATCGCGCCGTTCGAATCCGATTCCGAGCGCAGTGGCAACGCGGCTGCAGTGCTCAGCCCAGTCCGTGGAGCTGGGATGCAACTGATGATTGATATGGATCGCTCGCATCGGCCATGGGAGATCGGCGCGCAACGCGGCGATCGCGTGGAGCAGGACGGTTGAATCGACGCCACCGCTGTAGGCGATGACGAGACCGGTTGCGTCGGCTGGCATTTGCGCCAGAAGCGCGGCGTGAAACGATTCAAGGGTGAAAGACATACGTTCGCTAAGCGCCCTTGCCCTTTATGAGGGAACGCCATGGGGTGCAGTGTGCGCGCACGTTCCTTCCCTGCGTAGCGGGGAAGGAATAAGAAATAGCCGCTGCTTCGCAAGCCCGCAGCGCGCTCAACTCTCGCTATACACCCCGTACCCGCGCAGCCGTTTCTGCCGCTGCTCGAGCACTTGATCGATGCTCAGCGCCTGAAGGTCCCCCAAGTGCTTGAGCAGGGCCGCCTTCAGGTCGTCCGCTATCGCCTGCGGGTCGCGGTGCGCGCCGCCCAGCGGCTCCTTCAACACTTCATCCACGACGCCCAGCTTGGCGAGACGCTCGGCGCTGACGCCCAACGCCTCCGCGGCAAGATCTTTCTTGTCGGCGCTGCGCCAGAGAATACCCGCGCAGCCTTCGGGCGAGATGATCGAGTAGACGCTGTACTGGAGCATCAGCAGGCGGTCGCAAACGCCGATGGCCAAGGCGCCGCCCGAGCCACCCTCACCCGTCACGACGGTAACCACCGGTGTGCGCAGCATCGACATCTCAAAGAGATTGCGCGCAATCGCCTCGCTCTGCCCGCGCTCCTCGGCACCCACGCCCGGGTATGCACCCGGCGTGTCGATCAAGGTGATGAGCGGCATCTCGAAACGTTCGGCGAGATGCATCAGACGCAGCGCCTTGCGGTAACCCTCCGGCTTCGGCATGCCATTCAGGCGCCGGACGCGCTCCTTGGTATCGCGGCCCTTCTGGTGCCCGATGACCATGACGGATTTACCTTCCAGGCGCGCCGGACCGCCCACGATCGCGGGATCGTCCGCATACATGCGATCCCCATGGAGCTCCTGGAAGTCCGTAAAAATGGCGTTGATGTAGTCGAGCGTGTAGGGCCGCTGCGGGTGGCGCGCAAGCTGGGTGATCTGCCACTGGCTCAGATTGGCGAAGATGCTCGCGGTGAGCGTGCGGCTCTTGGCGCGCAGGCGCCCGATCTCCTCGCCGATGTTCACTTCGGCATCGCTGGAGACGAATTTGAGCTCGTCGATTTTCGCCTCGAGCTCCGCGATCGGCTGCTCGAAGTCGAGGAAATTCATTGCCATAGAGACTGGGAGGCCCTCGCTTAAGGCGCGGAACATAGCGGCAGGCACTGTCGCAGGGCAAGCACATTGCCCCTCATCCAAACCCCTAACCTCCAGCCGCACACCCGCACTCCATGCACCGGGCGTCAGGAACCCGGCCCGAAAGAACGGCGTTCCCTACCACGTTGCTACCCCTCACCACTGTGTGAGCACGGAGGAGTTATGGCCAGTGTTCGTTCTTCGCTGCACGACCTGCAGCGCGATTTATACGCCGTGGCGCGCGATGCAGAGGCGCTGCTGAAAGCCACCGCGGACATTTCCAGTGACAAAGTCCAGGCCGTTCGCACCCAAACCGAAAGCTCTCTGAAGCAAGCGCATAGCTCGCTCCGGCGGACACGGTGGCAGGCGCCGTTGCGCAACGCCTACGAGTCCACCAGCGACTATGTGCGCGCTCACCCGTGGGCATTCCTCGGCGCGGCCGCAGGCACGGCGTTGTTGCTGGGTCTGAGCCGCCGACGCGGAGATTCCGACGGCTCGGACTAGCCATCGTCGACCACTACAGTCGAGAGAGCGTCAGCATGAATCCGCAACTGAAAGAAGTGGAAGTCGCGCTCACGAGCGTCCACGAGTCGTTGCATGGGGCGAAGTTCGACAGCTGCGACCAGAGCGACGTGGAAGAGCTCATCGAGCGCGTGGAGCAGGAGCTCGAACACCACGTGCCGAATGCGCAGGTGATCGGCACGTTCCTGAACTCGATCGCGCGCAGCCTGCGCTCTCAGCCGAACACCCGCGAGGCCTGCACGCGGATCGACGAGGCTTTGCGGAAAGTAGGCGTCGCACCCACATGGATGAATTGAGGGCGCAATGAAAGGTCTCACATGGATTGGTGTGTTGCTGCTGGTGGCGTGGGCGGTGTTGTGGCTCGGGCTGAAGATGGTCTCGGGAGCGATTCATCTGCTCCTCGTATTAGCGCTCGCGGCGTTTGTGTGGGCGGGAATTTCGAGCGCACGCGCGCGCAGCGTCGGACCGTGATGTCGAGCACGGTACCCACCTGCTGCGAGGACCGCTGTGCCTGACGGCAGCAGCACGCAGGTTCCACAGAATCTCGTGCCGCTGAAGCGAGCAGCACGGGCCCGCGGTCTCATCTACGTTAGTGACGAAGCACCGGGCCTTCGCCGTGAGAAGCGCGGCGAGCAGTTCATTTATCTCGCACCCAGCGGACGCCGCATCACCGACGAACGTGTGCTCGCGCGCATTCGCAAACTCGCGATCCCGCCCGCGTACACCGACGTGTGGATCTGTCGCGACCCGCGCGGTCACTTGCAGGCGACGGGACGCGATGCGCGCGGCCGCAAGCAGTATCGCTATCACCCGGAGTTTCGCACCACCCGCGATGACGGCAAATTTGCGCGCATGGCCGAGTTCGGCGCGCGCCTGCCGCAACTGCGACGCCGACTGCGTCGCGATCTGAAGCTCTCAGGATTACCGCGCGACAAGGTGCTGGCCGTCGTCGTGTCCCTGCTCCAGAGCACGCTGATCCGCATCGGCAGCGAGGAATACGCGCGCACAAACAATTCCTTCGGCCTGACCACTCTGCGCGATCAGCACGTGAAGTTCATTCGCGACGGGCGCGCGTCGTTCCGCTTTCGCGGCAAGAGCGGCCGCTTCCACGAGATCGCGTTGAACGATGCGCGACTCGTGCGCCTGGTGCGGCATTGTCAGGAGCTGCCGGGACAACATCTGTTTCAGTACGTCGACGACAACGGCCAGCAGCAGCGGGTCGATTCCGGCCTGGTAAACGAATATCTCCATGATGCCATGGGCAGTTTTCGCGGCGAGGACTTCACCGCGAAGGACTTCCGCACGTGGGGTGCGACGCTGCGAGCCATTGCGGTGCTTGCGTGTCGCGAGTGTCCGGAGGACTGTTCGGAGCGCGACTTCAAACGCTGCATCGTGGAGACCGCCGGGAAAGTCGCCGAGGCGCTCGGCAACACGCCCGCCGTCTGTCGCAAGTCCTACATCAATCCGATCGTGTTCACCGCGTGGCGTAACGGCGCACTGCAGGCACTGTCGAAGCGCAACAAACGCGGCGCACAGGAAAAGCTGGCGTTGGCCTTGTTGAAGGCCGCGACCGGCGCTTCACGTCCTGGCCTGAAACACCAACTGCAGCAGTCCATCAGAAGCCTCGCAGCCAAGAACGCGCCCGTCGCAGTTCGTCACGCTTGAGCATTCAGCCCTTCACTCCCGCGTAGCCAGCCAGGCACGCAGTATCTCGGCCACGCTCCACGCCTGCGCAATGCAACCGCCAGGATTGAATGGCTCCTCCGCATCGAACACTTCGCTGACGCTGCCCACGCCCGCCTCGAACAGGTGCTCCTTGAACGCCTGCAGGTAGACGCGTGCCTTGGCGCGATCCGGATCGAGCTTCATCGTCGCATCGATGAAGTGCCCCATCAGCCAAGGCCACACGGTCCCCTGATGATAGGCACCGTCGCGCGTGCGCAAATCGCCACGGTACTTTGGTCTGTAGTCGGAATGATCGGGACTGAGCGTGCGCAACCCGAAGGGCGTGACCAGATTGGAGCGCACGATTTCCAGAACACTCGGCCAGTGCTGTCGATCGAGCACAGGGTGCCGCAGCGACATCGAGAACACTTGATTCGGGCGGATGCTCGGATCGTTGCCGTCAGGGCCATCGATGACATCGAACAGGCAACCGGTGGCGTCATTGAAGTACCGCTTGTTGAAGGACTGTTGCACGCGCTCGGCGTGTGCATCGAAGTTTATGTCGTGCTGCGGCAAGTGCGGCAGGTTACGCGTCCATAGCCCCATCAACCGCAGCGCGTTGTACCAGAGCGCTTGAATCTCCACGGGCTTGCCGCGGCGCGGCGTGACCACCCAATCGCCCATCTTCGCGTCCATCCAGGTGAGCTGATAACCCTCCGCTGCTGCGCTGATCAAACCGTCTTCCGGATCTGCGTGGATGTTGTAGTGCGTACCCCGCAGATGATGCTCGATGATGGATACCAGTACTGAATAGAGCTGCGCGACAAGGTTCGTGTCGCCCGTCACGGTGACGTAGCGGTCGATCGCGTGGAAATACCA
Source organism: Steroidobacteraceae bacterium (assembly GCA_040513115.1). Classification (GTDB taxonomy): domain Bacteria; phylum Pseudomonadota; class Gammaproteobacteria; order Steroidobacterales; family Steroidobacteraceae; genus DATELY01. Next base: position 23 of record JBEVDW010000446.1, on the reverse strand, counting down.
CAGCGTGGCATCGACCGTGTGAT
>JBEVDW010000445.1:0-9774 GCA_040513115.1 Steroidobacteraceae bacterium | reverse complement strand
CACGGCCCTACATAGTATCTATCGCCTGCATTGCTTCTCAAGCGCCATGCTGTTTCCGTGCCCCGAGGCGCGGTGGCAACTGCTTCGGTGAGCCCAGGGCGCAACGAGTTGAGCCTTCTGGGAACCGTAATGACCTCTAATTTCGTGTCCGCCACAAACCTTGAGGGTAGAGACCACGTCTCAGCAGGTGGCCTGCCACCATGATCACGATCTGCGTGATATCCGCGACAGGTCTAAAATGGCTGGTCCGTCCCGTACCGTAGATTGCCGGGATCCGCACCGCGGTTGTAACGTACCCGAGCTGTCCACTCTCGATGAGCAGTTCGCTCTCGAAAACGAAACCTTTGCGTCGCCCGCCTGCTCCCGCAGGGTAACGGCGGTCCAGTTTCGGAAGTAACCGTGTCAAGAGGTCTCTGGGATAGACGCGGAACCCAGACTGGCTATCCGCGATTCGGTGGCCGGAAGCCCAACCAATCCAAAAATTCGCGAAGCGATTTGCCCGGTAGCGCGCGCTCGGAAAGCTGGCGCGATCGGCGAGGCGAGCGCCTACAACAATGGACCGCGGATTGTCGCGGGCAACCTCCAGCAAACGTGGAACATCGTCGGGCTGGTGCTGACCATCGCCGTCCAACGTGACAATCAAATCGGGCCCCTGCTGCAACGCCAACTGCATGCCATCAATAAGAGCTCGCGCCTTTCCTTCGTTGTCTCGATGGCGAAGCAAGCGGACTCTCCAATCGCTGAGCGACATGTCGCAGCAGCCATCCGTCGAGCCGTCGTCAACGAGGACAATCGCATCAATGAAGCCACTAGGAAGCTGCAGCACCTCCCTCACCACCGTCCTTAACGCGGTTCCTTCATTGTACGCCGGGATGATCAGGCAACAACCGGGCATGGGACCTCAGGTCATGCCACCATCAACAGCGATTACTTGGCCGGTGATGTAGCGCGCGGCGTCGCTGCACAGAAACGACACACACGCCGCCACGTCGGTTGCCGCGCCGGCATATCCAACTGGTATAAGCTGACGAAGGCGCTCCACGGTGAACAGTCCCGCGGTCATCTCGCTGACGATAAGGCCTGGCGCGACGGCGTTCACGGTAACACCGCGGCTGGCCACTTCGAGCGCTAACGCTCGTGTCGCTCCGATCAGTCCGGCCTTTGCAGCGGCATAGTTAACCTGCCCGGCGTTTCCTCGCAAGGCAACGACAGAGGATACATTCACAATTCGGCCCTTGCGCGTACGAATCATGGGCAGAAGAACAGGTCTAGTCACGTTGAAGAACCCGTCGAGATTGACGCTCATCACGCGTTGCCACTTCTCTCGGGACATCCCAGCGAGCGGGGCATCGTCATGAATGCCGGCGCAGTTAACCAGAACCTGAATCGGCCCCGCATCAAGCGACACTCTAATAGCCCGTTCCGTCGCTTCGTTGTCGGTAACGTCGAAGACGATCGGCTCCGCGCAACCCCCTTCCGCTCGCACAAGTTCACAGAGAAGCTCTACCGATTCCACATTCCGGTTCGCATGCACATAGACATGCATGCCTTGCGCGACGAGTACGCGAGAGATTGCGTGGCCAATCGCACCGCTCGCTCCGGTGACGAGCGCTCTCATGAGGAAAGGCGCTTCATGTCAGCCGTATCGTGATGTCGCCAGTCGACACGATCCGCTCGCCGGAGTATATGCGGAACAGGTACCGGGCCGCCTCACTCGAAGCCAGTGCGCAGCGGGCCTGTATGATTAGGGGCTGAGCCAGCTGGTCAAGCCGCTCTTCAAAAAAATGAGTATCGCGCACCTGCAGAAGCAGACCGCCCCGCGCCGCGTTCGATGAGTCCTGCATCAGCCAATGCAGAGCAGCTGCCTGCGCGCCGTATTCAATTGAACACGCGACGGACAGAGCATCGCGCTCGCGGAGCGGATGATCCGGGCGCGACGCATCGGCGGCACACGTGATTGCTTCACCGTTCAACTCAAGAACCGTGTCAATCAGGCACATAAGAGCCTTTTGGGGAAGCAGCCGTTCGACTTCGTGGCGGGCAAGCAACACAGTCACTCCGATATCCTTCTGATATCGAGCGTGCAGGCGAGGCGATCGACAAACCGCCTACCGGCGAAGCCATGTTCGCCGCGAACGGCAATCTCGGCCGCCAACGACGACGCCGACCGAACGCCGCCGCTGTCCCGCAGCAAACTGCAGCGCCAAGCTGCCCGCTCGTTCACCGGGATGCACCAGGCTGCCAGCACGAAGTCTTCGGCTGCCGGCTGTGCTGTGCGCAGTTCTTGAGGGTACGCCTGTTGTGCCACTATGAGCATGACCGGGCAATCCCGGCTAACGACTTGCAGCCCTGCTTCCGCCAGTGCAACTTCAAGCGTTTCGTCACCGGCAGCCAGCGCGGTCGTCGCAGCACGCGAATTGATCCCGATCGACCAGTATCCTGCCGGAGCGTTGTGCACTGAGTTATGAAACTGGGTTGGTGAGAATGGCTGGTGCTCGCCGATTGAGGTAAGCAGGCGCAGTAACAGGGCGCCATCACCGTTGGGACTCGCGTACACCAATGGCACGGTTCTGATCTCCTCTGCGCTGCGAGTCCTAGCCAGCGTATCGCAGGCCGCTAACGCGAAGGTCGAAAGCGGATTGAGCCTTCGGCGCTCGGCGGCCGGGAGGCTAAACACTGGCGCAGATTGCACACAATTGGAGGTCGAAGTACCGACGAGATGAATTTCTGTGTTTGAAGCTGCCCACACGACGGCAGTCACTCCAAACGCGAGGCAGCTCACTCGACGCCTCCGGCGGTTGCAGTGCCGAGCACCAGCGAACAGTTGCTTCCACCAAAACCGAATGAGTTAGAGAGAACGTAGCGCAGATCCGCAGGGGTTGTGGCGTAGGTGACTTGGATCGGCAAGTCAGGATCGCTTCGGTTAGTGCCGACATTGCCAGGTATAACGTGATCTTGGAGCGCCAGATCACACAACAAGGCTTCAACAGCTCCGGCCGCGCCGAGGCAATGCCCGGTTGCTCCCTTAGTAGAACTGCAGACGGGAGAGCGCCCGAATAGCTGTGCGATGGCCATCGCTTCGGCCCGATCGTTCGCATGCGTGCCCGTACCATGGAGATTCACGTAATCCACCTCATCCGCACACAAATGCGCTGAATCAAGCGCGTCGCGCATCGCTTGAATCGCACCGAGCCCCTCTGGGTGCGGTGTTGACATGTGATGCCCGTCGCTCGATTCGCCAACGCCAAAAAGCAAAGCGCTGCCAGACGTGCCTGGGTCGAGGAGCGCAAATGCTGCGCCCTCGCCAATCGAGATTCCAGAACGGTCGGCCGCGAACGGCCGGGCCGCGTGCACACTTAGCAGCTCAAGCGATCCGAAGCCATAAAGCGTTGTGTAGCAAAGGGAATCGACCCCCCCAACGACCGCCGCATCGCAGAGCCCTGAAGAAAGATAGCGTGCTGCTGTCGCAAACACCTTGGCACTAGACGAGCATGCAGTTGATACGGTGTGGCGAGGTCCGCGAAGCGCGAGGACAACCGCGACGAACTGGCTGACCGATCCAAGGCTATGACGCAGCTCGAACCCGACCGGTTCGAGTTCATGCGTGCGTCGCTGTCTGAACATTGACTCGGTATCCAAGATTCCTGACGTGCTGGTTCCGACAAACACGCCGACGCGGTCAGCACCCACCCGCGCGGTGGTTGCCGCGACCATCGCGTGAAAGTCGTCTTGATGTAAAGCCATCCAGGCGAGACGATGATTGCGGCAATCCCACGGCGCGAGGGACTCTGGGAGGTGCTCGTTTTCCACACCGGCGACCCGCCCAATAAACGCCTTGACGTCGGTTGCGTCCTCGAAGTCATTCGGCCGCAGGCCACAGCGGCCAACTATCAACGCTTCGGCGATTTGCTTCCGACCTCGTCCAATGGCAGTGATGCCGGTGAACGCTGAGATCGGGATGGGAAACCTTGTACCCGTCATGTCAATCCCCGATTTTTCTTGTATGGAGTGTGCCTTGTGGCGGCGCGCTGACCTAGCCAGATGGCGGCTGCCTTCTGGTCATTTGGTCCAGTATCAGCCAGCCAAGCCCGACGATTATACCGACGGTCACGGTCCGCCCGACGGCTTCCACGACCCGTATGCCGCTGAGTGCAAGCGCACCAAACACCGCGAGCGTAGTAGCGCTTGCAACAGCAAGCGACAGAGCGGTGTATGCGCGGTCGTTCCGGTCCGCAGAGCGCAACGGACGCGGTTCAATAAAGAGCGAATAATTAGTCAGAAGGCCAAGCAGCAACATGAAGGCGACGACGTTAAATGCAGTGAGCGGGCCGAACACAAGTCGCACGATGGCGGCGGTCAGAATCAACGAGATTCCGACCGGCCACATGGTTTTCACCGCTTGTGGCAGGGACCGTCGCTCTACTGCGATGACAGCCAACACCGCTACAAAGCAGGTAAGCAGTAGCCACATCAGGCGTTCCCGTACCGCCTTAAGCAGGCGGCTAAGTTCGACCCGGGGTTCAAACCACGCAAACTCGACGGCCCTGTCGTTTGCCACACTCTGCAAGCTGTGCAGCACATCCTGCTTGTCTGCGGAGCCCGTGATGGGTACCAGTCCCACCCAGCGGCCATCCATCTGCATGAGGAGACTATCAACACGGTATGCCAGTATGCCGGCGGGAATTCTGCCAAACTCGAGCGCCCCCGGCTTTAGCTGTTGGATCTCTGACAGGAAGGGCTCGAACGCCTCGAGGTTGAAATTGCTGTCCTGCACCGCGCGTGTGAGGCGGCTGCGGAGCACCTCGTCGTCTGGAATGGCGGCATGACGCCGGACTTGGACTTGCCTACTTGGGAAATAGCGTGCCACCAGATCGAAGGTCGTTACCAGTCCGCTTTCTTGCATCCGATTCAACACCGGGAGCAGCGCTTCCTGCGTTTGGAGGAGATGCTCGAGGTCTGCAGCCAGGAGGAGCAAGACCGTCTGGTCTGCTGGGAGGCCCGCATCACTGCGCAACGCGCGGTCGGCTGCGATGTCTTCGGCAGACAATGGATTGATCGATGAGATCCCGTCATCCCATACCGGCGGTCGCTGCGCAATCAACAATGCGCAAGCGAGAGGAACGAGGAGGATTGCAGATCGCAGTGCAGGGCGTTGGGCGGCCTTGGGTGTCATGCGGGTGTGCGGGAGCGCGGGCGGTGACCACGAAGCCGCATATCGCGGACCGAGCAGATCGGGTAGAAGCCACCGCGCCGCCATGCCGGCCACCAGCAGACCGGTCGTGCAAAGCAGTGCGAGCTGCTGCAGCCCACGAAACTGGGCTAACGTAAGGACGGCATACGCAGCGACGCTCGTAAGCATCGCGAGTCTCAGTGTTGGCCAAGTCCGGGCCACTTCGGCACTGACCAACTCGCCGTGCCGCGCCTGCGTCAACAAGTACGACGGATAGTCCGAACCCTCGTCGACCAGGATGCATCCGAATGCCAGCGTAAGAACGTTGATGTCCCCGTACACCCATGTTGTCAACACAAGACCGGCTGCGATGCCAATCGCCACTGGCACGAGAGAGAGGAAGACTGGTAACGCACGCCGGTATCCTAGATAGAGAATCAAGAACACCAGGGCACCGCTGATCCATCCAAGGCGCTCGACTTTCGACTGGGTCGCGTCGCGTGCCCGCGCGCCAAGCATTCCGAGGCCGGTGTACTCGACGCTGAAACCCGGAAACTGTTCCGCCGCACGGATGGCCGAAGCGGCGAGCTCGATTGACCGAGCAGCCGCGCGCTGGCCCTCCGCATTACTACCAGGGGCGCGGGTGACGCCCAGCAGAACCGCCCGCCTGCCGTCGCGGGTGAATAGTGCACCACGGGGGGTGCTGGTTTGAGGGGGGCCAGACAACTGGCGTACTAGATGAAGCGTTTCGAGCGTCGGGTCCCGCGGCAGTAACTGCGTCACAAACCAAGCGCGCGCGTCGCCAAGCATGCTCTGGGCCTCGTTCAGCCGCGTACGAAGGCGCTCTTCTGAAAATGCTGCCGCATCAATTCGATCGCTCAGTAGGTACCGGTACGGAAGCAGCTTTTCTAGCTCGCCGGCAAGCTGCGCCGAATCACCGCCGTAGAGCAGAGAAAACGTTTCCGCCGCTTTGAGCTCTTTGTTAAGCGCGCGCGCCGCCCGTTCTGCAGCCCTAGGCGTCTCGGCCCCGACTGCGATTACAACGAGTTGGCCGGCGATACCGTTTTGCAGTGCAAGCGCCAGCTGTATCTGCCAGCTCGGTTCACGGGCGGACACAAAGTGACTGATGTCCGAGTCCACTCGGACGGCGCTGAGTCCCGCGCCGAGTAGGGCAGATGTCGCGAGCCAAGCGGCGAGGCGTGTGAGGCGGTTCAAGCTGCAAATGCGCGATCTGTTATCGAAGCAGCCGAGTGATCGTACTGTCACCGTTGCGCTCAATAACAGCGATCTCGTCGACACTGTCGTTGTGCCCGGAAAGGCGGATCTCACGGATCATCGTGCTGTCCGCGCGCGGTTCCAAGAGAAGCGTCCACTCGCTGATGGAGCCCGTCGCCTGCACGCGGTTCATCAACTCGAGTTCGCGCCAGTCGCCGGACAGAACCGCGCGTAGCGTCTGCACCATCATGGCAGGGGGCGATCCGCTCGACAGGGACACGCTGGTCTGGGCGCCAGCACGATCAATCGTGATGTCGGCACCTTCAATTACAACCGTTTCGTGCACCGGCTGCAGCGTTTCGCGTTCTAGACGGTCGGGCTGAATGAATCGAAGAACGCCGTTGGATCTGATTGGAGTCTTGAGCAGCCGCGCTGTCCTCACCTCCTGAAACTGGACCTCGCGCTCGGCACCACGGGCAATGCCAGCAAGAAGCTCCGCTGGCGTAAGTGCAGGCCCTGCCGCCGCGCCGACTTGAAGCCCAACTGAAACTGCGACCGCAAGCGCAGCGGCGAGCTTCATTGCCTTAGCGCGCCTGATTCTTCGCGCGGTTCAGACGGCGCAGTGCTCTGCCAGAAATCGTAGAAATTGAACCAGTTGAACGGAAACGCGCGCGCGTAGCGCTCCAGATGCTGCGCAAAACTCTCAACTTGTTCCTTCACCCAGCGCAACCGCTCTTCCCGAGAGGTGGCTCGCCCGGGTGAGTTCAGCGATTCAAAAAACACTTTGTACTTCTCGCCATCGAGCACCGCACAGGCAAAGAAGACCGGGACATCAAGAAGTGCGGCTAGCCGATAAGCGCCCACAGGAAACAAGGCCGGCTGCCCCATGAACTTCGCCCACATCCCTCGCTCTTCGAAGGGCGCCCGGTCCGCCAGGATGCCGACGAAATCCCCGTGCGCAAGGGCGTCGCGAATCGTGATCATTGTGTCGACGCGGCCCGCGAAGATTACATCTCGACTGAGATCTGAGTTCACAGCATCGAGCACTCGCTGGATCTTTGTTGCATTCGAGACGTACATCAGCGGACGGATCCGTCGTTCCGAAAACTGCTCGCCGGCAGCTCGCAATGCCTCGAAGCTTCCGAAGTGCGCACTGATGATGACCGCTCCGCAAGCACTCCCTGCCATGGCGCGACTAACTGCTTCTGCCCCGTGGATCTCGACTTCGATACCGTGCGGAGCCCGTGAAAGCCAATAGACGCGGTCAAGAACCATGCGCGCGAAAGTGAGATAGTGCTCAAACACCTCGTGCATGCTGGGAGTACGGTTCAGGGCACGCGATAGAAACGATCGTGACGCCGCGACCTGCTTCGGCGAAAACGCGACGAAGTAAGCAACGATTGGATACAGCAACAGCCTTACCAAGGGCCGGGGCATTGAGCGGGCGATCCTGACGATAACCGAGAGCAGCCATGAACTTCCCCGTTCGGGCGCGCGGGTCCAGTCGCGGTACGGCGACTTCAGATTGCGCGAATCCAGCATGTTCCGTGGGCAACGACGTCACCGCGCGACCTAAGTTCAAAGGTGACGGTGGAACCGTCCGTGTATGCGATAGACACGCGAACCTCTTCCCCGGGCGCGACCGGGCGGCGAAACTTTGCCCGCTCGATACCTGTCAATCTACGGCCGGCCCGCGCAAGCCTGGAATCGACCATGCCGATTAGCACCGCACCTGGTACGACCGGGTTGCCGGGAAAATGCCCCTGTAGTGCAGGATGCGTGGATTCTATTGCGAACCGAGCTCTCATTACATCAGGCGGCATTGGATCGAAGAGAATCCTCAGGCAACGTGCTACATTCCTGCAGAGTTCGCGCGCTTTCCCAAGGAAGGAGATCAATGCGCAGCTTACCGTTCGCATCACGCGGCAGCTGGTCTACGATGAGAAGCGGCCGGGGAAGAAATACAGCATCGATCTGCGCGGCGAGCGCTTCGCGTAGCTCGCTGGTCGACACGCGTGGTGCCACAGCGACTGCGACCAGACGCTTTTGTCCAATCGTCGCTCCGTCCACAAAACAACCGTCCAGCACGCCATCGATGGCGCGTAGAACTGTCGTCAACGCCTCGAGTGACGTCCGCTTGCCTGCAATCTTCACAAGATCTGTATCGCGGCCGCACAGCTTGAAACCGCCCGGGACAAGCACGATCTGGTCGCGCAGCTGCAGAATGCCACCCACACGGGTCGCGTGCAGGCTGGTAGTTCCGCTACCGTTTACGGTCAGACGAATGTCCGGCGACGGGCGCCAAGTCGACTCCACGCTCGTTCGTCGTGTCGCAATACAGCCAGCCTCCGTGCTGCCGTAAATCTCGTGCACTTCAGCGTCGGACGCAGATTCGACGATGCGCGCCAAGGAGGCGTGGAGAGGCATCGTGGCGGAAATGATACGTTGCAGCCCCGGCGTCCACTGATTCGCCTCTACAAAAACGCCGAGGTGGTACGGTGTCGTAGCGAGCCATTTGCACTCGCCCCGCGAGTCCACAAAAGCGGCCAAGTCGGTCGGATAGGCAATTCGGTGCGCATACATTGTGGCGCGGCCCCGCACGGCCTGCATGATTAGCATCTCGAAGCCAAACATGTGAGAGTGTACGACGGTCGCCGCTAGAAGAACCGGCTCGCGCCCAAAGTGGAGCAACTCGCTCATCGCGTCCGCCGCGGACCTCAACTGGCTCCATTGCTTCGCGTGTGGTATCGGTTTCCCGGTGCTTCCCGATGTAAAGAAGATTGCCGCGAGGTCCGACCCGCGCAGGGCGATGCGCCGCTCATGCACAGGTGCGGCGCAAAGCAGGCCGAGAAGCTGCGCTCCATCGACCACGTGCACGGGAAGTTCCCTCGTCGGGGAGAACTCAGGCCGATCGGTAATGACGCAGTCAAAGTAGGCATCACCCGCAGACACGACCATATGGTTCAGATCTGCGGGCGGCAGAACAACGGTACGATTACCGGCCCAACAGGCGAGAACGGACCAAAAAAAGACGGCCCTGTCGTCGCATGCAACCAGCACGCGCTTGCCGGTTGGCAACGCACGTCCGAGACAGCAGGCGGCAGACTCAAGCTGGGCAACCGTGTACATCTTATCGCGCCAGACCATCACGACGCGCGAGCGGTCAGTCACGCCAAACACGGTTTCGCCCACGTGCGACGAACGCCGGAGGAACAGCGCCCCCTCCTCTCGCAGCACTTGGCAGGCGATACGCCACTGCCGCCCTGCCGGCCCGACCGAATCCGGGCCGAACACGCGCGAGCGGAGAAAGCGCTCTCCAAAGAACAGAAACCCAGCTAAAGCAAACGGCGCAAATGTCGCCGGCGGGGTTGGCATGACGTCGTGCCCGA
>JBEVDW010000444.1:0-3418 GCA_040513115.1 Steroidobacteraceae bacterium | reverse complement strand
ATAGATCGCTGTATCATCCACGCCCGTTTGTTTCCGGCCAGCAGGCCAGCTGACCGGATGGCCAGCTAGCCGACCCACACACATGCTTCCCGCCCGCGACCTCTTCTCCTATCGCAAGTACTGGGCGTCCCGTTTCGGGACGGCGCCCTTCTTGCCGATGTCGCGCGCGGAGATGGATGCGCTGGGTTGGGATACCTGCGACATCATCGTGGTGACCGGCGATGCGTATGTCGATCATCCCAGCTTCGGTATGGCGGTGATCGGGCGCGTGCTGGAAGCGCAGGGCTTTCGCGTCGGCATCATCGCTCAACCCGATTGGCGCTCGACCGCCGACTTCGAGGAGCTCGGACGACCGAACCTCTTCTTCGGTATCACCGCAGGCAACATGGATTCGATGGTGAATCGCTACACCTCGGATCGGCGCATTCGCAGCGACGATGCGTACACGCCGGGAGGCGAAGGGGGCAAACGGCCGGATCGCTCGGTGATCGTCTACTCGCAGCGCGTGCGCGAGGCGTACAAGGACGTCCCCGTCGTGATCGGCGGTATCGAGGCGAGCCTGCGGCGCATCGCGCATTTCGACTACTGGTCGGAGAAAGTTCGCCGCTCGATCTTGTTGGATGCCAAGGCGGATCTGCTCGTGTTCGGCAACGCCGAGCGGCAGATCGTCGAGATCGCGCATCGCTTGGGCAAGGGCGAGAAGATCGACACGATCGCCGACCTGCGTGGTACGGCATTCATGCGTGCCGGTACGCCGGAAGGTTGGACCGAGATCGATTCGACAACAATCGATCAGCCGGGAAAGCTGAATCCGCCAATCGATCCCTACGCGATGGAAGGCGCCGGTTCGCGCTCACCCCAACCCTCCGCTGCCCAGGCAAGCGAGCGCAGCTGCGCCAGCGTGCAATCAGCCACGCGCGTCGTGCAATTCCATCGCCAGGTACCTCGAGGTGACCGCGACCATTCGGTCATTCGCATGCCGGCCTTCGATGCGGTCAAGGACGATGCGGTGCTCTATGCGCATGCCTCGCGCATCCTGCATCTCGAATCGAATCCGGGTAACGCGCGTGCACTCGTGCAACGTCACGGCGATGTCGACATGTGGCTGAATCCGCCGCCGTTGCCGCTGACGACGAAGGAGATGGACGGCGTGTATGAGCTGCCGTATCGCCGCGTGCCGCATCCACTCTACGGCAACGCGAAGATTCCGGCGTACGAGATGATCCGCTTCTCGATCTCGATTCAGCGCGGCTGCTTCGGCGGCTGCACCTTCTGTTCGATCACCGAGCACGAAGGCCGCATCATTCAGAGTCGCTCCGAAGAGTCGGTGATCCGCGAGATCGAAGCCGTGCGTGACAACACACCCGGGTTCACGGGCGTGATCTCGGATCTCGGCGGCCCAACCGCCAACATGTATCGACTCGCCTGCAAGTCGCGCGAGATCGAAGCGGCGTGTCGCAAGCCTTCGTGTGTCTATCCGGGTGTCTGCCCGAACTTGAACACCGATCACATGCCGCTCATCAAGCTGTATCGCCGTGCGCGTGCGCTGCCGGGTATTCGCAAAGTGCTGATCGGCTCGGGCGTTCGCTACGACCTCGCGATCGAGTCGCCGGAGTACGTGAAGGAGCTGGCTCAGCATCACGTCGGCGGCTATCTGAAGATTGCACCGGAGGCCATTGGCGAGGGTCCGCTGTCGAAGATGATGAAGCCCGGTGTGGGCACGTATTACCGCTTCAAAGAGCTGTTCGACAAGTACTCGAAGGAAGCGGGGAAGGAGCAGTACCTGATTCCGTACTTCATCGCCGCACACCCGGGCACGACGGATGAGGACATGCTGGAGCTTGCGCTGTGGCTCAAGCAGCACGGCTTCCGGGCGGATCAGGTGCAAGCGTTTCTGCCGTCGCCGATGGCAACCGCGACCGCGATGTGGCACTCAGGCAAGAACCCTTTGCATCGAGTCACGCGCGCCAGTGAGGAAGTGCACATCCCCAAGGGATTGAAGGTTCGACGCCTGCACAAGGCGTTCCTGCGCTGGCACGACGCGAACAACTGGCCGATGTTGCGGGCCGCGCTCAAGCGGATGGGCCGGGCGGATTTGATCGGCGCGGGCAAGCATCATCTGATTCCTGCCTGGCAACCGGCGGGGACGGGGACGGCGGCTGAAGGTCAACGAACGCCGGGCCGCCGTCACGAACGCACACCCGCTTACAAGGGCAAGGTGCGCACTCAGCACACCGGCCTCAAAGGCGTGAAGCTGCCGCGCGACCGCGGCTAAGTCAGCTTCAGGCGCTCGGTTGCGCGAGCGTCCACTGTAACGGCTCGTGCTTGCGCGCGAGATGCAGGCCGAACCCCAGGTGATGGAAGTGCACGCCCAGCCGCTTGCGATACCACTGCGCCGGACGAAAGTGGACATTGACGTCGCTTCCTTTCGCGTCGACGAGCTCCGATAAATCCTCGCGCGTCGGCGTGTGGAAGAACAACACGCCGCGACACAGCCGTGCGAGGTTGTTGATGGCACGAGCCGCGTCCCGATCGCTCAAATACTGCACGACATCGCTACAGAGCACGAAATCGAAGCGCGCTCGAGCCCGATAGTCCACGACCGAGGCCTGCGTCCAGCCGTACTTCCGGCACAGGTACTCGCTGACCTCGAGGCCTGTGTACGTCGCGTCAGGAAATGCCCGCAGCAGCGGCGCACGCGAGTACCCCAACCCACATCCCGCATCCAGAATCTTGCGGACATCCACCTCCTGGTGGCGCAGCACCGCGATCGCGAGTGCCAGCAGGCGGCCGCGCTCATCGGGTGACGTCACGCGTGTGCGAGGGTTGCGATAGAAGCGATCGTAATAAGCAGCGTCGAATTGGGAATCTAGGTCGGTCATTGCAGCGGCGGAGTTTGGACCCATGTGAGTGAGGGACATCTTCGCACGAGGAGCAGTCGACTGGCTGGCTGGGGAGCGCGTCCTGGTCGGCAGTCGCTCCACGGACCCTTCGGCGGTTGCTCTACGTTCGTTACTTGACTCACCTGCAAACGTCCCAACCTTGCCTGCATGTGCAATCAATCAAGATCGAGACGGTGGATGTAAACCATGTCTAGTCGAATTACGCGCGGATGGATGTGGGCGGAGGCGGTCGAACGCATGCAACAGGCCGAGCGTCTGCAGCGGCAGTTCTTTTGCTTCGGCGACGCGGCGGCCAGCTGGGAACCTCCGGCCGACATCATCGGTCGGCAGAACGAGGTGGTGATCACTGTGGCATTGCCCGGTGTCGCACCGGAGCTCGTGCAGGTCGTCATCGACGGCGTGACGCTCGCGATCACCGCGCTGCGTCCGGCACCGATGGACGGACACACCACGCACATCCACCGCCTGGAGATTCCGTATGGCCGTTTCGAACGGCGCATCACCCTGCCGCCAGC
>JBEVDW010000443.1:0-4115 GCA_040513115.1 Steroidobacteraceae bacterium | reverse complement strand
CAGTGCCATCTACCTCCTGTCCGAGCTGATCCAACGGCCTGACGGCACGTATGCCGGCGCTCCGTTGTTGAATCACGAGCAAACCGGTTATCACCCCGCCGAGCAGATGTATCAGGCAGCCGATGGCTGGGTTGCCATTGCAGCCCGCGGCGAAAGCGCTGCGCGGCGTCTCGTGGAAGTGCTGGGACTCTCCGGTACCGTCAAAGAGCCGCGTGCGCAGTGGGGCGTCAATGAGTCGCGTGCAATTGCAGGTGCGGTGAAGACGCGCAATGTCGCTGAGCTGACTTCGGCGCTCGAGCAGGCGGGCGTTTGGGCGGAGCCCTGCCGCCAGAATGTCGAGCATGAAGCGCTCAACGATCCGCAGCTCACGGCGCAGGGCACGGTCTATCGCTCTGTGCATCCGCAGTTCGGCGAAGTGAAGCAGGTCGGTCCGCTGTTCCGATTCTCTGCGGCACCGAATTCGGCACAAGGCCACTCGGCGTTGCCGGGCGAGCACACGCGCGCCGTGCTGAGCGAGCTCGGCTACTCGGCTGCCGAGATCGAGTCCTTCTACGAGCGGAAGATTGTTGCGTAGCGCGGCGCACGCGCCTCAGCGGCAACAACAGTTCACGTTCAATGCGATGGTCCAGCGCCTGACACCAGTTGGTGTCCAGGCCAGAGGATGATGTCCATGCGAGCGCAACGCGCAGACAAATTCGACGTCGATATCTCGATGGTCAGCGCGCTCGGCAACGATCTGCTCGTTGAGCTGAGCAAGTTGCGCGAGTTGGAGCCGATCCATTGGAGCGAAGCATCGCGCGGCTGGATCATTACTCGCCATGCGGACGTGGACGATGCTCTGCAGGGCAAGTTTCCGCTGTCGCTGCGTCGCGTGGAACGCATCATCTTCGGACCGCTGCCCGATGAGGAGAAAGCACAGCTGCCGTTGTTGCAGCGGTTCATTCCCCACTGGCCGATCGAAATGGATCCGCCGGAGCACACCCGCTTGCGCAAGCTGCTGGTGAAGGCGTTCAGCAAGAAGGTGGTGGAAGCGCAGAAACCCTTTGTGCAACAGCGCGTGAAAACGCTGATCGACAAGCTTGCACAGAATCCCGAAGTGGAATTCAACGAGGAGATTGCACGTCAGCTGCCGGGCAGCGTCATCCTCAAGCTCTACGGCATGCCGCAGGAGTATCTGCCCAAGCTGAAGGACTGGGCCAACTCGTTCCAGGAAGGCATCGGCGTGCCATACGCCACTCTGGAGCTCAAGAAGAAGGCTGAGCAGTCGATGGTCGAGATGACCGAGCTGTTCATGGCCGAGATCGAAAAGCGTCGCAAGAACCCGCAGCAGGACGATCTGATTTCTTCCCTGCTGTCGGCAAGCGAGGGTGGCGATTCGCTGTCCGAGGACGAGATGCTGGGCGCACTGCAGTTGGTACTCGTTGCGGGACACGATACCACCAGCTCGACATTGACCATGGGCCTGGCGGCACTCGCCGACCATCCACATCTCTGGGACTACATGTACAAGAATCCCGACAAGATGCTGGAGAGCTCGCTGGAGTTGATGCGCTACATCTCGATGTCCACGACGCAAGTGCGCGTGGCCCTCAACGATTTCGAATGGCACGGCAAGCAGATCAAGAAGGGCGATTTCGTCTGGTTGATGTTTGCCGCGGCGAATCGCGATCCGCGCGTGTTCGAGAATCCGGAAAGCATCGATCCGACGCGCAACAACGAGCGCTCGATGGTGTTCGCGCCGGGCTTGCACCATTGCATCGGCCACCTGTTGGCCAAGCTGCAGGTCACCGAGTTCTTCGGTCAGCTCGTGCAGCGCTTCGAAGGGGCCAAGGTGCTCGATCCGCGCCTGAACTTCATGTCGCAGATCGCGTTCCGCGGGCTGTATCACCTGAACGTGCGGATGCAACTGCGCAAGTAGGCAAGGGGAGCAGTACGTTCCCGGATAGTGAGGCTAAGCAAGCGGCGGCAGTGGCCGGTCGCGCTCATACAGCGCGATATCCATATGCGTCTGTAAACGCCACTCGCCGTCGGCGCAGCGAACGAGCTCGTCTTCGTAGCGGCCGAAGTGCTCCACTTTGCCATCGTCGGGTGCGAATACGACGAAATACGCGGAGCACTTCGCTCGATCTCCTTCGATCGAGCGTACGAAGATGTTTCCAATCAAGTGATGTAGTTTTACGAGGCCACCTGCCTTGCGCAGATTCTCGCGGCCACGGATGACGCCGCGCTCGTCCATGAAACTCACGAGTCCTGCTGCTGCCAGCTTGCGCGCAGCTTCAAAGCTGGAGATATCGGTCCAGCCATCCTCCGTATAGCAGTCAGCGTAGGCATCACCGTCGCTGGTGTCGACTGCGTGCGCGTAGGCCGCATAGCGGTTCATGATCCGCAGATGATCGAGTGCGTACCGCAGCTCTGCAGACAGGCTCATTCAACGGTGCTCGCGGCAGGCTTGCTGGGCTCGGCCTTGTTGTTCGGCGGATAGCGCAGGCCAGCTTGTTCTGCACGGATCGCATCCTCGAACATGCGTCGTCCGGAAACACACACCGAGTCGGCTCGCAGCAGGATCTCGGGAGGCAGAGTGCCCAGCCGCTGGATCATTTCCTCGATGTACTTCGTCGCCGAAATGTCTTCCTCGAGTGTCGGGTACACGTTCGTCACGGATGAGATGTAGTACTGCGGATCCGGATGATCTGCACTGGATGCGCCGCTGAAGAAGTAATGACACGAGTGGCGCGTCGCAGGTGTGACCGCATGGAAGTGCCGCGTGCCGCCGAGCAGCTTGCCCGGGATGCCCGGAGTCGTGCTCGCCTGGCGGTACTCTTCGCTCGCGATGTGCAATGCCGGGAACAACAACTTCACGCAGGCAAAGCGATCCACGCGGCCGGTGTAACCGTAATTGCGTGCCGCATACGCCGGCGGCTCGACACCGAGATACTCGAACGTGCTGCTGATCCATCCCGGACCTTGATCGAGACGAGACGGCTTCGTCTCGGCCAACGCGCCCAGTGAATCCAGATGCAGATGTGGCAGGTGTGTCAGATCGAACAGATTGTCGTGCATCAGCATGTAGCGGCCTGGGATCAGCGAGTACCAGCCGCTGTGCGTCTTGAAGGCCGGGTCTGCTACACCGAGCTCGAAGTGATCGGGAATGAGACTCTCATCGGTGAGATGTGGTTCGCCCATCCAGATCCAGATCCAGTCCCACTTTTCGACCAACGGATACGATCTGACCGAGCACGCGCGTGGAATCACTTTCTGACTTGGAATGGATGCGCACGAGCCATCCGGCGCGAACTGGATGCCGTGATATCGACAGGCGAGGTTGTCGCCATAGACGCGTCCCTTGCCGAGAGGGAAGTGGCGATGAGGGCAGCGCCCGTACAGCGCAACCGGTTCGCCGGATTCGCGTCGATAGAACGCCACCGGCTCATCGAGTATCCAGCGCTCCATCGGTTCGCGACCGACATCCTTCGACCATGCGGCGACGTACCAGTGATTGCGTGGGGCGAAGCAGCCTTCAGCAAGCGGATACATGGACGACCTCCGTCAGCCAAACATTGATCGACACAGTCTACGCCGGCCGCTGTGCTGCCACTCGTCCCGCGCGACGGCCGGAAAACACGGTGTCCGCAATCGACAACCCGCTGATGTAGCCATTCGAGCACACGCCAACGGCCGCACGCCCGGCAGCATACAGACCGTCCACCAACGTGCCGTCCCGGCGTTTCACAGCGCCCGTGGCCTCATCGACGATCAAACCACCCAAGGTGAATGCCTGCGCAGGCGCGAACTTGTTGCTGATGCACAAGTTCACCGCATAGAACGGCCCGTCGGGTAATGGACGCATCAAATCGGGCAGCTTGCCGAGTGGATCGGCGCGTTTCTCGCGTGCGATGGCGTTGTACTCGGCCACGGAGCGTTCGAGTCCGGCCGCATCAATACCGCACTTTCGTGCCAAAGCGGCGAGTGTCGAGGCCCGGCGCGTGCCGCCCAATGCGATGTTGATGAGCGCAGGCAGTCCCCACATGACGAACAGGTTGAAGCCGCCGCCGATGAAGATGGATTGACGCACCCCCTTCCAGAAATCCTTGGCACTGACGATCAGCCAGGCGACA
>JBEVDW010000442.1:0-11948 GCA_040513115.1 Steroidobacteraceae bacterium | reverse complement strand
TGGCGAGCATGGGTTGGCCCATCCTGGTCGTCTATCGGCAAGCCTTGATGATGTCCGATGATTTCTTCGATGCCGGCCTGCCGCGGTATGGGCTCGATAGCGTATCGGCGAGCGGCGGTGCGAAGGCGTATTTGCGGATGCGCCGGGCGATCAAAGAGAACCGGATCGTTTTCGTGATGATCGATCAGGGTGTGAAGTTCGCGAAGGATGGCATGGTCATGCGCTTTCTCGGCAAGGACATGCCCATGCCGCCGGGTCCTGCACAGCTTGCGCGCATCTCCGGCGCACCGGTGCTGCCGCTCGCGACCGTGGCGGCCCAACCCATGTGGCACTTCGAGATTGAGCCAGCCGTGGTTTTCGCGCCGGACAGCACCGTCGAGGAAGACCTGGCGGAACTGTTGCGCATCATCGAGCGCCAAGTGCTCGCGCATCCGCAATTGTGGAGCTGGCCGCATCGGCGCTGGTGCAAGTTTCCCTTGGCGGCACAGTGAGCGGCGCGAAATCTGCTGCTTCACCGCTCGTGGCAGTGACGGGCGCTACGGGATTCATCGGTCGTCGATTGGTGCCAGCGCTCACAGCCAACGGCTATCGCGTGCGTTTGCTGCTTCGCCGCGACCCCGCAATTCCCGAATGGCGCACGTCGAGATTCGAAGTCGTCGCAGGTGACTTGCGAGATCCAGCTGCGCTCGATCAGCTCGTTGAGAGTGCGGATGCCGTCGTTCATCTGGCTGGTTTGATCAAAGCGGCACGGCGCGCGGAGTTCTTTACCATCAACTACTGCGCGGCGGCACAGCTCGCTCGCATCACCATGGAACGTGCGCCGCGAGCGCATTTCCTTTTCGTATCGACCATCGCCGCGCGCGAGCCGAGCCTTTCCGATTACGCCGCCAGCAAGCGGGCCGGTGAAGATGCGGTGCGCGAGATCGCGAGGCAGCGCGCAACGGTGCTGCGGCCCACCGCGGTGTACGGTCCTGGCGATAGAGAAACACTCGCGTTCTTTCAGATTGCGCGCCACTCGCGGGTGCCGTTGCTCGGCCGACCGGATGCCCGTGCCACGCTGATTCATGTCGATGATCTGGTGAACCTGATCGTGGCACTCATCGGTGCTGAGCCCTCGGGCGCCGTGGTTACGGCGGCCGATGCTCGCCCGCTGGGGTATCGCTGGCATGAGGTCTTCAGCGCGGCGGCTGCCGCCGTGGGCAATCGTCAACCGAAGCTCTTCCATGCGCCGGGCGCTCTGCTGCGCGCCATTGCATTGTGCGGGGACATTGGCCGCGGGCTGGGCAACGCGAACATGCTGAACTCGCAGAAGCTGCGCGAGCTGCGTCACATGGACTGGTCCGTGCCTGATCCACAGCTTGCGCGCGCACCCGGTTGGTCGCCGCGCTTCAAGCTCGAAGAGGGGTTTGCGGATGCGGTCGCTTGGTATCGTGCCGCTGGGTGGCTACCGCCGGCTTGACTACCGCAGTACACCGCGCTTGCGCAGGCGCCAATACAAGCCGGGTGCTGCCAACAATGGAAACCGTCGCTGCCACGGCTTCACGTCGACGTGTACGCCGGAATGCCGCTCGACTTTCCACGCGACGTAGTCCATCGCGCCTTCGAACGTGAATGACGCTTTGAGCAGCCGCGCGAGATTCAGCGGCTTGCCGAGTCGCTGACGGCGTCGCCAACGACGATGAGCTTGCTGTCGCTCGGTGCCATCGAGTCGAGGTGTCAGAACGCCATCGCTTTGTGCTCGATACTCGATGCCTGCCCGGCGCCAGGCAGCGGGCAAGAGCGCGGCGTACCGAGTCGCATCACGCGTCACGATGTCGTCGCCACGCTGTGCACTTTCGACGCGCAGCTCGGCATCGTACGTCTGCGCGAAGAGTGCCCGCCAGTAATGAGTTGCAGCGCCGGTTTCGGGACCGAGCCAAGCGGCCCACTTCGACGCCGTGATCACCGCGTCGCGCACGGCCACAGTAACCGCGTGCCGATCTGCTTCCGCTCGTGCCCAGATGCAGATGCTGGGCTGACAGAAGCGCGCCCACAGCGTCGTATCGAGCGAGCTCGGCGACATGCGCGCGTGAAATTGTCGGACGCTCATCACAGCGTACTTGGCGCGCAATGTTTCGCCGGCGATGTTTGCTTCCACGTAGCCGACGTTCGGCGGCAGGACGCGATTGCCAAGTCTCGCGATGCGCGCCGCGGGCCACGCGCCCACGTCATCCAGGAGCACGTAGAAATCGAGTACGCCTTCGACCGTGTTGGTGCGCAGTGCCGAGCCGTAGAACAGCACCGCCGCTGTTCGATTGCCGCCGCGTTGGGCCAGCTGCTCGGCGAGCGCTGCGGTGGCGTGCGGAGCGGCACGTCGCAGCTCTGAGTCGATCAACGTCTCGAGGTTAACGTCATCGAGCGCCATGACTGCGATGTCATCAGCTCGCGAGCCACGAGCGCAGCGGCCCCTGACGCCGCGCCAGTGCCGCTTGCACGAGCCGCAGGCCGTGGATGACCAGACAGATGACGATCCACGCCGCAACGATGAGGATGCCCCAGTCGGGTCGACCGAACAGCATCGCCACGGTGAGGATGATCAAGTTCGGATTGCGCCGCGCCGTGATCAAGCGTAGCCGGCTGTCGAACGGTTGCCAGACATGCATGTCCATCTTGAAGAAGACGATGAACAGGCCTTCCTCCAGCCGTTGCAGCACATAGCCTGCGACGATCACGGTGAGCACGAGTCCCGGTTGCTCGAGCGGTAGGCCGACTGCATTCAACCCGACGATCCACGCCCACCACCACAGCGGCGGATGGATGAGATCGATCGAATGATCGAACACATTGCCGAACGGCGAGGACTGCAACGTGACGCGGGCGAGCTTGCCATCGACCGTATCGAGAAACGTCATTGGCCAGGCCGCCAGCAGGCCGAGCCAGTAGTGGCCGTGCCAGAACGCCCACATCGCTGCGATGACGAGCACGAGACTTGCGCTCGTGACCATGTTTGGTGAAATGCCCATGTTGGCGCAGATACGCGTGACTGCGCGCGCGGGTCCGGGCCATACGTAGAGAGTGACCAGGTCCGTCACGCCTTTGTATGCGCCGCGAAAGACGCGCGCCTCGATTTGCGGCACGGCGTCGCGCGTCAAAGGCATGAGGTACAACGGTTCACGCTTGCGCAGCGTGTCGTTGTAGTGGCCGGCCATTTGCTCCATCGTGACGGCGCGCAGCTCCTGCGGCACGCGGCCGGATTCGATGAGCGGCGCGACAGCAGCTCGACGCGTACGCGCGATCACCGCGGCAACGCACCGTCCCTCGGCGTCGATTAAGGCGAACTCCTCGGGTGCAGCCACCAGAGCGCGGACGATGCCATCGTCGTACACCCAATCCGCCCGCAACAGCACGATGCGTGCCGCCGAGTCGTTCGCATCGCTCGCGCCTGCACGCGCAAGTTGGCGCCGCAGCCGCACGGCGGAAGGCAAACCCCAGAGGCGCAATTCGCTGTGGCCGACGATGTCACCCGCGATATTCGCTGCGGTGCCCTTCGAGCTCATGATCGCGGGGGGCTGGAAGAGGGGTGTGGCATGATGGGACAGCTTGACGAAACGGGCCGGCATTATCGATGAACGCGCTGACGATTGCGCACCTCTCCGACTTGCACTTGCCGTTCGATCCACAGTTGTCGCGGCGTCAGCGCGTGTCCAAGCGGCAGTTGAGCGTGTGGTCGTGGCGCCGTCGGCGGTTGGTGCAGCGGCCGGAGATCCTGGAGGCGCTCGTTCGCGATCTCGCTGCGCACGCGCCCGACCACATCGTCATCACCGGCGACATCACGAACTTCTCGCTGCCGGATGAGTTCCGGCGGGCAGCAGCGTGGCTGCACGCGTTGGCGCCTGCGGAGCGCATCAGCCTAGTGCCTGGCAACCACGACGCGCTGGTCAGCGTTGCTCCAGTCGACGGGATGGAAAGATGGCGGCCGTGGACGCGAGCCGATGCGGGCTGGCCCTTCACACATCGGCGCGATGACGTTGCATTCATCGGGTTGAATTCAGCGTTGCCGACTGCTCCTCTGCTGGCCACAGGCCGTCTTGGCGCGGAGCAGCTGTCGCGGCTGGAATCGGTTCTGCTGGCCGAGGCCGCCGCGGGGCGGACACGCGTGGTACTGCTGCACCATCCCGTAGCGGAGCACGCGGTGAGTCGCCGCAAGGCGCTGGCGGATCGTCAGCAGTTGCGTAAGGTGTTATCGCGTGCCGGTGCGGAGTTGGTGCTACATGGTCATGCGCGAGATGCGCGCCTCGATTGTGTGCAGGGTCCTCGTGGACCCATTCCATGCCTGTGCGTGCCCTCGTCGTCGGCTCTGCCCAATGCGCAGGATGAAGGGGCCCGCTGGCATCGGGTTCGATTGCCTGGGGTGGGTGAGCCCCCACTTGCGGACGTGCTCGTACGCAAGTGGGACCTCGGTGAGGAACGCTTCGTGGATGCTGTTCGGTACCAATTGCGATTGCCTGAACGAAGTGGCCTGCCGAACACACAGGCTGCGGCGTTGACCCTAGAATGCAGGCCGTGCTCACCGTAGCCGCCCGCTAGAGCCTCATCGTCATGGCAAACCCTACCGAAACGAAATTCGGCGATCCCGCGACCCGCATTGCCCAGAGCATTGGTTGGACCGTGCTGCTGCGGCCGAAGCAGCCTACGCTGGGCTCGTTGGTGCTCGTGTGCCGCGAACCCGTCAAGGCGTTCTCCGACGTGAGCGCCGAAGCATTCGCCGAGTTGCAGACCGTCGTGCAGCGCGTGGAGAAAACATTGCGTGACGTAAGCGCCTATGAGCGCATCAACTACCTCATGCTCATGATGGTCGACCCCGACGTGCACTTCCACGTGATCCCACGCTACAACGGCACTCGGTCCTTCGCAGGCGTCGAGTACCGCGATGCGGGCTGGCCTGCGGTGCCAGCGCTGGATGTTGCCGTCACGCCAGACGAGGCTGCACGCGATCAACTGCTCGCGCGGTTGCGCGAGGCGTGGACGCGCGCAGGGGCTTGAGTGCTCGTGTCCCGCCTGCGCCAATTCCTGCCTGATCGATTGGATCTCTACACCCTGCGCTCGCTCGCGGGACCGATGGCGTTGTGCTTGGGCGTGCTGCTGCTCGCGCAGTTGCTGGAGCGGCTGCTGCGGCTGTTCGACATGGCTGCTGCGACCGGCGCAGGACTCTCGGTCGTGGCGCGGATGGCGGCAGCACTCGTGCCTCACTACCTCGGACTTGGGTTGCCGACCGCGTTCTTCGCCGCGATCTTCATGACCATCGCACGCTTCGGCGATGACAGCGAACTCGACGTCATGTTGTCCACCGGGCGTTCGATCGCTCGGGTTGCGATGCCGTACTTCGCCGTGGCGGCGCTGTTGTGCGCGTTCAACATCTACCTCTTCGGTTATCTACAACCGCTCTCGCGCTACGGCTATCGCGTGGCCGCTCATGAGGCCGTGCAAACGCGCTGGGACGGACGCATGGAAGCCAAGCGCTTCATCAGTGCGGGACACGGGTTCACATTGGCCGCCGATTCGGTCGGTGGCGATGGCCGGGAGCTGGAAGGCGTGTTCGTCGAACGGCAGACGCCCGACGGAGAGGAGGTCATCACGGCCCCGCGTGGCCGCCTTGTGCCTTCTGCGACGGGGTTGTTGCTCGAGTTGCAGCAAGGCCTGATCGTTCGGGACCAGCCAGAGGGCAACATATCGACGCTGCGGTTCGCGCAAGGTCGCATCAATGACGATTTTTCGACGCCGCCGGCATTTCGCCCGCGCGGCGATTCGGTACGCGAGTTGACCCTGCCCGAGCTGTGGCACGGCGTGCGCCTGGCCAACATGGATGCGGCGAAGCAGGCGCGCAAGCGCAAGGGAGAGCTCCACGGGCGACTCGCACGCACCTTCTTGCCGCCTTTGTTGCCGCTGCTCGCGTTGCCGCTGGGCATGGCGGCGAAGCGCGGTCGCCGTGCGCCCGGGGTCGTGTTTGCGGCATTTGCGTTGCTGGCACTCAACCACGCGCTGCAGTTCGGTGAGAGCCTGGCGGAAAGCGGGCGCGCTTCGGGGCTCATCGCCGTATGGATCCCGTACGTGGTCTTCGCGGTAATGGGCGTGTGGTTGTTTCGTAGCAGCCTTCGTTGGCCCGGCGACAATCCCGTCATGCGCACGGTGAACGCCATCGAAGCGGGCTTCGAAGGGTTCAGTCGCAAACGGAAGCAGGGCAAGGCATGAGCGGCGTATTGGGCAAACACCTGCGCCGTCGTGTCGCGATCCAGATCTTCGCGCTGCTCCTGGTATTGACCGCGCTCATGCAAGTGCTCGAGCTGCTCGATGTCACCACGGACGTGCTCGATCGCAATCTCGGCGTGGCAGGCATCGTGCATTACGCGGCACTGCGCCTGCCCAGCGAGATGTTGCTCGCACTGCCGTTGGCCGTGCTGCTCGGCGCCATGTCCGTGTTCTACGCGATGGCCCGTACGCTTGAGATCACTGCGTTGCGTGCGTCGGGCGTGAGTGTGAAGTCGATGGTGATCTCGCTGTGGCCCGTGCCGTTGTTGCTCGCCATTCTGCAGATCGCGCTGTCGCAGGGCCTGGTCCCGATGTCCGAAGCGAAATTGAAACTATGGTGGGATCAGACGGCACCGTCGGAAGACATTCCGGACATTCGGCGCGTGCAGACCAGCGCGGGGCTGGTCACGTTCGAGCGCAACTCGCCCGACGGGCGCTTCCTGCAGAACATCCGGATCTACCAGCGTGGCGGCAACCATTTGCTCACGGTGCGCACGATGGCGCGTCGCGCTGAATGGACGGGCAACAACTGGTTGCTGAGCAGCATCCAGGATTTTCGGGTCCACGACGGTGTGGTGACGCGCACGTCGCAGGCACTGCGCAATTGGTCTGCCAATCTTCGCCCCGCGGACATCGTGCGGCTCGATGTTGCCCAGCCGCATCTCTCGAGCATCATGCTGGTGGATGTCATTGTCGGCGAGCGCGTCGGCACGCAACCGTTGAGCTATTACCAGACGGTGCTGCTGCGTTCGTTTACGGCGCCGATCAGTATCTTCATCATGCTGCTGCTGGCCGCGCCGCCCGCGACCACGATGGTGCGCTCGGGCGGTGGCGGTGGACTATTGGTGGCGCTGGGACTCGGACTGGGTTTCCTGCTCTTCGACGGCATCATGTCCGCGCTCGGCACGGGAGCACGCGTTCCAGCATGGGTCGCGGCTGTTACCGCACCTGCCGTGTTCACGTTGATTGGCTTGATCCAACTGAACTCTTGCGATCGAAAATAAATAGATGAACTCAGCACCGAAGCTTTGGATCGACGCCGGCGGCCTCGCGCGCGCCGAGCACTTGTTCGGGATCGCCCCCTTGGAGCGTGTTCGGCGCAGCCTGCGAACGATCGTCTCCGACAACAGCAGCATCACTATCTCAGGGCCCTCAGCGCGACAGGGAAGTTGGCCGGGAACGCAGGTCGATGAAGATTCGGCACCGTTGGGCGAACGCTTACGGCGCGCGCTGGCTGCGGGACCGTTGGTCGTCGTCGATGGCGGCAACGTGATCGATCCGCGACTGATCAAATTCCTGAGTTCTGCAGCGAAGACCTGTGTGGCGACGCGCGGTGAGGGTGCCCAACGCGCGGTGGCGCTGTGCCTCGACCCGTCAGTCGCACACGCCATTCCAACAGCAAGCACAGACCTCGTCGCCGTGGCGGATGCGTTGCTGGCGGCAGGTCTCGTCGAGCCCGTGGACGAGCGAACGTTCCCGACCTTCATCAACAAGCTGCGCCGCTCGCTGCCGTTCTGGTTGTATCGCGTCGAAGATTCCGCGACGCGCCGCCAGCTCGAGCACAAGATGTTCCGTGACAACTACAAGGGCTCGACCGATCTGTTGACCGCTTACGTCTATCCGCCGCTCGTCTGGCAGGCCGTACGCTTCTGTGCCCGCTTTCGTGTGCATCCCAACGTGCTGACGGTGATGTCGATCATCTTCGCATTCGCAGCGGTGCCGCTGTTTGCGGCAGGTGAGTGGCTGTGGGGCTTCGTCTGCGCCTACGCGATGAGCGTGCTGGACAGCGTCGACGGCAAGGTGGCGCGGCTCACGCTGACGGATTCCAGGATCGGCAACACCCTCGACCACGGCCTGGATCAAGTGCACCCGCCATTCTGGTATGGCGCGTGGGCAGCAGGCCTGGGTGCGCAGTCGATCGAGGATCCCCTCTATCAAGCGGCAGTCTGGTTGATCGTGTTTTACATCGCCGATCGTCTCGTGCTCGGCGTGGCCAAGCGTCGTCTCGGCTTCACCTTGCATGCCGCTACGCGACTGGATGAGCGCGTGCGCAGTGTCATCGCCCGCCGCAACATCACGATGACCATCATGGCCATCACGTTGTTGTTCGGCGTCGGCGAAGTGGGCTTCTACGTGGTGACTGTATGGCAGGTGCTCACGTTCGCGTGGCACAGCTGGCGCACGGTGTGGTTGGGATATCTCGGGCCAACACGCCGTCGCGAGGCTTGAAATGAGTGCCCTCCAGGTCATTCCAGTCCGCAGCTCTGCGGAACTGAATCGCTTCATCCGCCTGCCGGCACAGCTCTATGCCGCCGATCCGAACTTCGTACCGCCGCTGATCATGGAGCGCCGCGACGCGCTGACGCCGAAGAATCCGTATTTCGAGCATGCAGAAGCGCAGTTTTTCCTGGCTGTGCGCAATGGTCAGGACGTGGGGCGCATCAGTGCCCAAGTCGATCGTCTGGTCAAGCAGCCCGACGTCGGTCATTTCGGCTTGATTGCTGCAGTGGATGATGCCGAGGTGTTTGCGGCGCTGTGCGCGGCGGCGGAGGCATGGTTGCGCTCGCAGGGTAAGTCGCGCGTGCAGGGTCCGTTCAATCTCTCCATCAACGAAGAAACGGGACTGCTCGTGGATGGCTTCGACACGCCGCCCATCATCTTCATGGCACACGATCCGCGCTTTGCAGGAGGGCAGATCGAGCGGCTGGGATACGCCAAGGCCAAGGATGTCATCGCCTATATGTACGACCTGCAGCTCGAGCTACCGGCGGCTATGCGTCGGGTCATACAGCGCCATAAGCCAGGCGGCATGACGGTGCGGCACCTCGACGTGAAGCGCTACGAGGCAGAGTTCGACATGATCCGCGACATCTTCAATGACGCGTGGAGTGAGAACTGGGGCTTCGTGCCGTTCACTGAGGCCGAGTTCAAGCACTTGGCCAAGGGCCTGAAGCCCCTGCTCGATCCAAAATTGGGTGCCATCGTCGAAGTGAATGGCGTCGCAGTGGGCTTCGGCATCTTGCTGCCCAATCTCAACGAAGCAATAGCCGACTTCGACGGCCGCCTGCTGCCGTTCAACTGGCTGAAGCTGTTGTTGCGCTTGAAGCGCCTCGAAACTTCGCGGGTGCCGTTGATGGGCGTCAGGCGCAGCTTCACCGGAGGACTTGCAGGCGGCTTGGTACCGTTCCTGATCATCGACAGTATGCGTACGCGTGCGCGTGAACGCGGCTTCAAGCAAGTCGAGCTGTCGTGGATCCTGGAGGACAATATGCCGATGCGACGCATCCTCGAGGCACTCGGCTCGGTGGCTTACAAGACCTATCGCGTCTACGAAAAGCAGCTCACGTGACCGCGGGTCTCACGGCGTTGGTCCTGGCCGGTACGCGAGCAGGCGGCGATCCGCTCGCGACGTACGCTGGGGTCTCGCATAAGGCGCTCATCGACATCGCGGGCCGAACGATGCTCGAGCGGGTAGTGGGCGCGCTGGCGGCGGCCCCTGCGATCCAGCGCATCGTCATCGCGATCGAACGACCGGAGATCGTTGCAGCACTTCCTCCATGCGGCAAACCCATCTCGGTGATGCCCGCGGCAAGCGGGCCTAGTGCGAGCGTTGCCGCGGCTCTGCAAAGCGAAGGCACGCCGATGCTCGTGACGACAGCGGATCACGCGCTCCTGTCCGCGCAGTGGATCGCGGAGTTCTTGAGTGAAGCACCCGTCACAGCCGACGCCATCGTGGGACTGGCGCGACGGGAGGCGATCAGCGCAGTGGTACCAGATACGCAGCGAACGTATCTGCGCTTTGCCGACGGGGAGTTTTCGGGCTGCAATCTGTTTCTGTTGCGCTCGCCCGCGGCTCAAGGCGTGGTCCATGTTTGGCAGCAGATGGAAGCCGAGCGCAAACGTCCGCTGCAGCTCTTGCGGCGACTTGGGTTCAGCTATGCGCTGCGCTATCGCTGGGGCTGCTTGAGCCTGGAGCAGGCGTTGGCCAGGCTTAGCGCGTTGTCCGGAGCGCGTATCGATCGCGTGGTACTGTCGGATGGACGGGCCGCGATCGACGTCGATAAGCCTGTCGACCTGGAGCTGGTGCGGCGCCTGCTAGCGCAAGAGGGGCGCTAGGCCACCGTTTGCGCGCTCGCGGCCTTTGCTTCCTTGGTGGTCCAGGCGTCAGCAATCTCGCGACAGCGTGCGAGATCGGCGGGGAAGTCGAGCTCGCCCCAGACCAGGCCTTCGATCGATGCGACGCGTACGTCTGTTCTCGCATTCGCGAGTCGGTGAATCGCTGAGAGGTACCACAGACCAACCCCTTCCGGCGTGCGCATGGTGCGCTCGATCTCGTTCACGAACGCGGACGCGCCAGAGGCATCGAAGCGCAGGAAACCAATCGACTCGCCGGTGACTGTTGCCATCAGCAGCTTCTTGCCGATGGCGGTAAGTCGATCACCCTCTGTAGTCACCTTCATGTCATCGGCGTCGTAGCTGGGCTTGCGATCGATGGTGACCGTAATGGGCGCGCTGGGTGCGGCCAGCAGGCGTTTAGCGATCTCGGGCTCGAAGAGAGTGTCGCCATTTAGAATCAGTGAAGGGCCTTGCATCTCGCCGCGAACCATCCAGCAGCTTGCGAGGTTGTCAGCGACCTTATAAAAGGGATTGAACAGCGTGCGGACCTGCATTTGCGCCGGCGCAACGCGCTCGATGGCTCGCTCGACCAGATCGGCCCTGAAGCCCGTGACGACTACTGTCTCGCGCACGCCGGCAGCGGCCAACCCGAGTAATTGCCACTCCAGCATGTTGCGACCACCCAGCCCAAGCAGGCATTTGGGCAGATTTTCGGTCATGGGTAGCAAACGACTACCCTGACCCGCGCTGAGAATGATGGCTTTGTGATCAGTTACTGGACAGTTCACGTCGGACTCGATAGATCTGGGGCAGCGCATATTACAGAGCTGCGCGGAACTTGCCCGATGGGGCGGCGGTTGATGGCACCGGCAGTATTGGCGCAGCGTTACCGTCTAACGGCATCGGGTGAGGCCCGCATTGAGATACGGGTGAAGCCGGCGTTGCGGCCGCGCCAAACATTGCAATTGCGTTGCGGCGCCGCCAACATTAAATTTATCAGTACCTAAGCTCGTAAAAATAAACCATCTTCAGCTACGGGAGCGGACTTTGCATCGCATCGGACCACGCGACGCGGGTACTCACGAATTGGACGGCAACTTGCTAGTACAGAACCAATCGACACCGAGCGCTAGCGGAATCCCCTTGCGTCGCGCGCAATTCGCCACCCTAGCGGAAGCGCTCGATTACGCTGCTGCTGGAAATACGGGCTTCAACTACTACGACGGGCGCGGCGATTTGACGGCGACACTGCCGTATCGCGTGCTGCGCGAACAAGCACGTGCTTTGGCACGTCGGTTACAGAGTCTCAGCCGCGGCAGCCGTATCGCGCTGGTCGCGCATACACACCCCGAATTCGCAGTGATGTTCTACGCGTGCCAGTACGCCGGGCTCGTTCCGGTGCCATTGCCCGCCGCAATTCACTTGGGTGGGCGTGACGCCTACGTGCAGCACCTGCGCCAGATGATGCTCGACTGTGAAGCGGCGGCAGCCTTTGCACCTGCTGAATTCCTGGATCTGCTGCGCCAGGCCACGGCCGATCTGACGCT
>JBEVDW010000441.1:0-5467 GCA_040513115.1 Steroidobacteraceae bacterium | reverse complement strand
GCAAGCGCCCGTGGTTCCACGTCGCATTCTGATCGCGGACGACAATCGCGACGCAGCCGACAGCCTCGGTGTCCTGCTCGAGCTCGACGGCCATGAGATTCACGTGGCCTACGACGGCGCCGAGGCCTTGGAGCTGTGTTTGCGACAGCTGCCGCACATTGCGTTGTTGGACATCGGCATGCCGAAGCTGGACGGCTACGAGCTGGCGCGCCGCATCCGCGCGCAAAGCTGGGGCAACGAGATCAAGTTGGTCGCGATCACCGGCTGGGGTCAGAAAGCCGATCGCGCCCGCGCGCTGGAAGCGGGCTTCACGGCACATCTTACGAAGCCTGTAACCGCGGAGTCGCTGGCTGCCGTATTTGCGGATGTGGAGTCCAATATCGCAGCCGCATGAGGAACGCCCCCCCGTCCTGACACGTTCAGCAGCACCTCCTACGCTGCGGAACCCTACTGCATGACGAGCAAACAGACGCGCCTGCGCGAGGGCCTGCCGCACCCGCGTGGTGCCACTTGGGACGGCAAAGGCGCCAACTTCTCCCTGTTCTCCGCCCATGCAACGAAGGTCGAGCTCTGTCTCTTCGACAGCAATGGCGAGCGCGAGCTCGAACGCATCGAGCTGCCGGAATACACCGATGAGATCTGGCACGGCTACGTGCCCGACATCGGTCCGGGAACTGTCTACGGTTATCGCGTCCACGGTCCTTACGAACCCGAACAGGGGCATCGCTTCAATCACAACAAGTTGTTGCTCGATCCGTATGCGCGCGAGTACGTCGGTGAACTGAAGTGGGACCCAGCGTGTTTCGGTTACACGATCGGAGCCGAAGGCGACGATCTGACCTTCGATGAACGCGACAGCGCACCATTCATGCCGAAGTGCGTCGTCGTGGATCCAGGCTTCGACTGGAAGCAGAGCACGAAGCCGTTGGTACCTTGGGATCGCACGATCGTCTACGAGACGCACGTGCGCGGTTACACCAAGCTCCACCCGGCTGTGCCTGAGGGTTTACGCGGTACGTTTGGTGGCCTGGCGGTGCCCGAAGTCATCAAGTACATCAAGTCGCTCGGCATCACGAGCATCGAGCTGTTGCCGATCCATGCGCTCGTGAACGACAGCTTGTTGCTGGAAAAGGGACTCTCGAACTACTGGGGCTACAACTCGATCGGCTTCTTTGCCGCTGATCCGCGGTACTTCGCAGATCCCATGCAGGGCGTGCAGGAATTCAAGGAGATGGTGGCACGCTTTCACGACGCGGGTATCGAAGTGATTCTGGATGTCGTCTACAACCACACCGCCGAAGGCAACGAGCGCGGCGCGACGTTGAGCTTCAAAGGCATCGACAACGCCTCGTACTATCGGCTCATTCCCGAGCAGAAGCGTTACTACATCAACGACACCGGCACGGGCAACACACTGAACTTGAGTCATCCGCGCGTGATCCAGCTCGTCACCGACAGCCTGCGCTATTGGGTGCAGGAAATGCACGTCGATGGCTTTCGTTTCGACCTGGGCACGATTCTCGCGCGCGAAGCGAACGGCTTCGATCATCGCAGCGGCTTCTTGAAAGCGTGTTCTCAGGATCCGGTGCTCGGTGCCGTCAAGCTCATCGCCGAACCTTGGGACTGCGGACCGGGGGGATATCAAGTCGGTGAGTTCCCACCGGGTTGGGCCGAGTGGAACGACAAGTATCGCGACACCGTGCGCGACTACTGGCGTGGCGCAGCCGCGGCCCGCGACGTGTCTCCGCGTCTGTACGGATCAGCCGACATATTCGATCGCTTTGGACGCAGGCCGTATGCCAGCGTGAACTTCGTCACCGCGCACGACGGCTTCACATTGAACGACCTTGTGACGTACAACGACCGTCACAACGAAGCCAACGGCGAAGACAATCGCGATGGCACGTCGGACAACCGCTCCTGGAACTGCGGGGTCGAAGGCCCAACGGATGATCCGGCCGTCAACGAACTGCGCCAACGTCAATTGCGCAACTTCCTCGCGACACTGCTGCTGTCGCAAGGCACGCCGATGCTGTTGGCGGGTGACGAATTCGCACGCACGCAGCAGGGCAACAACAACGCCTACTGTCAGGACGACGAGATCAGCTGGGTCGATTGGTCGTTGGTCGAGAAGAACGCTGGCCTCGTTCAATTCGTCCAGCAACTCACGGCCATGCGCGCGAAGTATCCGATCCTCCGGCGCAATCGCTTTCTATCTGCTCAGATGAACGAGCGCATCGATCTGAAGGAGATCACCTGGATCAATGCCGCTGGTCACGAGATGCAGGACGACCAGTGGTCCGACGACAAGATGCTGTGCTTCGGGATGCTCCTCGACGGTCGCGCACAAGCGACGGGTATTCGGCAGCGCGGGCAGGACGCCACTATTCTGATCGTGTTCAACGCCTATCACGACGTCGTGAACTTCACCCTGCCTGGAGAAACGCCGGATGCGCGCTGGCTGTTGCTGATCGACACGAACATCCCGGATCACCTGGCGGAGAGGCACAAGGTGAACTTTGCAACGGGCGATACCTACGAGGTGACCGGGCGTTCGTTGTTGGTGTTCCAGCTGGAGAGTGTGAGCGACGCGGCGATCGACCGGGCGAAGGCGCGCTGACGCACTTGCCCCCACCCCGCTGCGCAGGGGAGGGAGTGACTTCCTCCGCCTTCCACTATTGCTCCGTCCCCTCCCTCGCGCAGCGGTGAGGGGCAAGCGGGCTTCAATCACCTATGTTCGTTCGCGCAGAGCCTTGAGGGGCGTGGTCAAGGGCGCAAAATCCGTCGGCTCTTCGGGATCGGCCAGCAAGAAGCATTGACCCAGCAATTGACGCAGCAGCAGCCTCGCGAGCGCTTCGTCTCGAGCACCGTCTGTCTGCAGGATGAAGCGCTCGAGCTGTGCGTCCGCTTGCGCCCAACCCGTTGGGCGATGTCCCAGCAGTGCGGTGACGTCATCCAGATATTGCTGCTCCAGGAACGCTTGATAGGCGCGCGTGCGATCCATGAACTTCGTCGAGCGCAGTCTGCGTCGACGCTGATACTGCGCAAGCTCATCGCCTGATGCCTCCGTCCGCAGATCGTTCGCCAGCAGATTCAAGGCGACGTCGTACCGGGAGGATGGCTGCGGCGCAGGCGTCGCACAGTCATCCATTCCCCAGCCCTTGATCTCGAAGATGCTTTCGAAGGCAACCTTCATCCAGGCGGCATACCACGAGACATATTGAACGTAGTCCGCGGCACCTTCCGGAGCCCCGAGCACGCCGGCCATGTGCAGCGCTGGCAACAATCCCTCGATCACCGTGTGATATCGAAGGCGGTGACGATCGATCTGCAGACCCGCGCGTTCTTCGTACAGCTCGTACAGGCGTTCCAGATCGCCGATCGGCTCCATGCGATCGCGCAGTCGCAGGACGGCGAGGTCCGCGTGGAAATCGCCCAGTGCGGCCAACTCGAAGTCCAGCATCGCCGTGAGCTGATCGCCGTCGAAAATGAACTGGCCGGCATCGACCAGGATGGGATACGCGACATCCGGCGTAGGCGGCACGTTGCGCTTGAGCCAGCCACGCAGAAACTCGATCGCGGGCTCCGGGCGCTGTTTCTGACGCTCGTACATGGGCTCGATGCGATGCAGATAGGCCAGCGCCAGTGCGGCAGCACCGTCCGGCCTCGGTGCGCCCGCGCGTTGCATCTCACGCGCGTCCACGCGGTGGTGGATCAACACCATTTGATCCACGAACTGTGACAACAGTTGCTCGCGCACCGCGGCGCTTTCCACGCGCTGCACTCCGGGCTCACCGGGGACACGATCCATCACGATCGCAGGCAACTCCTGGATGAAGCCATGGACGTGCGGGACGCGCACACCGCTGCGCTCGAATAACTGGAACACTGCACACTCGAATGCGAGCGGCTGCGGTTGCACCATCTCATCGGCTCGGGCGCCGCGGACATACAACGACAACGTTCGCTGCGGCTGTTGCACATCCGCATACCACGCCGGTCGCCACCGACCTTGACGCTCGATGCGGATGACGCGGCCGAGGTGTTGCTCCAGCCAGCTTGCGAGGATTGCCTCCGGCGCTTCCGTGGTGCTCAAGACCGCCTCCCCCGACACCTGGCACTCGATCGTTATTTGCGACTTGGCCTTGGGCGACTTGCATCGACTCCGGACCTTGCGCGCAGCGTGAGTCTCCGTGCCGCCTGATCGCGTTGTCAACGCGAAGGCCGGCCGTGTCACAGCAGAAATCCCGGGAGTATTTGCTGTCTCAATCCTCCTTATTTACATTGCTCATGCGCACGCGGGGGCGGAAGCGGCGGTCCGCAACCGCCCTACCTACGCGATGCCTCACAAGTCAGAAGGACACGACGGTGCGCCAGCACCCAAGAAAGGATGCAAATGAGTTCGATCGATCCCCCCGCGCCAGCTCCCACCGTGTACATCGTCGACGACGACGAGAACATGCGCCATGTCATCGCGCTGATGCTGCGTAGCGTGTATTACAACGCAATTGAATTCGGCCGCCCCGAGGAATTTCTCGCCGCCTTCGATCCGCAACGGCACTCGTGCGTGGTGCTCGACATACGCATGCCGGGCATGAGCGGCTTGCAGGTTCAGCAACGACTGAATGCGGCGGGTGCGATCCTGCCTGTGATCTTCATCACCGGTCACGGTGACATCGCAATGGCGGTGCAGGCGATGAAGGACGGTGCGTTCGACTTCCTCACCAAGCCATTCCGCGAACAGGATCTTCTCGATCGCATCAACAGTGCGCTGAAGCTGGATGCCGATCGGCGCGCGGCCATCCAGGTGCACGCGGATCTGCATCGCAGACGGGCGTCATTGAGCCAGCGGGAGCTCGAAGTGCTGGCGATGATCGTCGATGGCAAGTCCAACAAGACAGTCGCTCGACAGCTGGGGTTGAGCGAGCGCACGATCGAGATTCATCGTGCCAACATCATGGAGAAGATGGGTGCACGCTCCGTCGCGCAGCTGGTGCAGATGTATTTGAGCTTGAGCGATGAGCGCAAGTCGGGGCGTTGAGGGGTGGCCGTGGACGTTGCAGATCGACGGCGCGCCAGAAGGCGCGCGCCGTCGAATGGTTGCTGCTCTACATCCGTTAGAAATGGACGCCGAACGTCACGCCGTAGGTACGCGGCGACGCAGGCGATACCTTCGGACCGGACGTGGCGCTGTTCGCGAGATAAGTGAAGTACTTCTCTTCCGTCAGGTTGTTGCCCCACAGGCGAACGTCGTACCGATCATCCGGCGAGGTCCACTTCACCGACGCGTTGACGAGGTCGTACTTCGGCTGCTTGACGTAGCGGAAGTTGTCAGGCTCGGAGTAGTAGTCGCCACCGTGTGAGTACGCCGTCGCGAGGTCCCAAGAACCCATCGCGGTCGGCAGCGTGTAGATCACGGCCAACGCCGCAGAGAACGGCGGCGTGTTGACCGTGTCGTTGCCCGACA
>JBEVDW010000440.1:0-7874 GCA_040513115.1 Steroidobacteraceae bacterium | reverse complement strand
CCTTCCCGATGCACCTGCATGGCGAGATGCAAGCGATCGCCACGCGGTGTCGCCATGGAGATGTCGAGCCCGGTGCTCGATGGCCAAACGCGCACGAGCGCCTGTGAGGGCAGGTAGACGGGCAGCTTGAATTGCGTATCGACGCGGATCTTGCCGGGCGGCAGCAAAGGCTCCGCCTCCGCCAGACAACGCGCCATCGACCACATGCCGTGTGCAACGGCCTGCTTGAAACCAAATATCTTCGCGGTCCGCGCCGTCAAGTGAATCGGATTGAAGTCGCCGCTGACCTTCGCATAGCGCCAGCCCGTCTTTACATCGATGTCGGCAGTGACTTTCCTCACTGAGTCATCGTTCGGATGCGTGGAGCGATCCAACCGTTCGCGCTTGCCCGCGGGGTTGGGATTGGGATTGCGCGCGAACATCGTGCTCACCTCCTCCCAGATCACCTCGCCACGATCGCGAAAACGCGTGACGAGGTCGTACTCTTGACCGATCTCTGTTTGCCGCACGCTCTCGAAGTCCACACGCAGCTGCAACTCACGGCCCGTCGGCACGGGCTTGAGCGCACGAATGGAATTGCGCAAATGAATCAGCCCCAGGACCTTCACGGGAAAGCCTGCAGCGACGAACAGTTGCATGTGCAAGGGCATCGACAGCACATGCGGGAAACTGACCGGCACGGTTTCGGACGGCGCCATGATGCAGGCTTCGCGATAGCGCCGCACATGGCGCGGCGAGATGACGATCGAACGCGCTTCCACGCCGAACGGCTGTACACCGGACACGTCCGGTGCGTAGTAGGGCTTCTTGCTCGTGATGACCCGCGCATAGGCGGGGATCATCGACGGCAGCCGGTCGAACGTCTCAGTCATGGAAGGCATTCATGTTCAGGGCACGCTGCGGTCGATAACGACAGCGACGCTGTATTGTTGAGTGGCTTTGTTCGCATCGAACTGCAACTGCGCTTCACCGAAGAAATCACCGCTCTGTTGTTGTGGCGTGCCGCTGCGCGACAACCGCGCCACGATCTGTGCCGCCCCCACGGTGTCAATGGTACGCGATGGCAACATGGCATCCGCGGCGCTCAGCTCGACGGTGAGTGGCAGCTCGCTCGAATTGTGACGCTCGACAGCCAAGGGCGGCCCGCCAGCGGCTGGATCGCGGGCGAGTATAAAGAGTGTCAGCGGTTCGCGTAGCTGCTGTCGAATAGCCGCAGCAACCGTGATGGACACTTTCACTACACGCTTGGCCTGCGCCGCTGCGGGACCGGATGCAGGCGTGGCGACATCGGCTTGCGGACCGGCGTTGATCTGAGCCTCCAGATCCTGGACCTGCCGTTCGAGGATGGAGCGCATCTGTTCGGGCGGATTCTGGCTGAGCAGGAGCTTGAAGCGATCCCGCGCGAGCTCGAGCTTGCCGCTGCGCATGGCACCGAGGCTGGAATAGAACAGCGCCTTCGGTTGGGACGGTGCGCGCTTGAGCGCGTCTTCGAACAATTCGCCTGCCCTGCCCTGCAACGCCGACTCGTCGCTCAACACGAGCGCTTCGGCGAGCGCGGTCGTCACGTCGGGTTCCCGGCCACCCGTCAGCCGATAGGCATTTTCATACGCGGTGATCGCGCTCCTGAATTGACCGAGCGTCAGGTACGCGCGTCCGAGCTGCTGCCAACCCTCGAGGTCTTGTGGATCCTGGCGCACGCGAGCCTGCATCTCGCGCAATTGTTCGCTCATCTCCATGGCCTGCGACACGTTCGCATCGTTCCACTTCCATGTGCTCAGCGTCGCATACAAACCCGCGGCGGCGAGCGGAATGATCACGGCGAGCAAGGCGGCGAGCACGCGACGCTCGGTACGCGTGCCTGTGGCCTCCACGCTCGCGGCAGGACGCAGCAGCGGCCAGGCAACCCAGACCACCGCCATGAGCGCCATGGCGGCACATAGAACGATGAATGCCGTCACGAGAGCTTGGCCTCGGAGCCGTCGGCGTCATCGTCCGCGAGCGGCAGGCGCGCGCGGCGGACGATGACGACGCCCGCGGCGATCAGACCGATGCCCAATAGCAGCAGCGGTGTGGCCCACAGCAGCACAGTGCGGGCGGTCAGCGGTGGTTTATAGAGAACGAAGTCGCCGTAGCGGTCGGTGAGAAATTTGTGAATCTCCGCATCACTCTTGCCCGCTTGCATCTGCTCGCGCAACTCGCGGCGCAGGTCCGCGGCCAGATCCGCGTTCGAGTCCTTGATAGTTTCGTTTTGACAGACGAGACAGCGCAATTCGCTCGCGAGCCTCTCGTAGCGGGCCTGCTGCACCGGGTCGCTGAACGCAGACGCTGCGTCGATGGCCCAACTGGACTGCATGCTCAAGCCGATGATCAGCAACAGCAGCAGGATGACGCGCGAGAATGGCTTCATGATCGCGGCTGCCCTGCGCGGATGCGCGGTAGGAATTCTCGTTCCCATACTTCCATCGTGAGCGGCGCGACGTGCTTGTACTGCACGATGCCCCTTGCATCGACGAGGAAAGTTTCGGGCGCGCCGTACACACCCCAATCGATGCCTGTACGGCCCTCGGGATCGAACGCGGTGACGGCGTAGGGATTGCCCAACTGGTTCAACCACTGCTGGGCCAGCGGCAGCTCATCCTTCCAATTCAATCCGATGATGGGAACCACGCCGCTGCGAGCAATCTGCAACAACGCCTGGTGCTCCTGCCGGCACCCGGCACACCACGTGCCCCACACGTTGAGGACGTACGTCTTGCCTCGCAGATCGCGAGTACGAACGGTGCGGCTCGGATCTTCAACCGCGGCCAGCTCGAATGCCGGCGCCGGCTTACCGATCAGCGGCGATGGGATGTAACGGGGGTCGCGCTTCAAGCCAATGGCAAAGAACGCCACGAGTGCAGCAAAGATCAGCGCCGGAATGAGGTAGCGCCACGTCTTCACGCGCGGCTCGCATCGGCCGCGCCAACGTCCACGGTGGCTTGCGCGCGTGCTCGATAGCGTCGGTCACACACGGCCGTCAACCCGCCGATGGCCATGACGAGACAACCGAACCAGATGAAACGAACCATCGGCTTGTACTGCAAACGCATGCTCCAAGCGCCATCGCCAAGCGGTTCGCCCATGGCAGCAAACAGATCCCGGCTCCATCCTGCGTCGATGCCAGCCTCGGTCATCGGCGTCTTCTGCACGCGATACACACGCTTCTGCGGATGCTGCACGGACACTTCGCGACCGTTCTTCGAAATGCGAATGACAGCTTCTTCCGCCTCGAAGTTAGGTCCGGACACGTGCCGCGTCGATTCCATCGCGAAGTCGAAGCCAGCGACGTGAACACTTTGCCCGGGGCGCAACGACAGATCTTTCTCCACGTTGAACGACCGCACGGTCGTCACGCCGATCACGAACAACGCCAAGCCGAAATGGGCGATCGCCATGCCCAGCACGGCGGGCGACAGAGTCTGCTTGTGACGCAAGCGCGAGATCGGCTCCACTAACGCAGACAGTGCCACCCAGAACCCGGCCGTCAGGCCGATGACGGTCAGCACGGCATTCGAGCCATAGGCAGCGAGCGGAATGGCGATGGCAGCCACCAGCGCAACCCCGAACAGGACGGACAGCACACGACGCAGCGACTCGAACTTGGCCCGCTTCCAACTTGCGTGCATTCCAAGGCCAAGCAGCAGCACGAGCGGCAACATCGGCACGAGGAACGCGCGATCGAAGTACGGCGGGCCCACAGAGATCTTCGCCAGGCCGAGCGCATCGAGGAACAGCGGATAGAGCGTGCCGACGAGAATCAGGCCTGCAGCGACCACGAGCAGTACGTTGTTCAACAACAGGAAGGATTCGCGCGACACCACGGCGAAGCCGGTCTGCTGCGAGCGGAACCGATCAGCACGCCACGCATACAAGCCCAACGCCGAGCCGATGCACAGCGCGAGGAACACGAGGATGAACGTGCCTCGACCGGGATCGCTTGCGAACGCATGCACCGACACGAGAATCCCGGAGCGCACAAGGAAGCCGCCGAGCAGCGCGAGTGAAAACGCAGCGATCGACAACAGCAGTGTCCAACTGCGAAAGAGGCCACGCTTTTCAGCGACGGCGAGCGAGTGAATCAGTGCCGTTCCCATGAGCCACGGCATGAACGATGAATTCTCGACCGGATCCCAGAACCACCAGCCGCCCCAACCCAATTCGTAATACGCCCACCAACTGCCGAGCGCGATGCCGAGCGTGAGCAGCATCCAGGCAGCCGTTGCAAAAGGACGCACCCAGCGAACCCACGCCGACTCGAGCCTGCCTTCGAGCATCACTCCAATGGCGAAGGCGAACGGCACGGCGAATCCGATCCAACCCGTGTAGAGCATGGGTGGATGAATCGCGAGCGCGGGATCTTGCAGCAGCGGATTCAGATCGTTGCCGTCAATGGCGGGCGGCAGCATCCGCTCGAACGGATTCGATGTCATCAGAATGAAGAGCGCAAACCCCAAGCTGACAAAGCCCAACGCACCGAGCATGCGACTTGCCAACGTGGGCGGCAATGCGCGGCTGAATGCCAGTGCTGCCAGAGTCCAGCCCGCCAATACCATCTGCCACAGCAACAGCGAACCTTCATGCGCGCCCCAGATCGCCGCAAAGCGGTAGAAGGCAGGCAGCTCCGAGTTGGAGTTCGATGCGACGTACAGAACAGAGAAATCGTTCTCTAAGAACGCATACGCCAGCGTGGCGAACGCCAGGGCAACGAACACGAATTGACCAATGGCCGCTTGCCGGCTCAGTGCGCCCCAGTGGGGTCGTGACAACGCCGGGCCCGCGAAGCCGAACACCATCTGCGCGAACGACAGACAGCAAGCGAGAATCAGCGCGAAATGTCCGAGTTCGACAACCATCGTCAGTTCGCCTTGGGCACGTACCCAGGTTGAGCACCGCCGTGCTGTTTCTTCAGGCTCGCAGCCACTTCGGGCGGCATGTAGTTCTCGTCGTGCTTGGCGAGGACTTCTTCGGCCACGAAGGTACCGTTCTGTCCGAGGCGACCCCGCGCAATCACGCCTTGTCCTTCACGAAACAGATCAGGCAGCACACCGGTATAGCTGACCGTGACTTGATGCTGGAAATCGGTGAGCACGAACTTCGCTTCGAGGCTTCCCGGTGCCCGCTTGAAACTGCCCTCGGGCACCATGCCGCCGACGCGAAAGGTCCGTTCGTTGGGCGCTTTGCCAGCTGCGACATCGGACGGGCTGTAGTAGTAGAGCAAGTTGTCCTGGAAAGCCGTCAACGCAAACGCCACAGCGCCACCGACGCCGAGCAGGATCAATCCGACCAATACCATGCGTCGCTGTCGCGCGGTCATGACGGCTCCGCTGAACTTTGCGTTCGGCGTTGCGCGCGCAGTAGCGCTGCAGACAATCGCCGCCGCGCAGACCAGGCGTTGCCAATGAGCACGACGAGTGTGAGCCCATAACAGGACCATACATAGGCACCGTACCCGCTCATCGCGAAGAAGGCATGGAGATTCATGTTTGCTGCGCCAACTCGTTCAACCAGCTCGCGTTGCGCTCGCGTTGCAGTATTTCACTGCGCAGGCGGTCGCACAGTACGGCGGCGAAGTAAAGGATGAAACCAAGCAACATGAGAAACAGCGGCCACGCCATCGACGCCGTGATCGACGGCGTATCGAGTTTCGAGATGGTCGGGCCTTGATGCAGGCTGTTCCACCACACCACCGAATACTTCACGATCGGCACGTTGACCACACCGACGATCGCGAGAATAGCGCTGGCACGATCCGCGCGTTGCGTGTCGTCGAAAGACGCTCGCAACGCCATGTATCCCAGGTACAAGAACAACAGGATGAGCTCTGAGGTGAGTCGCGGATCCCACGCCCACCAGGTACCCCACATCGGCTTGCCGTAGATCGAGCCCGTCACGAGCGTCAGCGCGGTGAACCACGCACCCACCGGCGCGCACGCCGCGGCCAACGCATGTGCGAGCTTGATACGCCAGATCAACCCGACCGCAGCCGCAACGGCCATGACGACATAGACCTGCAACGACAGGATCGCACTCGGCACATGCACGTAGATGATCCTGAATGCATCCTTCTGCTGATAGTCCTGCGGCGCCATCACGAGGCCGCCGTACGCGGCAATCAGCATCGTCACGATCGCAATGCCGAAGAACCACGGCCGCAGGCGCGTGGCCACGCGATAGGCATACGGCGGCGAGCTGAGCTTGTGAAACCAGAGCCACATCATCCCTCCACACTGATGCGCATGGCGGCCGCCATCGCAAACGGCGCCAGACTGGCGAACAACAAAAACATGGCAGCGAGCAAGTTTAGCGGGCCGGCCACCGGCTCGCCGTGCATGGCCAGGTCCACGGCTCTCGCACCGAAAATCAAAACGGGCATCTGCAACGGCAACACGAGCAGCGCAAGCAGCACGCTCCCGCGGCGCACGGCGACGGTGAGCGCCGCCCCGATTCCCCCGAGCAAGCTCAGGCTCGCGGTGCCCAGCGCAAGCGAGATGGCCAACGTCGGCCATGCCGATGAGGGCATCCCCAACGCGGTCCCGACCAACGGCGCCAGCAGCACGATCGGCAATCCCGACAGCAGCCAGTGCGTCATCGTCTTGGCCAGCAGCAGCACGGACAGCGGCTGACCCGACAGGGCCCACTGCTCCATGGTGCCGTCTTCGACATCGGGCCGGAACAAGGATTCCAATGCCAGCAGCGACGCCAACATCGCGGCCACCCATACGACCCCGGCCGCGATCCGACGCAGCTCTTCGAGCGCCGGGCTGATCGCGAGCGGAAACAACGTCGTGACCACGATGAAGAAGAGGAGCGGCTGGATGACCTGATCCCAGTGCCGCACCGCCAAGCGCAGATCCCGACCGATGACCAGGGCGAAGATCGCCAGAAGTCCTGGCTGCATCAATGCAGCTCCAGCGTGCGCACACCGGGGCGACCCTGCAGCAGACGCTGATGCGCCGCGGTCACGATCATGCCGCCGCTCTGCAGATGCGCAGCCATGCACTCTTCGAAGAGTGCGATGCCTGCGACATCCAGATTGGTGATGGGTTCATCCAGGAGCCACAGCGGCGCGCGCGTGAGCAGAATCCTGGCCAGTGCCACGCGCCGCCTCTGTCCCGCCGATAACGACCGAGCCGGCAAATCGGTGCAGCCACCCACTTGCAGACGCTCGAGCATTGCGCGCATCTCCGCAGCATCGGCTTGCCGCCGCAAACCGCTGCCATAACGTAAGTTCTCGAGCGCGGTGAGATCGGCCTTGAGCGCGTTCGTGTGCGCCAGATACGCAAGCTGCTGCTGGAATTGCTCGCGCTGCGTTTGCACGGCACTGCCACACCATTCCACGGTGCCGGTCTCCATCGGCAACAGACCGGCAAGGCACCGCAGCAGGCTCGTCTTGCCGACGCCATTTGCGCCGACGATCTGCAGCAGCTCTCCCTGCTCGAGCGAAAAAGAAATACCGCGAAGCAAGTGACGCTCTCCGCGCCACAGGTGTACGTCGCGCGCGTCGAGCCTTAGGCGAGCGTTCGCAGGCACCATGCAGCCGAAAACCCCTCCCTCCCCTACAATGGCGCGCGAGTTTAGCAGATGGGTGCCGTTGATCTGGCTTGCGTGCCGCTTGCCGCTACAATGCGCGCCGCTTGCAGCCCGGGTGGCGTAATTGGTAGCCGCAAGGGACTTAAAATCCCTCGGAGGTAACTCCGTACCGGTTCGAGTCCGGTCCCGGGCACCATTCCCGTTCGCATCAAGGAAGGAAGAACATGGTCAGCCGCGAGTGTGTCTCGACAGGCGTGGACAGCGTGGGCGACCGAGCACATGACACCCATGCTGTGCACGCTCAT
>JBEVDW010000439.1:0-4194 GCA_040513115.1 Steroidobacteraceae bacterium | reverse complement strand
ACGTCGCGGATCTGTGGCGCCACCGCGGATACGATGCGGCCCGCGATCTGGTCCTGAACGTCGAGCACGTCGGCCAGCATTCGGTCGAAGCGCTCGGCCCAGATTTGCGTGTCGCTCGCGGCCTCGACCAGCTGCGCGCTCACGCGTACACGTTCCCCCGCTCGGCGGATGCTTCCCTGCAGCAGGTATTCGGCGCCAAGTGCGGCTCCAACACGCTGCGAGTCGCCTTCGCGTCCGCGCATCGCAAAGCTCGCGTTGCGCGCGATCACCAAGAGCCCGTGAAATCGCGACACGGCGGTGATGATTTCCTCGGTGATTCCGTCGCAAAGATAGTCCTGCGCCGCGTCTCCGCTCAGGTTCGCGAACGGCAGGATCGCGAGCGACGGACGATCGGACGCGGAGGGGCGTGGGATGAGCGCAGGCTGTCCGGGGCCGACGGCGCACGAAGGTCCGACGGCCGACGTTGATGCCGGTGGGCCAAGGCGCCAGATCTGCACCGGACGCACGATGTTGCGCAGCAGGTGCTCGCCGCCATCGGCGAACCGCAGGGACGCCAGCCGATCCCGCACTTGCTCGTGCACGGCTCCGGAGATGCAGATGCCACCCGGCTCGGCGAGTTGCTCCAGACGCGCGGCGATGTTGACGCCATCGCCGAGCAGATCGTCACCGGAAACGACCACGTCGCCGACGTGGACGCCAATCCGCAACGGCATGCGGCGATCGACATCTGAACTCTCGGGGGAGCCCGCAAACGCCTGTTGGATCCGCACCGCGCAGCGGACCGCCTCGACGACGCTCGGGAACACGACCAGCAAGCCATCGCCCGTGGTTTTGAATACGCGCCCGCCATGAGCGGCGAGCGCCGGATCGACGACCGTCGCGCGCTGGCGCTCGAGTCCGGCGAGCGCGGCTTCCTCGTCGGCACCCGCGAGGCGGCTAAACCCGGCGACATCGGCGACGAGGATGGCGGCGAGGCGGCGCTCCATGGCGTTACGCAAAGGGGGCACGTGCCACAGATTACGCCAGCCGGCTCATAACGGTCGCCCGCAGGGAACATTGCGTGGACACGCGCGGGCTTCAGCAGGGATTCGGCTCCCCGGGGGCGCGGATTCAGAGGAGTCCGCGGAGGGTTTCTTCTCTGGCGCACAACGGACAGTACCGGGTCGGACTTTGACGGTCGCCCATCCGTCGCCATGGCAGCCGTACCCCGGAGGGTGAAACGCTGGCGTAGGCAGAGACTCGCCGTAACGTGAGATCTCCTTCAACCGAAAGGAGATCATCATGGACGGAATTCGTACTGCGCCCCATCCGGGAGCTTGGAACAAGGGCAAGCTCGTCGGCAGAAAGCACCATTCAAGCTCCCTTGCCCTGTGTCAAGCGACATCAGGAACTGACCCCCCGGCGACATCTGGAATTGACCCCCTGTTTCAAGTCGACTTCTCCAACTCTTTGTCCGTCGAGCGCTGGGGAACGAGTCCGGAGCGCCGTTTCTCCCGAAGCCGGTAGCTGTCGCCTCGAATGGTGATCACGTGGCTGTGGTGCAGCAGTCGATCGAGGATTGCCGTGGCTACTACGCTGTCGCCGAACACGGTGCCCCATTCGCTCACGGCGCGATTGCTCGTCACCAGCATCGAGCCACGCTCATATCGGCGCGACACC
The DNA here is from genome assembly GCA_040513115.1 of Steroidobacteraceae bacterium. Taxonomy (GTDB): domain Bacteria; phylum Pseudomonadota; class Gammaproteobacteria; order Steroidobacterales; family Steroidobacteraceae; genus DATELY01. The sequence continues at coordinate 2,535 of JBEVDW010000439.1, read as the reverse complement.
AGCTGGAAGAACAGATGCGCCGCGTTCGCTTCCAGCGGCAGATACCCGAGCTCGTCCACAATCAACAGCTTCGGCTTCGTGAAGTGTGTGAGCCGTTCCTCGAGCCGACCGGCGTGGTGTGCCTTGGTCAACGCGGTCACCAGCGCAGTGGCCGAGGTAAACAGCGTCGAGAAGCCATGCTGGATCGCTTCCCGGCCGAGCGCTACGGCAAGGTGCGTCTTGCCGACACCCGGCGGTCCGAGCAAAAGCAACGCATCGCCGTTGCCAACCCAACGGCAGGTGGCGAGCTCGCGCACCAGCTTCGCGTCGAGCGAAGGCTGTGCGGCGAACTCGAAGCCATCGAGGGTACGTACGCACGGAAACTTGGCAATCGAGCTTGCCATCTGGATGCGCCGCTCGTCCTTGCGTGCCACTTCCGCCTCGCACAGGAGCGTCACCGTATCGAGCAACGTCAGCTTGCGGCGGGTCGCGGTGTCGAGCAGGCTATCAAGCTGGTCGCGGATCGCGGTCAACTTCAAACGCGTCAGCATCTGCGTCAGCGCGTCCGGATCGGGGGTTGGCGCTTTCACCAGGCACCTCCCGTCACCGCTTCGTATTCCTGCAACGGGCGTAGCAACTCAGCAGGTGCCGCCGGGGGCGTGTCCGCCACCTGTGGCCGCGGCCGTGATTCGCTGCCAACGATGCCGATCAGATGCTCACGATGAATCGAGTTGCGCCGCTGGCCGGCCAAGCGGGGATGCACCGCGACTTCCTGGCCGGCATGCAACACGCGCACTTGTTCATTCACCAGTACCGTGACCGTCTCGCCAATCAGGCGCCACGGCACGCTATAGCGGTTTGTCTCGAGCTCGAGGCACGCATCGGCATGGACGCGGCGCACACATTCCCGAATCGGCTGGAACGTGGTGCGCCCCTCCAGCGGTCGCAATGCCACCGCCTCCTTCGCTCGGAAGCGCTCGATCGGAGGATCGCCGGTGGTGCCATGAAGGCGAACGTCGGCTACTTCGCGCATCCACCATGCGAGGTGCGCGTCCAAGGCCGCCAACGAGTCGAAGCGGTGACCGGCGATAGCATTGCGCTTGACATACTTCACGCCGCTTTCATCCTTGCCCTTGGTTCGTGCTCGGTACGGGGCGCACGCCTTGGGCACCACGTCCCAATACCGGCAGAAAGCATGGAAGCGGTCGTTGAACCGGACCTCGCGCGTCTGCGCGTCGTGGAAGGTCACCAACGGCTTGGCGTTGTCGATCAAAAGCTCTCGAGTGCGTCCGCCGAAATGACGGAACGCGCCCTCGATGCCGCTCCACCACGCCGACTGCCGCTCGTGGCTGAACACCGCGACGTACGGTCGACGCGAATAGCCGAGCGTGGCTACAAACAAATGCACCCGCACCCGCTCGCCGGCGATCGGCACCGTCGTTTCGCCGAAGTCGATCTGCAGCTGCTCGCCGGGTGCCGTTTCGAACCGGATCGTGGCCACTTCCGCCGCCAGCAGCTCGCGCCGGAACGGCGCCACCGCTCGTTCCACGGTGCGCAGCGACACCGTAAGCTTGTGCTCGCGTTCGAGATCCTGGCGAACGACATCGGCGTTGCCACCATGCCGCTGCAGCCGCTCGCTCAACCACGGGCCAAGCCCGTGCAACGCACTGTCCCGTTCCGGGCGCTTGCACGCGACGTAGCCGCCGCTGCGCACGTACCGGCGCACCGTGTTCTTCGAGCAGCCCATTTTCTCGGCGATTTTCTTGATCCCCAACCCCGCAGCCTTCAGCCGCAGCATCAGCGCCACGTCCTCGGGCGTTTGCATCACCTGCCTCCCCATCGGTTCCGAAATGGGGAGAGCTTGCACGATCACTTCCATGGAAATGTCCCTCCGGTTAAGGCGGGTCAATTCCTCGTGTCGCCTAGGGGTCAGATTACGGTGTCGCCTGACACCTAGCATGGCCCGGGTGTGCACCGACCACCCCACACAGCCGGATACAGAGTTGCAGTCTGATCTTTTCGTCAACCCCAGCGAACCTTGCTTTTCCGGGGAAGTCCATACAGAGGTGTTAGGCCGCACGCGCGAAGCCACTCAGGCCCTCCGAGAACTGAAGATAGCTGAACTCGTTAGCTTCAAGGGCGAATTTCAGTGATGGACTGACAAAGAAGTGCTCTCCATTCATTGCATACATTTGCAAGCCGTCAAGAGCGAGCGCTTTGAGCTCGCCTAGATGAAAACACTGATGAACGAAAACTCTCGTGTGAGAGCGGCGTTCTACTCCAGTTGTGTGGTTGAGGACGACCGCGGGCGCGAAAGCGATTTGCGGCACCTTCAAGGACTTCAAGTATTTGGCAAGTGCCCTGTCAACAAGTAGGTACTGGTAGCCTGTGGCAAACTGCGCAACCGACCCTTGCCCGAGCATTCGAAATCGGCCGTCATCGAGTTCGAGGAGGGCGACACTGTCTTCGTTGGAGGTGACGAGATATGGAAGCATAGTTTGTGCGGCCTAACAGTAAATATGCGGACGTTGAGGTCCGTACAACAATTGATATTTA
>JBEVDW010000438.1:0-5167 GCA_040513115.1 Steroidobacteraceae bacterium | reverse complement strand
TTTCCGACCTGGCGATTGGCAATGCGAAACGCCAATGAATCCATCGGCCCGGATGGGGGCACGCCGATATCCCAGTAACCCGCTCGACCTGGGTAGTCCTGTAGCGTCGTGTGCGTACCGGGCTGCAGCACTGCAATCGTTTGCGCTCGATAGTCGAACCCTGCGAGGTAGCGCGTGTATTGCTCGCCCGCCTTGAACACCGGCGTCTCGAGCACGCGGCGCAGATAGGCCAGGTTCGATTCGATGCCGTACACCTGCGTCTGCGCCAGCACTGCCTGCATGCTTGCCAACGCTTCCTCGCGAGTCGCGGCATGCACGATCAGCTTGGCCAACATCGGATCGTAGAAAGACGATACCTCCGTTCCGGTGTCGACCCACGTATCCACCCTCACACCTGGAGGCCAGTGCACATGTGACAGCAGGCCGCTCGAGGGCCGAAAATTCTGTGCCGGGTCTTCCGCATACACGCGCACCTGAATGGAATGACCGCGCGGCGCATGCTGATAGCCATCCAGATCCGGCGGCTCGTCCGCGGCAACCCGCAGCATCCATTCGACGAGATCGATTCCGCTCACCGCCTCCGTGACACCGTGCTCGACTTGCAAGCGCGTATTCACTTCTAGGAAGTAGAAATCGCGTGTGGTCGGGTCGTAGATGAACTCGACGGTTCCGGCCGAGCGATAGCCGATGGCTCGACCCAGTCGCACCGCAGCGGCGCACATCGCCTCGCGTGTCTTGGCATCGACGCCAGGTGCCGGCGTTTCCTCCACGACTTTCTGATTGCGACGCTGCAACGAGCAATCGCGTTCGCCGAGCGCAATGACGCGTCCCTGGCCATCGCCGAAGAGCTGCACTTCGACGTGACGTGCACGCTCGACATACTTCTCCAGGAACAATCCACCCTGACTGAAATTGCTCTGCGCGAGGCGCTCGACGCTGTGAAACGCCTGCTCCAGCTCGACAGCGCTGCCGCACAGTTGCATGCCGATGCCGCCACCGCCCGCCGTGCTCTTGAGCATCACGGGATAGCCGATGCGCTGCGCTTCAATCAACGCATGTGCGACGCCGTCGAGCAAGTCGCTACCCGGCAGCAGTGGGACTCGATGCTCGAACGCGAGCGCGCGCGCCGTATGCTTGAGCCCGAATGCACGCATCTGTTCGGGCGTGGGACCGACAAATGCAATGCAGGCAGCGGCACACGCCTCCGCGAACGACGCATTCTCACTGAGAAACCCATATCCGGGATGAATCGCCTGCGCACCGCTCGCTTTAGCTGCCGCAAGGATGCGTTCCTGCGACAGATAACTTTGCGCAGGCGGAGCAGCGCCGATGTGGATGGCTTGATCGGCTTGCGCGACGTGCAACGAATTGCGATCGGCATCCGAATACACGGCAACGGATGCGATACCCAGACGTCGCAACGTGCGGATGATGCGACAGGCGATCGCGCCGCGGTTGGCGATCAGCACCTTGGTAAACATGGCACCAACGATCTCTACCAGGTGCCGGGTCGTCCCGGCGTCATTCGGAGCTTCCAGGTCGTCCTGGAAGCGCGCCCACGGCGCTGCGGATCAACTCAATCCCAGACCAGCACTTCTACTGGCGTCGGGTTGTATGCGTTGCACGGATTGTTCAACTGCGGACAGTTCGAGATCAGCACGATCACGTCCATCTCCGCCTTCATCTCGACATACCGTCCCGGTCCGGAAACCCCATCGGCAAACGTCAAACCGCCTTGCGGAGTGACGGGCACGTTCATGAAGAAATTGATGTTGCTCGTGAGATCTCGCTTGGAGAGACGACCCTCGTGCACCTCCCGGAAACGCGAGAACGCCATCAGGAAGTTGTCGCGACAGCTGTGCATGTGCCGCTTGTCGAGTGCATAGCGAACCGTGTTGCTCTCGGCCGAGCAGGCACCGCCCAACGTGTCGTGACGTCCGCAGGTGTCCGCCACGATCTTCAGCATGGAGGAGCGCTCATTGGACATGAGCGCCGTGCCGGTCGTCAGATACAGCGCGCCTTGTTCGCGAATCGTGTCTTGCGCGCTGTAGCGCTCTTCCGGGCGCGCTGCGTTGTAGAACAATGTATCGACGGCTTGATTGCCTTCGAGGTCGACGATGCGGAGGCACTGCCCCGCACGCACGATGCCCATCCATGGCTCGCCGGCCGGAACGACTGTCGACGTCTTCGCCGCAGCTGGATCGAGCACGCTTTCCTTGAGGCTCATCCCATTCTCCAGCCAGTGTTGTAGCCGTACAGCATTTCGGTGTTATGAAAACCCCGTTCGTTCTCCGGACAGCGACTACGGCACACATCGTTCTTCGACGCCGCCCGCGAGTGCCAGGCCGTCAGCCGCACCTCCCGCGGTCGATACTGCGGCTCAGGATCGAGCGGATGCGGCGCCGTCGACAACATGAGGATCGTGTTCATCTCGAAACGCAGATCCACATAGCTCCCGGGCTTCGAATGACCGGCGTGGAACTGCAGCTTACCGTCATCATCCACCGTGACCTTGCTGAAGAAGTTGATGTTTGCGTGCAGATCCCGCTCATCCATGCCGTACTTGCCCAGCTCGTTCACGAACCCTTCGTAGCCACTCAGGTAGCGAGCATTGCGCTGCTCCTGAAAGCGGGTTGCGCCGTATTTGCGCGCGACCTGCTCGTCGTTCAGCACGCCGCACATCGTGTCGTGCCAACCGCACGTGTCTTCGGTGATCGAGCACAGGATGCGACCCATGTCCGAGTAGCACACGCACCCGCGATTGAGGAACGCAGTGTGCTGCGCCTTCAACGTATCTGCCATGTTGTAACGCTCGAGCCGCTCCTCCGAGTGATACAGCAGCACCGACACGTTCGCCCCGCCGTCCACATCCATGAGCCGCAACGTGGTCCCACGCCGAACGAAGCCGGACCAGTGCGCCCCGCCCTGGACGAGCTCCTCCCATAACAGCCAATGCGGTGTGTCGGCGTGCGAGCTCAATGCGACCTCTCAGGTGGTGACGCTACGAAGCGGTGCTTCGATGGTTAGTGGTTCAGGAGCAAGTCTTATACCAATTGGGAACTGCACTCGTTTGGCACCGCGGGTGCTCACGCGCGAACTCAAACTGCTTCATCTCGGCGCATTCCAAACGGTCGTCGCCTGATTTCAGTGCAGCCAGGACGAGCCGCGCAGTAGTGCTTCATGCTTCCGGATCGTTTTCAGCAGCGTCGAAAACAGGGATGTTCTCTGACCAACGGGAATCCCGCGGGGGTCGCAGGCCTACAGGGATGTATTCACGGCCAGTGCTGAAAACGATCCGGGAGCTTGGAGCACGGCGATGTGGCACCACCCTCTCTTCTTCAACAGCTCGTCCCACCCCAACCCTCCCCCCGCTTCGCAGGGGAGGGGGAAGCAGTGCATCTCCCACTCAGAAGCAACGGGCACGCGAATTGCAAACCGTCCACGCGAGATCATGAGAATAGTGCGTCTAGGGTTCCGGCTGCGGTGCACGCGGTGTCTGGTCCGAGAGAGGCAGTCCACGACGAGGAGCCTGTCCGAGTAATGATCATCTGGGGGGCCGCAGTAGATGATCATTCCTCGGACAGGCTCCGTGGTGGATACACGGCGGGACAAAAGCCCGGGAGATTCGAATCCGTATCTAGCAGATCGGATTCACCATGGTTGCGCACGTAAAGCACAGGAAGAGCACGCGCGCGCAGCCTACGTAACGAATGCCCGCAACTCACGTCCTCACAAGGGGAAGCCGCATGCAAACCGCTCGCACGTTCGTCCGCTCACTGCTGCTGGTCGTCACGCTCGCGCTGGTGACCACTCAGCCAGCCAGCGCGGCTGAGAAAAAGAACTTCAAGATCGCCTGGAGCATCTACGTCGGCTGGATGCCATGGGACTATGCGGCCCAGAGCGGCATCGTGAAGAAGTGGGCCGACAAGTACGGCATCAAGATCGAGCTCACGCAGATCAATGACTACGTCGAGTCCATCAACCAATACACAGCCGGCGGTTTCGACGGCTGCGTGATGACGAACATGGACATGCTGACGATTCCCGCTGCGGGCGGCGTCGACTCCACCGCGCTCATCGTCGGCGACTTCTCGAACGGCAACGACGGCATCGTGCTCAAGGGCAAGGGCAAGAAGCTCGCGGACATCAAGGGGCTGCCGATCAATCTCGTGGAGCTCTCGGTATCGCACTACCTTCTCGCACGCGCCCTCGAGTCCATCGGCTTGAAGGAGCGCGACATCAAGGTCGTGAATACCTCCGATGCCGATATCGTGGCCGCGTTCGCCGCGCCGGATACGAAAGCAGTGGTCACGTGGAAGCCGCAGCTGGCTGAAATCAACGCCGCACCGAATGCACAACTCGTGTTCGACTCGAGCAAGATCCCCGGCGAGATCATCGATCTCATGGTCGTGAACACCGCGACACTCAAGAGCAATCCCGCACTGGGCAAGGCGCTCGTCGGTGCGTGGTATGAAACCATGAAGGCGATGACACAGAAGGATGCGAAGGCCCAGGCTGCCCTGACGCAGATGGCGAAGGCCTCCGGCACCGATCTCCCCGGCTTCAACAGCCAGCTCGCGACGACCAAGATGTTCTGGACGCCGAGTGAATCGTATGCGTTCACGACGAGCCCGAACCTGCCGAAGACGATGGACTCGGTGCGCAAGTTCTCGTTCGATCACGGACTGTTGGGTGAAGGTGCAAAGACGGTCGATGCCGTGGGCATCGAGTTTCCCGGCGGGAAGACGCTGGGCAATGCGAAGAACGTGAAGATGCGGTTCGATGCGAGCTATACGAAGCTCGCGGCTGACGGGAAGTTGTGATTGCTCCCACCCTAACCCTCTCCCGCGACGCTTCCGAACCCCTGGCGAGGGGCTTCGCGGGAGAGGCAGCTGGAACGCAATACAGATCTCCCAATGCGCCTCGTTAATCTGCATCCCGCGCGTGGTGCAGCGATCTTTCTCGGGATCCTGCCGTTCATCCTGCTACTGGTCGCGTACGTGATCGGCTCGGAGATTCGGCTCGATGCGAATCCCGATGACAAATTACTACCGGCGCTCACGAGTCTTGCCGATACGCTGCACTCGTATGCACTTCAAGCCGATCGTCGCAGCGGCGAGATTCTGTGGTGGCTCGACACATGGGCCAGTCTGCGACGCATCTTCAT
>JBEVDW010000437.1:0-4916 GCA_040513115.1 Steroidobacteraceae bacterium | reverse complement strand
GTCAGCACCGGTTTGAAGGAGCTGCACATCCGCTTCGATCGTCGCGCCACGTGAACGCGCATCACGAGATGGACTGGACTCTTACGCGCCAATGAATTGAGTAACCGTTCCATCAGGTGCCGTTCTATAAGTGTGTATCCGTTCTTCAAGTCAGCTGTTACTCGCCATCCAGCTCGAACACCTTGGCCGAACCTGGATCGCCCTGGAAGTATCTCTGTGGCTCACCGACGATGAGGCACCGAAGTGAGAGATCGAGGTCGAAGCCGAAGGAGAACTCGGCGCCCCTCAAGACCTCTGCCGGCTCGAGTTGCCCGCCATTCCAGACATACGTCCTGACATCTCCGTAGAAGACACGCGTGGTAGCGACATTCCCGATGACGACGCGGGTCCTTGCAATGGCGATTCGATCGCCGAACCGATGGTAGTACTGCTCTTGCTCATCCATCGGCGGTTCTTCGATTTTCTGAGTCTGTTGCCACTGCCGGGGCCCTCTCACGAACACGTACACGGCGCCCTTGTTCTGCAGTTCGAACGTACGCGCTGCGCCGACGAGAAGGGCGCCACCTCGAATTGCCACGGACGTGCCAAAGGTTGGAACCGACTGTGCGTCAGTGGGATCGAGGGAGTTCACTCTGACCCAGCGATGCTTGATATAGCGATACAGATGCACTGATCCAGACAATGCAGTGTTATCGGCAGGTGCTCCGACCGCAATTACAGTTCCGTCAGTCGCAAAGGCCCCGCCATTCAAAGCGCCCGCTCTCAAAAGTGCCGTCTGCTTGATCTTGCCCTGAGGCGACACGTGATAAACCCGAAGCCCATCGGCAGTTCTCATAAGCAGAATGCCGCGTTCGTATTCGACTTCGACCTTGAAGGGTGTGTTCTCGGGATTGGTGGCGGAGAGCTTCGCGAGGTGTTGCCAAGCACCCGCTGATCTACGGAAGACGTAGGCTGTGTCATTCGCACCCACAACGGCGATGTTGCCGTCAATCGCAACGGACGTTCCGAACTCCAGGCCGCCGACGAGATCTGGAGGCTTCAGCGTACCCGTTCGTTGCCAGCGAGCATGTGTTTCCGAAGCAGGGTCGGAAACTCGTGTAAACACGGCCACCCGGCCGGCACTCCACAACACATCATCAAAATCCCCAGCCGGGACATCCAGGCCTTCGTTGAACGCTGGCACGCCCATGAGAGCGACAGTCCCATCAACGGCAACCGAATAGCCGGACAGCAGATCTAACCCCGAGCCCGATTGGCTCCTCGCTTCTTCACCCGTAAGCGTGAGACTGGTTTGCGCATTGCACAGGCCGACAGCAACGAACAACCCGAAGAACATCTGCAGCAGGGCGCGCCGCACATGGGATGACAATGACATGGCTCACCTCATTTCCGGTCGATACCAGCATGAGCGTGTGCCACTCTGGCTCGTATACGAGACTACATCGTTGACGGGAGCATTGCCGCGTAGGGCCTCCTCCGCGTCGCCACGAAAACGCGGGCACGGAGAGACTGGTTGAGTGCAATGCGAGTTGGATGTCACGCCGGATAGAATCTTCGACGAACTTGTTCTGCGCGTCTGAACTTCCGTAGACCTCCGCCAGTGCCCGCTACTGCGAGTTCGAGCCGAAGACGAGGCCAACACGCTTGCCTGTCCACTTCACTGCGCCCGGAGTGGAAGGCGACGTCGGATACGAAGGAAGTGTTCGAAGCTGCGATCGCACGACCGAACGTCGGGCAGTCGAAGCACGGCGTCTTCACCAAAAGGCCCGAAGCGTTGACCAATGGCTTTTTCGTCAACCTCCTCGACATGGGCCGTGTTTAGCACGCGTAGACTGCCGATCAACACGGTCATTTCCGGCGCGGTCAGTGTCAGCAGTTGTGCCTTGTCGATGAGCAATGTTTCGGCCGGTACGGCGTACTTAGCCTTCTGATAATTGCGGAATCCGTCGGCGATCGGTTCCAGCACCGCGAACGATTTGTGGCCAATAAAGAAGTCGTAATCTATGACGAAATCATCGCGTCGGGCGGTACGCTTCTGCGCGCAGCCAAAGCGGCGATGAGTGCAGGGGCGGCCCGAGTCCAAGCCATGGCTGCCCATGCGGCATTCACCGATGAGACTGTGTAAGTCTTCGATGCAGGCGGTCCCGAGACGGTCACCGTCACGGACTCGGTCGAGCTTGCTGCCCCCTCCGCGGAGCTCGTCCCGGAGCGCCTCCACGTGAGCTCCATCGCACCGCTCTTCGGACGAGTTCTTGAACTAATCCAGCGCGGCGAATCGTAGGGTGATCTCAGCCGCACAGGCTAGAGCTCTGCGCATCGATAGCGCGACAGAGAACCACTCTGAAGGTAGTGGCTCTTGGTCTTATCTTCGCAAGCAGCACCGGCCGCGAGATGAAGTCGGTCACCAGCTGACGGCTCGATTGAGAGCGTTGAGTCGATCGTGTGTGTACAGCCGTCAGTGCTCGCGTGGCGCAGTACCACGTACTCGCTCACTCTACGTCGGTACCACCAGCCACTAAGCGACACACACGGCAGTCGGTGCATTCTTCCACGAGTACCCTTCGCGACTCTGGCGTGCGACCTCTCTTTGAATAGCGAACGCCGTCAGGGCGATTGGCTTTGCTCAGGAGTGGCAGTCATGCGTATTCCCATCACGAAGATCTGCTCGACCGTGTTCGCGTTCGTTATTGCCGCGCAGCCGAGTTCCGCACTCGCCGATCTCGCCGAGCGACGATTCATTCAAACGTTGCATCCCGAGCTCGAAGAGCTGCCGCTACCGCAGTCGCCTCCCCTGCACTTCGGCCTCAAGGTCGCAGTGCAAGATGATGTGGCGCTAGTGGGCGCTGAGGAATCGGGTCACGCGGCGGTGTTCACTCGCGAGGACAAGTTCTGGCGGCGTACTGGAGCGTTGCCATGTGCTGTGCCGATGTGTACGCCTGTAGCGCTGCAGGACAATGTAGCAGTGGTCGTTGCAGCCGATCCGCTCGCCGTATCCGAAGCCATTCTGATCTTTCGCAACGAACAGGGCACGTGGAGTCTGACGGACTCCATTGCAAAGCCGCTACCTGACGTCCCTGACCTGTGGGTCCGGGCGGTGCGATTCCACGATGGCATCGTGGCGGTAACCGTGGGTCCGACGTTCTCCGGCACTCCTGCCGAGGTCTTCTTGTACGAGCTCGACGCCAACGCGCAGGTACAGCGCACGATCCAGCTCGCGCCCAGCGATCCGAACTCCGCGCACAACTTCGGATCCGACATCGCGATGGGTAACGGCGTCATCGCAGTGGGTGACTCCGGGTGGTCACCTGACGCAAACGGCCCGCGGACGGGCGCTGTCTATGTGTTCAAGTGCCATGGCGACACGTGGATGCAGAGCCAGATTCTCACTGGCGCCGATAGCAAGGCCAACGACGAGTTCGGACGACATCTTGCGATCGAGGGCAATCTGCTCTTGGTGTCCGCGACCAACGCAACTCGCCGTGGTACCGAAGGAAGCTCTCGACCGACGGGCGCCGTGTATGCGTTCGAACGCACGAGTGATACGTGGGTGCAATCGCCAAAGCTCGCGCCGTCTCCGGACAAGGTCGGTCCATATTTCGACTTCGGCGCCGACATGGCGATTTCGGGCCGACGGGCAGTGATCGCAGCGAAGCCGCTACCGTACGGAGCTCCTGAGTTCGGTCTCGCCTTCGAGTATCTGCTGTTGCACGATCGATTCGCACTCACCTCTTACGTGAGACGATTTGCTCCACCGTCGCTTGCGCTCGATGGCAGCACGCTCCTCGCCGGGTCCGCTTGGGACAACGCGGAGTCGCCGATCGGCCACGTTGCGGTGTATGACCTGAACGCGCCGCTTCAGCACAAACCTTTCTGCGCAACCGCGGGCGCAGGCGCTTTCTGCGACGCCTTCGAGAGCGGCACGGCAGAAAACTGGCAGTCGTACGGTGGCGCGTGGACGGTCGAGAGTCGCGAGTACGTCGGCCGAGCCGGCGTGGACCAGTGCGGCACAGGCTTCTCGAGCAACGAGACGCTGATTCGCCATCTCGATGCCGCGGACGTCGATGTCCGCTTGGAGATGCGCTCGATACAGCGCGTCGACAAGGGCGTCATCCTGCGCTCCACGGCTGCTGGCGACCAGATCGAGCTGAACTTCCGCTCCAGCCCGTTCTTCAGTGATCTGGTCGTTCAGGAGCTGGTTGGATGTCAATTCAACTTCCTGGAGTCTGCTTCTATTCCGCACGAGATGGGCGAAGTGCTGCAGGTCCGCATCAGGCTTGTCGGACAGCGGTTGACCGTGTGGGTCAAGCAGCGCCTCGTTCTCAATCGAGAGCTGCCATTCCATGCGAAGCGCGGCGGCGTTGGACTGGCAGTGATCACTGATCAAGGGGTGAGTGCATTCGACAACGTTCGCGTGAAGGTTTTGAAGTAGACGTGCACCGCGATCTACCGACGCAATGGGAGTCCGGGCGGATTGTGGCGTGCGGGCGTGCGGCGTGCGGCGTGCGGCGTGCGGCGTGCGGCGTGCATGAGATATCGATGAGCCTCAGTGCTCGCACGTGTCTATGCGTTGCGAAGCAAACGGCTAGGCGCATCCGCCGGCGAAACAGAACGGTTGCCAGCGCCATGTCCTTTTGTCCGTCCCATTCATCGCCCTGCGTTCCCAGGTAAGCCGCGCCGAGATCCGGCGCTACGACGGAAGCAGCAATACCAAGAACAGTGCACGTGAAAGCGTGCTCGGCACATGCAGCCCATCGCGCGCAGGGCGGATTTCAGCTCGGACTTTCGAGACATTGCCTCCCCCAAGCGCTCTGAACACCGTTCGCAGAAGCTTACGCTTCGTCTGAAACGAGGAATCCAGCGCATTCATACGCGCATCCTCGCATGGCTAGGTCAACTCGATGGGAGAACGATGCCTG
>JBEVDW010000436.1:0-16610 GCA_040513115.1 Steroidobacteraceae bacterium | reverse complement strand
GAAGGTGGCGTGGAGCAGTGAAAGCCCGAGGTTGAGTGTCAGCCGAGTCGTGGCGCGATACTGTGCTTCGACCTCGCCGCCATAGAGGGAAGACTTCGCCGCATTGGTATTGCGCTGCACGGGCGGAATCAGCGTGACGACCTGAATGTCTTTGAAGTCGTAGTAGAAGGCCGCGGCATTCAGACGCAGCTGACCTGCGAGCAGATCGCTCTTCAGGCCGACTTCGAACGCATCCAACTTTTCAGGTCCGACAGGTGGCGCGACAACGCCGCTGGCGGGGATCGCGTTGTAGAAACCCATCTTGTACCCGTGGCTGTACGTGAAGTACGCCATCAGATCGGGATTGAAGCGATGATCCACGCCGAGGCGCCACGTCGGCTCATCGAAATTCGTATCGTCTTTGTAGGGCCCGGCAATGGAAACACGATTCGCTGTAGCGAACGTATTACCGCTCAGTTCCACCTCGTCACGCGAGTAGCGCGCACCGAGCGTCAATCCCGTCGCATCGGTGAACTGCCAGCGGCCCTCGCCGAACACCGAATACGAACGCGTGTGCTGCTCGTCATCGATCACGATCGGCGACGACGACGCGGGCACGATGATGTCGAGATCGTCGTAACCCGTCTTGTTGTCGTACAGATAGAGCCCCACGACCCAGCTCAACGGGCCGCCGTCATCATTCGACAGCAACTGGAATTCCTGCGACACCGCCTTCGAGAACATGTCGCCGAGCAGGTTCTGGAAGAAGATGATGGCCGAGTCGGCCGAATACACGTACTTCTGCTCGTCATCGCGCCAACCGGTCAGGCTGACGAACTTCGTGTTGCTGAAATCGTGCTCGAAGCGCGCGGTGACCGCTTTCGATTTGTTGTGCCACCTCGCATCCCAATCGGAAGGCAGATCGTAGAAATCACCTGAATACGGCTGCCCGCCCAAACCAAGAGATCCCGGCGCCGGTTGACGCGTGACGCCCGAGCTGCCCTCGGAATCGCTACCGGAAACGGCCAGCGTCAAGGTGCTGCGCTCACCGAGGTTGAAGAGCCACTTCGAACGGAACGACAGGTCTTCTTCGGGACGGTAGTCCTGATCCAGATAGGAATTCTTCAGATAACTGTTCCCTTGATCCTTGTAGTAGACGGCCAGGTCGGCGGCGATGTTGTCCGTGATCCCTGTCGTGCCATACAAACTTGCCTGGGCTGTGTCGTAGTTGCCGTAGCCCGCCTTGACCTGCAATGCCGGCGTCTGTTGCGGATCCTTCGTCACGACGTGCACGAGACCACCCGTCGTGTTCCGGCCGAACAACGTGCCCTGCGGACCTTTCAGCACCTCGATGTGATCGATGTTGTTGAAGTTGGTGATGTTCACCGCGGCAAACGGCGCGTAGATGCCGTCGACATAGAGCGCGACGGATGCCTCGGAGCCAACGGCCGCGTTGTTCGTGCCGATACCGCGAATGAACGTCACGCCCGATCCGGCTTGTCGACCGACAGTCAATGCCGGCACGATGGTGGGGAGATCGCTCGAAGAGGTGATCCCGCTCTTTTCCATGGCTTCGCCGGTGACGGCGGAGATCGCGATCGGCACGTCCTGCAGGTTCTGCTCGCGCTTCTGGGCAACGACGACGATCTCTTCGAGCTTCAGCGTTTCTGTCGCTGGTTCATCGGCTTGGGCAGTACCGGCTGCAATGCCTGCAGCAAACAAGCCAGCACTGACCCATGTCTTGGAATTCCGCACCAGCATGGCTATCCCCCACTACATTTGATATTTAAGTAGGATGACCATAGCGCCCAGGGTGTATACAAACTTGAATATTCCTGCGGTCTCTGGAGAATTCTGCTAGTCGTTGATCACTGGAATGCCCATGGAGCTCAAAAGTCGCATTGCATTCCGCAAGCATGGGAGCAGCGGAGTCGTACCCGTGCTGAATCACGCGCAGATGCGATGCGTTTCCGATGACCGGTCGTGGCGGGGGCTGAAGCTCGAGGCCGGCTCGACGCGAAGCTGGCTCGTCGAAGACGTCATGGTCGATGGCCACTTCGTGTCGATCAACCTGAGCGACGAGCCCTTGCGCCTGCATGCCAGCGATGCGTCAGGCACGTGGAGATCGGTGGCGATGCCGCCCGGCAGCTTCTGGATCAATCCTGAGGGACAACCCTTTTCACTGCGCGTGGAGATGCCGGCGTATTGGGCGGGGGCGCTGGTGGACGGACGATTTCTCGACAACCTGCTCGGCGGACACTTTCAGCTGAATGCGGGCTTCGGCATCGTGGACGACCAGCTGCAGCACCTGGCTCTGGCACTGATCCATCAAGCCGACCCAAAGAACCTCGCGGCCGACACCGATGGCAGATTGGCAGGCTCTCTGATCCAGAGTTTCGTGTTGGCTCTGGGCGTTCACCATGGACAGCGCGCGCAAGACTTCCTGCGTCGAGGTGGCGTCACCCAGCATCAACTGCAAGTGCTGCTGAAGTGGGTCGACTCCCATCTCGATGGCGCGTTGAAGATCGAAGACATGGCGGCCACGCTTGGACTTTCTCCCGCGCACTTCTCACGCGAGTTCAAGCGCACGACGGGCTCGACGCCATGGGGATACGTGGTGCGCAAGCGCCTGCAGCGCGCCTGTGCACTGCTGCGCGAAGGCGGCACGATCTGCTCGATCGCCACGCAGTGCGGCTTCGCGGATCAAGCGCACTTCTCGCGGTTGTTCAAGCAGCACCTGGGCATCACGCCCAAGGAATTTCAGCGCACGGGGACGCTTCCCACCGCGATCCGCCCTAGCTGAGCCAGCTCGATTGCCCGCCCAGCGAGACGGCGCGCGATGCTGAACCCATGCGATCTCGTGCGCCCAGACTGGCGTTCGGCACCTGCGCGTCATACGCTCTGACGCAATACCGCAACCCCGTTCGTTCATATCATGAAGACTCAGGCAGCCATTGCGTTTCAAGCGGGCAAGCCGCTCGAAATCGTCACGTTGGATCTCGAGGGTCCGAGGGCCGGCGAAGTGCTCGTGGAGCTCAAAGCCACCGGCGTCTGTCACACCGACGAGTTCACGCGCTCAGGCGCGGATCCTGAAGGCATCTTTCCCTGCATCTTCGGTCACGAGGGCGCAGGCATCGTCGTCGATGTCGGACCGGGTGTGACGTCGGTGAAAAAAGGCGATCACGTCATCCCGCTCTACACACCCGAATGCCGGCAGTGCAAATCGTGTCTGTCGCGCAAGACCAATCTCTGCACGGCCATTCGCGCCACGCAAGGAAAAGGCGTGATGCCGGATGGCACCTCACGCTTCTCGCTCGATGGCGACCCCGTGTACCACTACATGGGCTGCTCGACATTCTCGAACTACACGGTGCTGCCCGAAATTGCCGTGGCGAAGATCCGCGAGGACGCACCGTTCGACAAGGTGTGCTACATCGGTTGCGGCGTTACGACCGGCATCGGGGCGGTGATCAACACAGCGAAGGTCGAGCCTGGCGCGAACGTCGTGGTGTTCGGACTCGGCGGTATCGGATTGAACGTGATCCAGGGCGCACGATTCGTGGGCGCGAACAAGATCGTCGGTGTCGACATCAATCCGCGCCGCAAAGCGCTCGCGGAGCAGTTCGGGATGACGCACTTCGTCAATCCGAAGGAAGTCGGCGGCGATCTGGTCGCGCATCTGGTGAATCTCACGGATGGCGGTGCCGACTACAGCTTCGAATGCGTGGGCAACGTGGATCTGATGCGCCAGGCGGTCGAATGCTGTCATCGCGGCTGGGGCGTGTCGGTCATCATCGGTGTTGCGGGCGCGGGCCAGGAGATCAAGACGCGGCCGTTTCAGCTCGTCACCGGGCGCGTATGGAAAGGCACTGCGTTCGGTGGCGCGCGCGGCCGCACGGATGTGCCGAAAATCGTCGACTGGTACATGGAGGGCAAGATCAACATCGACGCTCTGATCACGCACAAGCTGCCGCTCGCCAGCATCAACGACGCGTTCGATCTCATGCACAAGGGCGAGTCGATCCGCTCCGTGGTGACGTACTGATGAGCTGCGGGCGATGAGCGAGTTGCCATACGACGTAGTCAGCAAGCACCGATGTTTCGGTGGCACGGTGGGCTTCTACAAGCACGCCTCGCAGGTCAACCACTGCACGATGAAGTTTGCCGTGTTCACGCCGCCGCAAGCCGAGCATGCACGCGTACCGGTGTTGTATTACCTCGCGGGCCTCACGTGTACGGAAGAGACATTCATGATCAAGGCCGGCGCTCAGCGGCACGCCGCCGAGATCGGCATCATGTTGGTCGCGCCGGATACGAGCCCCCGCGGTGTGTCACTGCCCGCTGACAGCGATTCCTGGGACTTCGGTGTCGGCGCGGGCTTCTACGTGGATGCCACCGAGCAACCCTGGGCGCGTCACTACCGCATGTATTCCTATGTCACTTCCGAATTGCCCACATTGATCGACGCGCACTTCCCCGCTGACCGCGCGCGGCAAGGCATCTTCGGGCACTCGATGGGTGGACATGGCGCTCTGACCATCGGATTGAAGAACCCCGGCCACCGTTACCGCTCGATATCGGCATTCGCACCGATCGTCGCGCCGAAACAAGTGCCGTGGGGTCAGAAGGCATTTGCAGGTTATCTGGGCGCGGATCGCGGCCAGTGGGACGCATACGATGCCACTATGCTGATGCGAGGGTCCAAAGACGCGAAGAATCGCGCACCGATTCTCGTCGACCAAGGCACGGCCGATCAGTTTCTCGAAGTGCAGTTGCGTCCCGAGCTGCTCGAACAAGCTGCACGCGATGTGGGCTATCCATTGACGCTGCGGCGACAGCCGGGATACGACCACGGCTACTACTTCATTTCGACCTTCATCGAGGATCACCTGCGGCATCACGCGAGGATCTTGAACGGCTGACGGTCAACGCTGCTGAGGATCTCCGGAGGTGTTCGAGACGACTTCAGTCCCGCAATTGGCGGATGCCGAAGATAATCACATAGTTGTCCTAACCATCTGAAAATAATTACATTCTTACGGACAATACAGAGCCTCCAATGAAGTCTCCTTTGAGCCTGTACTCGGCGATCTGAAGGCGTTCTATGGAATCCACGCGCTCGCTACTCAGCGCGTCGTTTTGTGTTCTCCGGCTATGGCACCGCGCCACGTTGTTGATACCCTGCTCCATAGAACGCGCCCACGCATCGTCATCACGATGCGAAGTCGAGCGCGGTAGCCGAAGCACGAGGCAGAGCATGGCGGTGAGTCGACCCGGGACGATTGCGCAGCAGGCAGATCAGATGGGCGGTTTCGCCAAGGGCCTGCTCGTGATCGAAGCGTTCTCACGCGGCTCCGAGGCGCTGACGCTCGCGGACATTGCGCGGCTTTCCGGACTCGATCGAGCGACCGCGCGGCGCTGTGTGTTGACGCTCGTCAACGCAGGCTACGCAACGCTCGAGAATCGACTGGTGCGACTGACACCGCGCATTCTCCGCTTGAGTCAGGCTTATCTCGCCGCACCTCTGCCACGCTTTCTGCAGCCGGCACTCGAAAGTCTCGCGGATGAATTGCAGGAGTCCTGCTCCGGCTCCGTCCTGGATGGCACGAAGATCGTGTACGTCGCGCGCGCCGGACAACATCGCATCATGTCCGTGAGACTCACGACTGGCAGTCGACTACCCGCCTACTGCACGTCGATGGGTCGAGCATTGCTTGCATGGCTGCCTGCCGAGCAAGCCCGCGAAATCCTGCTGGCGAGCGAACGCCAGGAGCTCACCAAGCGGACCATCACCGACGTCGACGCATTGATGTCGAAGCTGGAGGAAGTCCGCAAGCTGGGCTATGCGCTCGTCGATCAGGAAGTCGAGATCGGCATGCGCTCCCTGGCAGTGCCCGTGCGAACCACGACGGGCAAGGTGATTGCATCCATCAATGTCGGTACGCCGACCTCGCGGGCCAGCCTCGATCGCTTGCGATCGGAGTTCCTGCCGCGGCTGCTGAACACCCAGGCTCGCCTCGCCGAAATCCTTCCCTAGCAGAACGGCGTGGGGGTCAGCTCACGCGCTCCATCAGCAGCGCGATCCCCTGCCCCACACCGATGCACATCGTGCACAGCGCCAGTTGTTCCCCACTCAGCTCGAGTTGACTGAGCGCCGTCGCAGCCAACCGGGCGCCACTGGCACCGAGCGGATGTCCGATGGCGATGGCTCCGCCGTTGGGATTCACGTGTTCAGCATTGTCGGGCAGACCGAGGTCGCGCAGCACGGCAAGTGCTTGAGCGGCGAATGCTTCATTGAGCTCGATGACACCGATCTCTGACAGCTTCGTGCCCGTGCGCTCTAACAGCTTGCGAGTAGCGGGTACGGGACCGATACCCATGATCCGTGGCGGTACGCCAGCAACCGCACTGCCCAGAATGCGGGCGCGCGGCTTCAGTCCGTAACGCTCCAAGGCTTCAGCACTGGCGATCAGCAAGGCTGCGGCGCCGTCGTTGAGCGATGAAGCGTTTCCAGCGGTGACCGTACCCGTGGCAGAGACTACCGGCTTCAGCTTCGCGAGACCTTCGAGCGTCGTGTCGACACGGGGCTGCTCGTCGTTCTGAACGACCACCGCGCCTGTCTTTGTGGCTGCGAAAGTTACCGGCACGATTTCGTGCTTGAAGAAGCCTCGCGCTTGGGCGGCGGCACAGCGCTGCTGACTACGCAACGCGAACGCATCCTGATCGGCGCGACTGATCACGCGTTCATCGGCCAGATGCTCCGCCGTCATCGGCATCGTGTGCACACCCGTCCGCGCATCGAGCGCGGGATTGATGAAACGCCATCCCATGGTGGTGTCTTCGAGCCGAGCCGTGCGCGCGAATGCAGCGTCCGCTTTGCACATGACGAACGGCGCACGCGTCATGCTCTCGACGCCACCCGCCACAACCAGGTCTGCTTCACCACTCGCGATCGCGCGCGCTGCGATCGCAACCGCGTCCAGACTCGATCCGCACAGCCGATTGATGGTCGTGCCCGGTACCTCCTCGGGAAGCCCTGCGAGCAACACCGCCATGCGCGCGACATTGCGATTGTCCTCGCCCGCCTGATTGGCACATCCGTAGTAGACATCGTCGACCCGGGCCCAATCGATCGCTGGATTGCGCTCGACGAGTGCACGCAACGGTATTGCAGCGAGATCGTCGGCACGCACGCCGGCCAGTGAGCCGCCGTAACGCCCGAAGGGTGTACGCACGGCATCGCAGATGAAGGCTTCGCGGGATTTCATGTCAGGCATTCGATCCGAATTGCAGTGTGATCGCGGTGAGTATTTGCAAACGCGCGGCATCCAGGCCAGTCACCATTTCGCGCACGAACACACCGTTGGGTCCCAGGTCGATGACAGCGAGATCCGTGTACACGCGCGTGACGCAACCGATGCCGGTCAACGGATATGTACACTCAGGCACGAGCTTGCTCTCGCCTGTCTTCGTGCAGTGTTCCATCATCACGTAGGTCCGCTTCGCGCCAATGGCGAGATCCATTGCGCCACCCACCGCAGGAATCGCGTCCGGTGCGCCTGTGTGCCAGTTCGCGAGATCGCCTCTTGCAGACACCTGGAACGCGCCGAGCACGCACACGTCCAGATGACCGCCGCGCATCATTGCGAAGCTGTCAGCGTGATGGAAATAGCAGCCACCTGAGAGCAACGTGACGGGCATTTTGCCGGCATTGATCAAATCGTAATCTTCTTGTCCGGCAGCCGGCGCGGGCCCCATGCCAATGACACCGTTCTCGCTATGGAGAATGATCTCCCGGTCCGCCGGCAGGTGATTGGCTACGAGCGTGGGCAACCCGATTCCCAGATTGACGATCGAGCCATCCGGGATATCGCGGGCGACGCGCTGCGCCATCTCCGCCCGAGTCCATTGACGCAATTCAGAGCTCGCCATCCGCGGTCGTCCTCATGCCACCTTGTTGAAGCCGCCGGCGCTCGTGGCTTTACGAGGAATCGGAACGACTCTCTGCACGTACAACCCTGGGGTGATCACAGCCTCTGGATCCAGCTCGCCGAGCGGCACGACCTCATGCACGCTCGCCACCGTGATGCTCGCGGCCGCGGCCATGATCGGACCGAAGTTGCGTGCGGTCATGCGGTAGGTGAGATTGCCCCAACGATCCCCGCGCTCGGCTTTGATGAGCGCGTAGTCCGCGTGAATCGGATATTCGAGAACGTAATCCTTGCCGTTGATGCTGCGCGTCTCCTTGCCCTCGGCGAGCTGCGTACCGTAGCCAGTCGGCGTGAAGAACGCGCCAATGCCCGCACCTGCGGCTCGAATGCGCTCAGCCAGATTGCCTTGTGGCACCAGCTCGAGCTCGATACGTCCGCTGCGGTAGAGCGCATCGAAGTGATGACTGTCGGCTTGTCGCGGGAACGAGCAGATGATCTTGCGTACGCGACCCGCCGCCAGCAACGCGGCCAGGCCCGTATCGCCGTTGCCGGCATTGTTGTTCACGATGACGAGATCGCGGGCACCTTGATCGATGAGGGCTTGAACCAGCTCATCTGGCAGCCCGGCCGTACCGAAGCCACCAATCATCACCGTCGAGCCATCGGGAACGCCCGCCAGTGCCGCGGCGGGGTCGGCGCAAATCTTGTCGATCACAACGTCAGCCTCAGCGAAACACGACCGTCTTGGTGCCATTGAGCAGGATACGATGCTCTGCATGCCATTTCACGGCACGCGCCAGCACGACACTCTCGATGTCGCGACCGATTGCAGTCAGCTCATCGACATTGGCGGAATGATCCACACGTTCGATCCCTTGCTCGATGATCGGACCTTCGTCCAGAGCTGCGGTCACATAGTGCGCGGTCGCTCCGATCAGTTTCACGCCGCGATCGTGCGCCTGCTGGTAGGGCCGTGCTCCCTTGAAGCTGGGTAGGAACGAGTGATGGATATTGATCGCGCGCCCTGACAAGCGCCGACACATGTCGTCGGACAGGATCTGCATGTAGCGCGCCAGCACCAGGAGCTCCGCCTGTTCGCCCTCGAAGATCTCGAGCACCTTCTGCTCGGCAGATGCCCTGGTCGCGGCAGTCACGGGGATGTGGTGAAACGGGATGCCGTAGCTTGCCGCCAGTTGATAGTACGTCCGGTGATTGGAAACGACGGCGCGAATATCGATGGGCAGGAGACCTGAACGATAACGAAAAAGCAGATCGTTCAAGCAGTGTCCCAACTGCGAAACCATGATCACCGCCGGCATCGGCGTTTCCGCGGGCGCGAAGCTCGCCTGCATGCTGAACTCCCGACTCACGCTCTCGAACCGCGCGGCAACGTTCTGAGCGGCCTCTTGCTGACCCTCGAGGAACTCGAATCGAACCCTCATGAAGAAGAGCCCGGTGGTCGGATCGTTGAACTGGGCTGCCTCGACGATGTTCGCCCGCTGCTCCAGCAGGAACGCGCTGACTGCGTGCACGATCCCGGGTCTGTCGGGACAGGACAGGGTGAGGATATGTTTCATGGGGTTCGATCCGCTGAGACGCGCCGAGGTCTCTGCGCTCGTGTCGCTGGGGGCTGGCTATCTGATGAGACCAGGAACGGCCGGCGGCAGAGCGTATCCTGCTCTATCGCTCACTGCCAGCCATTGCAGGAGCAGTGCCCAGAAAACTGGGCTGCCCCGACGACAGCGGCTGTGGTCAGCTCAACGCGACTGCGCGCGCAACGATCCCGATGCATTGCCCCGAGCAAACCCCATGACAGGTTCACCGGGCGCCCGTTGACCCTCTTCTCCCCCTGACACAGCGACAGCGACTGGCATTCGCATCACGATCCAGGCCGTGGCCGCTGCAGAGAGCGTGACCGCCGCGTAGAACGCAAGATACAGCGGTGAGGCAAAAGGCTCGCCGAACCACAATGCCGTGGCGGTGAACCAGCACATGACCATCAACGTGTAGGCGATCCAGATCATGGGCGAGGTTCCCGCGCGTGAGCGGCGGCTCAAGATCATCGACCACGCAAACGCGGGGCCGGCCATGTTCGCCAGATGGAAGTAGTTGATGAACAGATCTTCGTTGATCAGGTGTTTCGTGAAGGCCCACGCCACGGCCATGAGGGCGAGCCCGCCCAAAATGAGAAACCTGAATTGCGACTGGGACAGCGACGGGGCGATTTCCTTCCTGCCGAAACGCAACGTCATGTACAGGAAGACGAGCTCACAGGCCACCGTGAGCGTGAGCGCGGCCCAGAAGAGTTTCACATACCAATGATCGATGACGTGAAACGCCTTGTAGTAATCCAGCACGACGGAGCCGTCACCGCAGAGCCAGAACAAGGTGCAGAAAACGGGGATCGGATAAACCTGATCTCTGAAACCTCTGAACACCGCGGCGAAGAACCACGTGTAATTGCAGATCATCGCGAGGCTGCACAACGCCAGAATCGGCCAGCGGTTCTGGTCGATCGCGGCCAACACCATCTGCGTGTCGTACATCTGACGTTCCCCAGCAGCTAACTTTTGCTGGCGACTATATTCGATTCACGGCAGTGAAAGAACGTGCCGTGAGCTGTTTCCGACCCGCCAAGGTGCTTCCTCGTCACTTCCTTCGCTGAGATACTGCTGTTCGGACGGATCAGTCCGATTGGAACGCTAACGTGCATTGCACTGCGCAAGGAGGCTCCGTGAGTTGCGAGGGTGACGTCATGCAAGACAAGTTTCGTTACGCGCAGGGGCTCACGCTCGCAGATAACGAGAACCACCCTCCGGGGACCAGTCCTCTCTGGCAGGAAAGTTCTGTCTTCTACTTCTCCGATCCAGGCAAGGGCGTTACCGCATTCCATCGCATTGGCATTCTGTTCAACCGCGAGATCGCGAATATCTACAGTTGGACTTCGATTGGCGGAAAAGTCGTTTCACGCGCCAAGCGCACTCGGTTGCCGATTCCCACAGGTCCCACCACCGGCACTTCTCTCGACGGGCTGACGTTCACGACCCTTGATCCCCTGATCGAATATCGGATCCAGGTGGATCGTGATGGTGTCGAGACGGACGTCGTGTTCAAGGCGTTCACCGGACCCGTGACGATGGATGCCGATGCTGGAGGGCTTCGCGTGGCAGCCCGACACTACAACATGCTTGCACAGGTGACCGGCACGGTCCGCGCTGGCGGGTCGACGACGCCCATCGATGGCGTGGGATTCATCGATCACTCCTGGGGCCCGCGCGATCTGACTTCCGTTATCGGTCATCGCTTCTTCATGTGCGTGTTCGACGAGAACAACTATGTGTCCGCCGCTCCACAGGTCGGGGTAGCAGGACGCGGAATGGTTGGTTACCTCCGCTTCGATGGCGAGCTCTCGATGGTTACGGACGTGCAGTCGGTGCTGTATCTCGGCGACGATAATCTGCGTCTCGAGGGATGCCGCGCCTCGATCACCGATCGACTGGGGCGCAAGATCGTGCTCAAGGGCACGACCGTCGGCGAGTACAACGTTCAGCCGCTGGGACACGGCTATTTCGCCGTCCAACATGGCTGCTTGTACGACAGTGACGATGGACGCCGAGGACGCGGCGTACTCGAATGGGGTCCGGCGCGAATGATCCCAGATTCGCATCGCGAGGCGCTTGGTCTTCGTGCGGACGACTTCTGGCTCACCGGCGCCGACCCAGCGGGATGACCAACACACCAGAGAACTTCGCGCCGATGCGGCCAGAGGTCGCTCGGCAATATCTCCTGACGCTCGCCACCGCGCTCCGCGAGGCCGCATCGACGGATTCTCCCGATCACCTGGTCGACGTCGCGCGCCAATCCAGCCGCGTTCTCGTGCGTGTGGCCCATCTGCTCGCAGCGCTGCCCGCAGACAAGCTCGACGGATTGAAATCTTCTGCGGGATTGGCAGGTGAAGGAGAGTTGCTGGACTTCCTCGAACGCCAACTCTCCGCGCTGCACGAGGCTGTGCAAGCGACCACCGAGCAACGGGCGTTCGACGCATCGAACTACATCGCCCACCTGCACAAGCACGGTGAGCCGTTCTCGACGATGAAGTTGGAGTCCGCCAAGGAACTGCGTGGTGGCCGGGCAAAACGGACTGTGCTGCTCCACTGCAAGTCGCTCGACGGAAATGACGCCGACTGGGTGTTGCGACAGGATCTGCCGAGCGAATGGCCACGCACGTCCGTGACGTTCGAGTACGGATTGCTTCAGGCGCTGTCGCAAGCCGGTCTGCAGGTGCCCAGACCTGCGCTGCTGGAAACGAATGCTGGGGAGTTGGGGCTGCCGTTCATGCTGGTTGAAAAGCTTCCCGGTCGTCCGCCTGGCGACCTCTACAGACCACCGAAGAGTGCGCATCTCGCGCAGCAGTTTGCAACGCTGCTGGGGGCGCTTCATGGCTTGAGCGTCAACCGCGTTGCTCATCTGCCCGATTTGAAAACCAAGATCTATTCCCAAACCGATCTACGCGAAACACTCGCGTGGTATCGCGACATCTACGTTCGTCTGGACGACCCCAGTGCGACGATCTCATCAATTTTCGCCTGGCTGGAACGCACGGTCAGCGAGGTGGAGGGACCGCTCGCCGTCGTACACGGCGATGTCGGCTTCCACAACATGCTGGTGCACGACGGAATGATCACCGGCTTGCTCGACTGGGAGGAGGCGCATCTTGGCAATCCCGCCGAAGACGTTGGTTACTGCCGTGGAGACATCGAGCAAATGATGGACTGGCCGACGTTCATGGAGACCTACCGCTCATCCGGCGGCCCCATGCTCAGCGTTGCCGCCATCGATTTCTATTCGCTACTCGGGGAGGTCAAAGTTTATTGCTCAGTCCTCTTGGCTCGCGAGAATGTCGAAACCGGCAAGACCCGCTATCTGAGCCTTGCCGAATGCATCGTCGATTGGGCCCCGGTCTTGCGGCAGCGAATGTCGCAGAGAATTCGCGGCCTATCTAGTTGACGCACGCTCCGAGCTGGCCTCAGCGTTTCTCGGTCAGCGTCTGAGCGGGAGTTGCTCGCACCGGCGCAAGCAATGCGGCGCAGTTCTCATCCTTTGCCAAGCCCGGATCGATGAAGGCCAACACCGCTGCGAGCGGCGTCACTGCGCCCAAGGCCACGGCAATCGCTCCTTGCTGCGCGGCTTTCGCGGCGTCGATGCCGACGGACGGCTTGCGTAGATGCCCGCCCACTTTCACCGGCGTGCGCAGACGCGCCACGCGCACTTTCTTCGGCTCGCCTTTGATCGTCAGGTCAAGCTCCTCCGGGCCCAGGCGCACTTCACCGCGGCCGGTAATACGCACGTCTTCGGTGTCGAACACCACGTTCTCCGCTCGCATGATCCCTTCTTCGACATCGAACTGCGCAATGCCACAACGGATCTCGGCGCGCTCGTCATCACCTTTCAGGAGTAATCCCAAGCCACGTGCCACGTTGATACCCGTGAGCTCCGCGAATGCCGCACGAACCTCCCCCCGCGGCACGATTGCATACACGCGTCCATTCACGCCCGCCATCACGTCGTGAACCGAATCTCCGCTTCCTTTGAGCTCGGCACGCGCCAGCAGCGTGCCGCCCAGTGGCGGCTTGGCGTCGGGCGCCTTGCCTTTGAGTTGATCGAGCTGAAGGTCCTTGATCCGCACATCGAGCACGGTGCGGGGCACCGCACCGCGCACATCGATGCGCGCCGTGCCGCTGAGCTTGCCTTGAGGCATCTCGAACTCGAACGGCTGCGCCTCGAGCACGCCGTCATCCAATTTGACGTGCACCGCCAGCCGCTTGAAGGGCAGCAAGCCTGCGTGAATGGCGTGCGCGCGATAACGCACGTCCGCATCCATGGCCCGCACGCGATTCACTTGCAGTCTGGCATCGGGGAACAGACGCAGATTGCCGTGCGGCGTCGATTCCTTCACGCCCTTGGTTGAAGGCGGTGGTGCAGGCTTGGCTTGGAGAGAGTCGCTCGCACCCACTTTTCCGCCCAACGCTGTCGAAAGATCACTCAGCCACACCTTTTTCGAGACCAGATTGCCCGCCACCGTTGGCCGCTTGCGCGCAGCATCGACGCTCAGCTCCCCACTGACGTCACTCCGTCCGAAGGTCCCGACGATGTGGGTCACGCTGATGTGAGATACCTTGCGCTCCACATGGGCTGAGAGCTTGAACGGTGGCGTGTTGGGAAGCGCAAGTTGCGTGAGGTAGTACAGGTCTGCAAGGTCGCCACCGCTGGCACGCACGTCGAAACGCAACCGCCCAAGATCGAAAGGCTTGCGCACTGACCCTTCCGCATCGATTCGGATGTCTCCCGCCTTGATGGCGGCATCGAACGGGTACGGACGATCCGGATCAAGATTCACCAGCGGGCCGCCGGCAATGCGCAACGTGAATGGCTCCTTGTTCAGCGTACCTTTGGCTTCAATGCGCAACGCCTTAGGATTTTCCTTCGATGCTTTCTCTCGCGCTTCGATCGTGCCGAGCACATCGAGATGCAGCATCTCGTCGCGGAGCGTCACGTGCCCCGATTCGATGAGGAAGTCCTTGACCACAGGCAACCTGGGCGGTGGTTCTGCCGGCGCATTCGTCGGGCGCGTGCTTCTGAGGGTCCAGTTGGCACGTCCCGCTGCATCTCGATGCAGATAAAAATCGGGCGCTAGCAACGCGACGCGCGGCAGGATCACATCGCCCTTCAACAGCGGCAGCACCTTCAGCTGCACTTCCAGTCTCGCGAGCCGGATCATGGGTCGCGTGGATTCCCATGGAGGATTGCCGACGATGAGCCGCTCCACCGTGATGCGGGGCGTCAGGGAACCCATGTCAACATCGAGCTTACCGCCAATGGAGACTGTCCGGCCAAAGCGTGCTGAGGCGATGCGTTCAATCGGCTTCTTGAGCTGGTTCCAATCAATGAACGCCAGGACGAGGACTAGCAAGAGGAGGATGCCTGCGAAGCCAAGACCAGCCCACAGCAGGACGCGACCGGCACGAAATCTGAGCGGCATGCTCTCGCAACCACGGCTGCAACGAGGGGTTCCGTGGGCTGCGCGTGCTGCACCGAACCAAAGATATCCACCTACCTTTCATGGCACACATGAGGCCGTGTCGGTCACGTCGAAGAAACTCGTCATGTTGCGGAGCCTTCAGTGATGAAAGCGTCGTACTTTCCCGCCCGCCGACTTTCCCCGATACAGCAGCATCGCTCCGACCGCAACGGCACCGGCCGTCAGCAGAGCAGCCCCGGCCACAGCCCCAGCCGGGAATGATCGAGCCGTGCTCGCCGCCAGCTCGCCTGCATGGGGCTTGATCAACTCCAGTCGACGCTTGGTCATCGCGACACCGAGTTCACTGAGTTGCTCCGCGAGCAGGCGCTCGGCAACCGGGAGCAGGTGTGTCTCTTCATCTGCTACGTGGTGCATGACGATACGGATGAGAGCGCGAAACTTGTCATCGAACGTCTCATCGGTAGGAGCACCGTCGAGCTCCGTGAGCTCGCGCAACTCCCGACTGGATCGTCGCCTCTCGTTGTGCTCGCGCTCGCTTTTCTCGAGCACCTCATCGCCGCTGATAACGGTACGCAATGCCGGATAGAAAATCTCTTCCTCCAGTTGCGCGTGCACTTCGATGGCCAAGCATGCACTGCGCACGAGTGCCCGCTTCTTGTTGGGTGAGCTGTGCGCTTTGAAACGGTGGAAAAGCGCCAGAACATGGGAATGATCCATGCGAATCAACGTCGTGATGTCAGGAATGATTCGGGTGACGGCGGCGTTCATGATGTGTTCTCCCACGATGCCGCGAAGCGCAGCACTCCAGGAACGCCCGCTTCCGAAGCAGGTTCCTGGCAGTGAACCGGTCCAAGAACAGATATCCGCTTCCCGCAAGAAATAAGGCTGAGCTTAGCCAGTGAGATTTCATGGACACTTGATCTGTCGAAGCTCGCTCGCGATCCGATCGCGATGGGATACGAACTCGCCCAGTGTCCTCTCCAGTATTCCCAGTATTTCCTCAGCAGCGCCGACGTCATAGCCTGCTTTGCGAAGTAGCTCGACCAGTGCTCGTTGATGGTCGAGTCGCCGCGCACCTTCATCCACATGCCGCTGCGCCAAGTCGAGATCTTGCTGGATGTAACTCATGATGGCTGTCACAGCGCTTCCACCTGCCGCGCCCACGTACATCAGCTCAACGCGCCCGCCAGTCGAACGGCGAATGCGTTCGATCGATTCGCGTCCACGACGCGATCGACTGCAGTGTGTGGACCAACCAACCACAAAGAACGCCGTTTTAGAGCCCTTTCGTTGGGCATCAGAGACACGTTGATACGCACGTCGATCTTCCCTAAATTCCACCGCGGCTGAGCCAACAAATCCGGCACCGATGCACTGCAAGCGGAGCGCGAGCCGCTGCAGATAAGTCGGTTGATTGCTGCCCTGATCACGCCAGTGATCAGCTCTGTTTAGGGAGAGTCTCAATGAATTTCAAACGTGCCTTCGTGGCGCTGGGCGGCCTTTTGTCT
Source organism: Steroidobacteraceae bacterium (assembly GCA_040513115.1). GTDB lineage: Bacteria > Pseudomonadota > Gammaproteobacteria > Steroidobacterales > Steroidobacteraceae > DATELY01. Next base: position 153 of record JBEVDW010000436.1, on the reverse strand, counting down.
GTCGCTTTTGCAGCACCTGCTACGACCTTCGCCGCAAATCCTATGGGGCTGGCATACAACACGAGCTACACCAACGTCTCGAAATACGGTGGCAAGACCGGCATGTTGATTGCCGGTCGTTGCAATCGCTACGCCGCTGCCTTCTCCACGGCG
>JBEVDW010000435.1:0-9359 GCA_040513115.1 Steroidobacteraceae bacterium | reverse complement strand
CATCGGCCGAGCCATCGTCGAGACGTTTGCGGAGGCGGGTGCACGAGTCGTCGTTTCGAGCCGGAAGCTCGATGCCTGCGAGGCATTGGTGCAGGACATCAAGAAGCAGGGAGGCGACGCCACGGCGATCGCGTGCAACGTCAGTTCTGCGGATGACTGCGTCGCATTGGCCGAGGGCGCGCTCAAGACTTACGGTGCGGTGGATATCTTCGTGGGCAACGCCGGCGTGAATCCAAAGTTTGCGCCACTGGGAGAGATCCCGCTGGATGCTTACCAGAAGGTCGTCGATGCGAACATACGCGGCAATCTGGTGCTGTGTCAGCGCCTGCTGCCGCAGATGGTGACGCGCAAACACGGCGTGATCCTGATCATCTCTTCCGTCGGCGGCTTCGTGGGCACTCCGGGCACGGGCGTCTACAGCATGACCAAAGCGGCAAACATGAGCTTTGTGCGTACCTTGGCAACGGAGTACGGACAGTACGGCATTCGCGTCAATTCCATCGCACCCGGTCTCATCGTGACCGACATGGCGCGCATGTTCCTCGAGAATGAGCCGTTCCGCAGGAAGGTCGAGGCGCGCACGCCGCTGCGTCGAGTGGGTCAACCGCAGGAGATTGCCTCGATCGCGTTGTGCCTGGCCTCCGACGCGGGCAGCTTCGTGACGGGGCAGACGCTCGCCGTGGATGGCGGCTCCTCCATCTCGAGCCCAAGCTGACGGGCGCGACGGAGCACCGCACGCATAACGCACGCACTACCTGGAGACAGTCATGAAACCTGTGATCATCGAAGCAGCGTTGAGCGGTTATGCCTCCGCCGCGAGCAATCCGCACAATCCGTCCACACCGGAGCAGGTGGCGGCGGACGCGCTGGCTTGCCTCGCTGAAGGTGCGGCCATCATTCACACGCACATTGATGACGTGACCCTCACGGGAGAGCGTGCGGCGGAACGTTACCTGAGCGCATGGCGCCCGGTCCTCGAACAGAGGCCCGATACGATTCTGTACTCGACGACCACGACTGCGACGAGTATCGAGGAGAAGTGCGCTCACTATGCGCCGCTCACGCGGGGCGGCATGCGCATGGGTGTTCTCGACCCGGGATCCACCAATCTGGGGGCACACGACACGGAAGGTCTGCCGGTCCAGCCGGGTTTCGTCTACGCAAACTCCTTTGCCGACATTGCCTACACGGTGGAGCAGCTACGCGCGCTCGAGCTCGGTCCCTCGATCGCCATTTATGAACCGGGCTGGCTGCGGACGGTGATTGCCTATTGGCGCGCCGGGCGCCTGCCGCGCGGCGCATTCGTGAAGCTCTACTTCAGCGATCACAATCTTTTCACCGGCAAGAAGAGCGCGGTGACGTTCGGCCTGCCGCCCACGCGGCGTGCGTTGGAAGCATATCTGGAACTGCTGGAGGGAACCGACCTGCCCTGGGCCGTCGCTGTGTTCGGTGGCGATCTCGTGCGTTCGGGCTTGGCACGGCTGGGCCTCGAACGAGGCGGGCACGTGCGCGTGGGGCTGGAGGACTATCGTGGGGAGCGGACACCGAGCAATCGCGAGCTCGTCGCCGAAGTGGCTGCGCTCGCGCGCGAGACGGGGCGTCCGATCGCCGACTGCGCCACTACGAGTCGTCTGCTGCAGCTTGCGAGCGCGTGAGCCTCAACCGCCGATCATTCGCCTGTCTGAGGGCCAGTACCGTTTGCGCAGTTCGCGCTTCAGCAGCTTGCCGTTCTCCAGACGCGGCAGCGTGCTCACGAAGTCGACACTGCGCGGACACTTGTAGCCGGCCGCGTGCTCGCGGCAATACTCGATGAGCTCGTGCGCAAGCTCGTCATCGGCAGTGCAGCCCGCCGCTGGTATCACGACGGCCTTCACCTCTTCGCCGAATTCCGCGTTGGGCACGCCGATCACGGCCACATCGGCGACCTTGGGATGTACAGCGAGGAGATTCTCGATCTCTTGCGGATAGATGTTGACTCCACCGGAAATGATCATGTGGCTCTTGCGATCCGCGAGGAACAAGTAGCCGTCTGCATCCACCCAGCCCATGTCGCCCATAGTGCCCCAGCCGCGGTCATTGAAATATTCCGCCGTCTTCTCTGCGGCTTTGTGGTACTCGAACGGCTCCGCATTCTCGAAGTAGATCAGGCCCACTTCGCCCGCCGGCAGCTCGCGGCCATCCTCGCCGATGATGTGCATTGGCCCCAGCAGTGAGCGGCCGACGCTGCCCTTCTTGCGTAACCACTCCTGCGGGTCAATCGCAGTGAAGCCGCCGCCTTCGCTGGCCGAATAGTATTCATGGATGATGGGTCCCCACCACTGGATCATGCGTTCCTTGACGTCGATGGGGCAGGGTGCGGCGGCATGCACGACCATTCTGAGGCTGGAGAGGTCGTAACGTGCACGCACCTCGCCGGGTAGTTGCAGCAACCGGAAGAAATGCGTCGGCACGAACTGAGCGTGTGTCACTCGATACCGTTCGATAGTGCGCAACACGTTCTCCGCATCGAAGCGCTCCATGGCAATCACTGTCCCGCCGTGTCCTTGGGCTGCCATGCTCCAGCCCAACGGTGCGGCGTGATACAAAGGCGCGGGACTCAGGTACACCGTGTTGCTGCCGAAACCGTACGCCGCCTTCGTCATTTGCTCGATCGGCGCCAGCGATCCGAAGGGCTGACCGGTGAGCGGCCTGAGAATCCCTTTCGGATAGCCTGTGGTGCCCGACGAATAGAACATGAAGTTTCCGTCCGCTTCCTCATCCATTCCCGTAGTGCGTTCGGCGCGCATCGCGGCTGCAAGATCTTCGAAGGGCGTCGCATCGCGACTGCCGGCCAACAGCACGCGCAAGGAGGGCTGGCGTTGAGCTACGGCCTGCGCCAGCTCACGCAAGGGTTCTGCAGTGACCAGAGCACGCGCATCGCAGTTGTCGACGATGTAGGCCACCTCGTCCACGTGCAGATGCCAGTTGAGCGGGACGTAGCGCAATGTCGAACGGCGTGCCGCCCACGCTGCCACGTAGTAGAGAAGGCTGTTGGGCAGCAGGATGGCCAGGCGATCTCCAGCAGTCATGCCGCGGCGTCGCAGCGCATGCGCAAGTTGGGTCGAGCGTGCATCGAGCTCGCGGAAGGTCATGGAGTCGCCGCTGTCCGCCATCGTGACCGCGGGCTTGTCGGGACTCGCGGCAGCCTGTTGATGAATGCTCATGAGATCTCGATTCTCTTATGGGCTCCGTCGCTGAGCACTGCGTCGTGTTGGATAGACGTTATATCGCATGCCCGAAACAAAGGATGAATGATCACGTCTCGCGCCAGAACCCAAGGCGAGACTGTCGGCCTTGCGCCCGGCGCTTCGCGGAGAGTAGCGTCGCGTGTCGTCGCTGTCGCAAGAGGTGTGCTGTTGTCTCCACGTCTGGTCAATAAAGCGCGAGTTCGCAGTGTTCCGGTGCTGGAGAACGGATCGATCCGCATCCCCAAAACCTCGGAAGTTGTGGCCGACCATCTGCGCGCGCGGATCATCTCGGGTCAGCTCAAGGAAGGCGACTATCTTCCTCCGGAGGGGCAGCTGATGCAGACCCTGGGGATTTCGCGACCGACGCTGCGCGAAGCACTGCGCATCGTCGAGGCGGAACAGCTCATCAGTGTGGTGCGCGGCTCGCACGCTGGCGCGAGGGTTCACAAGCCGCAGATCGAAAGCGTGGCGCGCTATGCCGGTTATGTCCTGCAGAGCGAGGGCACGACGGTGGCTGACATGTTCGAGGCGCGACTCGCAATCGAGCCCTACGTCGTGCGGCAGCTCGCCGCCAGGAAGAGCAAGAAGGTCATTGCACGGTTGCGCGCCGAGGTGGAGCGTCTCACGGTGCTCGCGAACGAGCAGCGCTTTCTCGAATTCATCGTAGGTGTGTCGGCATTTCACCAACTGATCGTCGACCTGGGCGGCAACAAGACTCTGCATTGCCTCACGCGCATCCTGCAGGACCTGCTGACCCGTGCTCAAATCGAAACCTTCACGCGTTTGTCGATGCCCGTCGAGCAGCAGCGCAGAAAGCTGCTCGGCAGCGGCGTGCGCTCTTACCAGAAGCTGATCGACCTGATCGCAGCCGGCGACGTCGAGGGCGCGGCGGCACACTGGACGTTGCACATCACCAATGCCAATCGCTCCTGGACGGCGGGTGCAGAAGGTACGCGCGTGGTCGACGCGCTCAGTCGGAGTTGAACAAGAAGCTTGTAGTTGATGCCGCGCCGCGCTCGGCGATGTGCCGCGGCTGTGGTCGGCACTCAACGCACAGTGAACTTCTTCGCCGCACCCATGACGGTGCCGCGATCGACCTGCGCGATGCCGGATGGATTGCCGAGCTGACAGTACTTGAGTGCCGTGTTGAGCGCGACGGAGCGCGGCATGTCGAGCGATTCCCAGATCGCGCGCAAGCTGTTAGCCGTCGCAATCGCGGGCTTGGTAGCGATGATGGCTGCGAGCTCTGCTGCGCGCGGCCACAGCTCTTCGAGCTTCACGATCTCCGAGATGATCCCGATCCGCAGCGCCGTCCCCGCGCCAATGCGCTCATCATTGCCGAGGAGCACCATGCGCAGCACATCTCCGAGCGGCGCCTTGTACGTGAGGCCGATGGGCTCGAGCGCCGCGGTCATACCGTACGTGACGTGCGGGTCGAAGAAGGTTGCATCCTCGGAAGCGATGACGATGTCCGCTTCGTTGATCCAGTAGAACGCGCCAGCTGCACACATCCCGTGCACAGCCGCGACGACGGGCTTCCAGCATTTGTTGGACTTGGGGCCCAGCTTCACACTGGGGTCTTCCGCGTTCACGAGATCATCGGAGACGATCTGCTGACCCGGCTCGTTGCCGGACTTGACGTCGGCACCCGTTGAGAACGCGCGTCCCGGAGCTGCGCGTAGCACGACGCAGTGGATGTCGTCGGCGTGAGCGATGTGACGCCACACGTGGGAGAACTCATCCAGCATGCGGCGATTGAACGCATTCAACGCGGCCGGCCGGTTGATGGTGACCGTGGCGACCTTGTTAGCTGCTTCGAACAGAATGGTTTCGTATTGCATGCGGTGCCTCGCTCGATGTCGTGGAGAGTTCTCAGGCAAACTTGCCGCCTTCGCTGGCCAGCTTCACGAGCAATTGCGCCGGCTTGAAAGCATCGCCGTGCTTCGCTTCCAGCTCGCGCAACTTGGCGACGATCTTCGGCAATCCCACCGTGTTGGCCCAGAACATCGGGCCGCCGGTATACACGGGCCATCCATAGCCGAGTTGCAGCGCGATGTCGATGTCGGATGCGCGCAGCGCGATGCCTTCCTCCAGGATTCTGGCGCCCTCGTTGATGACCGGATAGAGAAGACGGGCCAGCAGTTCCGCAGGATCAGTGGTCGGTTGCTGTTTCACACCAAGATGGCGCGCCACCGCGGAGATGATCTCCGCTGCCTTCGGCGATGGATGGGGCTGTCGGTTAACATCGTAATCGTAATAGCCGCCACCGGCTTTCTGCCCGAGCCGGCCGCCCGCAACCAGATCGCCCATGACCGTGCGCGCATTCGAATCGCGTCCGATCACGTCGAGACCCACGAGGTCCATCATCTGCAACGGACCCATCGCAAAGCCGTAGTCGCGGATCACACGGTCTATGTCCTGCGGGGCTGTGCCTTCGAGAATCAGGGCATCGGCCTCGCGTCCGCGGACTGCCATCGCGCGGTTGGCGATGAAACCATGGCAGACGCCGGAGACGACCGGCACTTTGCCGATCTGCTTCGCAAGCTTGAGCGCCGTGGCGAGCACCGGCTTGGAAGTCTTCGTCGCGCGCACGATTTCGAGCAGGCGCATGACGTTGGCCGGCGAGAAGAAGTGCAGGCCGATGACCGATTCGGGACGCGTCGTGGCCGATGCAATCTCGTTCACATCCAGGAAGGAAGTATTGGTCGCGAGAATGGCGCTGGGCTTCGCCGCCTTGTCCAGCCTGGCGAACATCTCCTTCTTGACGGGCATGCTCTCGAAGATGGCCTCGATGATGAGCTCGCAGCCGGACAGTGCGCCGACGTCCAGTGACGGGCTGAGCAGTGCCATGCGGCGCTCGAGCTCCTGCGGGCTCAGCCGGCCCTTCTTCGCGGTCTGCTCGTAGTTGCCGCGGATCTTGGCAATACCGCGCTCCAGTGCGTCCTTGTTCGCCTCGACGATCGTGACCGGCAGACCCACGTTGAGGAAATTCATCGCGATGCCGCCACCCATGGTGCCGGCGCCGATGACGCCCACCGACCTCACAGGCAGCACCGGCGTATCTGCTGGCAGGTCAGGAACCTTGGCCGTATCGCGCTCGGCGAAGAACGAATAACGCTGCGCCGCGGACTCGGTGCTGGCCTTCAGTTCCTCGAACAGCTCGTGCTCGCGCTCGATGCCGCGATCGAACGGCAACGCGACCGCTGCTTCGATAGCCTTGACGATGCTCTCCGGCGCTTTGAAGCCGCGAAACGCGCGCGCGTTCGCCGCGCGGAAATTGCTGAAGATCTCCGGCTTGCCCCGCGCTTTGTCGATCTGATCCGAACGGTCGCGCACGCGCTGCAAGGGTCGGCGTTCCTCGACGAGCTTCCGTGCGAACGCAACCGCGTCCTCGACCAGGCGGCCCTCGCTCGCAAGCCCATCGATCAGGCCGATCTCGAGCGCCTTCTTGGCATCGACGGGCCTGCCGGTGCAGATCATGTCGAGTGCCATCTCCACGCCAACAATCCGAGGCAGCCGCTGTGTGCCACCGGCGCCCGGCAGCAGACCCAGGTTGACTTCCGGCAAACCGAGCTTCGCGGACGGCACCGCGACACGGTAGTGACAGATGAGCGCCAGCTCGAGCCCGCCACCGAGTGCCGTGCCGTGAATCGCCGCGACCACCGGCTTGCTGCCGTTCTCAATGATGGAGAAGACCGTGTGCAGGTCGGGATCCTCGAAGGGCTTGCCGAATTCCGAGATGTCCGCGCCCGCGAAGAACGTGCGACCGCCGCAGGTCAGCACGATGGCCTTGACGCGGTCATCCGCCGCCAGTTGTTTGAAGCCGCTGTCCAGGCCCATGCGCACTTTGATGCCCAGCGCATTCACGGGCGGCGAATCGATGGTGATCACGCCAATTCCATCTACCGTCGACAGTGTCATTACTTCGCTCATGAGTCCCTATTGCCCTCGATGTCGGTGCCTCAGTTCGGTTGTGATCTCGCCCGATGGTGTGCGCGAGCGTCCGCAACGATTGCCAGCTGCGCGGGCCTTGTATTCGCGCTGCCTCAGGCGAGCAATGCCGCGCAGCATTGTGATGACAGCATTCTCACGCAGCGGACTCGCTCGGCCTTTTCACGTGCCTCGATCATAGTGGTACAACCGACATTTGAAAATTCTCTCCTCCTGGCCCTCATAGGTAACTAGGTGCTATATGGAGCCGGCGGAGCCCGGCCCAGGATGGTGTCATATTCATCGTGAGCCGGGTGCACTGCGTTCGCGCGGGCTGCTCGGGAAATCGAGACGCCGGCGCGGGTAGCCGTCAGGATCCAAGCAACTACGTGGGAGACACTATGAATCTACAGCAGGTGAAGGCCGCCGTCGTGACCGGTGGTGCATCGGGACTGGGACTCGCATCGGCACGCGCGCTGGCATCGCAGGGCGTCAAAGTGGCGGTCTTCGATCTGAATGCGGAAAAGGGCGAGGCCGCAGCGCGTGAGCTCGGCGGTGTGTTCTGTCAGGTAAATGTGACCGACGAGCAGAGCGTTCTCGACGGGTTCGCCAAGGCGCGGGCGGCCCATGGCCAGGAGCGCGTGCTGGTGAATTGCGCCGGGGGCGGCCCGGCAGCGAAGACCGTGTCGCGCGACAAGGCAACGGGGGACATCAAGCGTCATTCCACGGAAGTCTTCAATTCGGCATTGCAGTTGAATGTCGTGGGTTCCTTCCGCTGCATCACGATCGCGGCGGCCGGCATGCTCACACTCGATCCGCTGGAGGATGGCGAACGCGGCGTGATCGTCAACACCGCATCGGTTGCGGCACAGGAAGGGCAGATCGGGCAGGTAGCCTATTCGGCGGCGAAGGCGGGCATCGTGGGGATGACGTTGACGATCGCACGTGATCTGTCGGGGGATGGCATCCGCATCAACACGATCATGCCGGGTATTTTCGCGACGCCACCGATGATGGGTGCGCCCGAGCAGGTGCTGAGTTCACTCGCAGCGTCCGTGCCATTCCCGAAGCGTCTCGGCAAGCCTGAGGAGTACGGTTCGCTGGTGCTCGAGCTGGTGCGCAACAGCTACTTCAACGGCCAGGCGATCCGCCTCGACGGCGCCATCCGCATGGCACCACGCTGAGTGCGCTAGATGAGCCAAGAGACCGTCGCCGATCACTCAGGGACGTTCGCCGAGCAGTTGCGTTCGGTTCTCAAGCTCGATCCTGCCCAGCCGGCGCTGGAGCATGTGCAACGCTGGTATACCTGGGGCGAGCTGAATCGGTGCATCGATCAGCTCGATATCGCGCTGGAACAAGTTGGTGCGCGCGGCGCGGCGCGCGTCGGAATACTGATTCGCTCGCGTCCCGGCTCCTATGCGGCGATCGCCGGGTTGCTGGCATCGCAGCGCGTGCTGGTGACATTGAATCCGATCCTGCCGGCCGACCGACTCTGTGAAGATGTGAAATCGCTGCGCTTGCCAGTGCTCGTCGGCGAGCGCGACGATCTCGCGATCCCGGGTGTGCTCGATGTTCTGCGTGCTTCAGGCACCGCTGTGATTGAATTGGCTCCGGACCTTTCATCGGTGCGTACGCTGCCAAGCTTCGAGCGCATCAGGGGTTCCGACCTGCTGATGGAGGATGCGGGGACGGCCATCGTCATGCTCACCAGCGGTACAACGGGCAAACCAAAGCGCGTACCCCTGGCGCGCAAGTCTCTCGAGCGCGCACTAATGGGAGCGTTGCATTACGAGCGCGGGCACGGGGAGGATCCCTCACTGCGCTTGCGCAGTGGCGTGACCCTGATCGCCAGTCCGCTGACGCATATAGGCGGCATGTACTTCATCGGGCAAACGATTCTGTCGGGACGCAAGGCGTGTCTCCTCGAGAAGTTCACGGTGCAGGAGTGGCGCGACCTGATTGTGCGGCACCAGATCCGTATCTCGAACATCGTACCGGCCGCCTTGCGCATGATCCTGGAGGCCAACGTGGCGAAGGAGGATCTGAAGAGCCTGATCGCTTTGCGTACCGGCACGGCGCCGCTCGATCCGGCGATCACGGATGAGTTCCTGCGACGCTACGACCTGCCGGTTCTGCAGACCTATGGCGCAACCGAATTTGCAGGCGCCGTGGCGGGATGGGGCATCGAAGATTTCCGCCAGA
>JBEVDW010000434.1:0-11973 GCA_040513115.1 Steroidobacteraceae bacterium | reverse complement strand
TGTCGACCAGCTGATCGAAATCGATGTTGCGGAACGCAGGGTCGTTCACGTTGGGCGACAGCGAGGCGGTGCGGTTCGTCGGTCCCATCGCGCCGGCTACGAACACCGTCTTACCCGTTTTCTGGGTGTAAGCATCCGCCGCCCTGCGTGCCGTTTGCGTTGCCGCGAGGTTGATATCGCGCACGAGCGACTCGGCTTTGTAGTCGGCCTGCGAGGGTTCATTCGCAGTGAATGTGTTCGTTTCGATGATGTCGGCGCCCGCCTCCAGGTACTTCGTGTGGATGGCGCCGATCACCTCCGGCCGGGTGAGGGCCAGGATGTCCGAGTTGCCCTTCATGTCGCACGACCAATCCTTGAAGCGCTCGCCGCGGTAATCGGCTTCGGTGAGACCATATCCCTGGATCATCGTGCCCATCGCGCCGTCGATGATGAGGATGCGCTCGGTGAGCAGACGGCGGAATTCAGCGATGCGTTGCGTGCGGTTCATGAGGAATGCTGTCTCGGAGCTCGGGACGAATAGGAGGCCTTACGCGCTTGCCGCCTTCTGCAAGGTCGGGCGCACGCCCAGGGCATGACAGATTGCGTATGTCAGCTCAGAGCGATTCAAGGTGTAGAAGTGAAACTCCTCCACGCCCTCGCGTTGCAGCTGCTGCACTTGTTCGATGGCGACGGCAGCGGCGATCATGCGGCGCGTGTCGGCATCTTCATCCAGGCCATCGAAGCGATCGCGCATCCACTGAGGGACGCTCGTGCCGCAACGCTCGGCCATCCGCAACATCTGCGGGAAGCGCGTAATGGGCAGAATTCCCGGCACGATGCTGGCTGTAATCCCCGCCGACCGGCAGTCATCGCGAAAGCGTAGATAGCTCTGCGTGTCGAAGAAGAACTGCGTGATGGCGCGATTCGCACCCGCATCCAGCTTTGCCTTGAGGTTGTCGATCTCGAACTGCCGGCTCGGCGCTTCAGGATGGACTTCAGGGTACGTCGCAACGGAGATGTCGAAGTCGCCCACCGATCGCAGCCCCTTCACCAGATCCAGCGCATACGCAAACCCCTGCGGATGTGGCACGTAGGTGGTCGCGCCTTGCGGCGGATCGCCGCGCAACGCGACGATGTTGCGGATGCCCTGCGACCAGTAGTTGCGCGCGATGTCGAGAATCTCTTCTCGCGGTGCGCCCACGCACGTGAGATGCGGTGCCGCGGTGAGTCCCGTCTCGCGCGCCACGCGCGTTACGACGTTGTGCGTGCGGGTACGCGTCGAGCCATCCGCGCCGTAGGTAACGGAAACAAAGCCGGGATTGAGCGGCGCCAGGCGCTCGATCGACTGCCACAGCGTCTGCTCCATCGCCGCATCCTTGGGCGGGAAGAACTCGAAAGAAACGCGCACTGGACGCGCCGACTTGCCGGCGAGCTGGCCCACTTGTTCTTGGAGAATGTTGGCGGACATGCGGTTCTCGTCTTCGTTAAGCAGCTTTGAGCCCGGTGGCGACACGCCGTGCGATGGCCAATAGAAGGTGCGCACCGTGCGTGTCGACGGGACGTATGCGCTCGCAGGTGAGCCCGAGCTTGTCGAACCACTGCCGCAACAGCGCAATGGGGTTGCCCTGACAGGCATCGCTCAAGGCATCGAAATCGTCGATCACGACCAGGCGCCCGCGGTGATCGAGCGCGCGTGCCGCTTCGGACAATGCGGCAAACGGCTGTTCGGCACCTGCGAGCACTCGATCCATCGCCACGGTGTCGAATGAACCCGCAGCGAACGGCAGGTCATACATGTCACCGCGTTGCAGCTCGCACCGGCTGAAGCCAGCGCCATGAACGTTGCTGCGCGCGAGGCGGAGAGCATCGCTGGAGATATCGATGCCGATGGCACGGCTGGCCGAAGGGGCAAAGGCCTTGAGCAGATGACCGGCTCCCGTGCCGACATCCAGAACCCGGCCCATCGGCTCTGAGCTCAACTCGGCAACCACGAGGGCACCGATGTCATCGCTGCCCTTCTCGTCCGCCCCGAGGGTGCCGTCTTGCAGGTCGCTGGCCGCGCGCTGGCCGCGCTCCGCGATCAAACGCTCCAGGCGTGCGCGGTCGCGGACCAATACTTCGTCCTCCCGCGCGACGAGTCCCAACAGTTCTTCGAGCACGGCCCGGCCAGGCCCCGTGGCTGGCGCGCGGTAGTACACAAAGTGCTGCTCACGAAATCGATCGAGCAGCTGGGCATCGCACAGCAATTTCAGATGCCGCGACACGCGCGGCTGGCTCTGACCCACGACCAGGCAGATCTCGCCCACCGTCAGTTCAGCCTGAGCCAGCAACGCCAGCAACCGCAGGCGGGTCGGCTCGGCTGCGGCTCGCAACGCGGTCAGAACAGTGTCCAGCGGCTGGCCCATAAGGATATAAGGAAATATTTATATTCTCGGCGACACTATACGGGGTGTGACGAGGGAATGGCTAGTCCCGAAGGTGAGACGGAGGGCTCAGATTGGCCAGGAGGACTCTGGATGAGGCTCAGTGAACGGTCTTGCTCCCATCGGCTTGGCTGGTCTTGAACAGCCCTTCCACATCCACGGCGTCGAAGACGTAGGCCCGATTGCAGAAATCGCAGCGCACTTCGACCGTACCTTGCTCCGCCAGGACGGTTCGGATCTCGGCCTCCCCCAGGGTTTGAAGCATTCCCGAGACGCGCTCGCGGGAACAGCGGCAGCGGAAATACACGGGCGCCGACTCGAACATGCGCACGTCGTCTTCGGCGAAGAGGCGCCGCAGGATCTGTTGGTCCGCAAGGGCGCGGAGCTCTTCGGGAGTGAGGGTATCGCCCAACAGCTGCACTCGACGCCACGCATCGTCCACGCCGGCGACGTCGAGCGAGCGCTCGATGCTCTCGGGTGCAGCCGCGGGACGCTTCAATACGCTATCGGCCGGCAAGCGCTGCAAGAGCAATCCCGATACCGCCCCGCCGTCGGAGTGCAGCCAGAGACGAGTGGGAAGCTGTTCCGAGGTTTCGAAATAGAGCTGGAGGCAACCTGCCAGGCTCGCCCGCGTCAGTGGCACGATGCCCTGATAGCGCTGGGACAGGTCCTCGTTTTCCAGCGTCACGGTGAGGGTCCCTTCGCCCGCGAGCTCGAGCAAGTCACTGCCCGCAACAGCATCGTTGTAACGGGCGACACCACGGATCGCGAGCTCGCTCGAACACTGCGCCAGCATCAAATGCATCGGACCTTTGCCGCGCAACTGCAAGCTCAGATTGCCATCGAACTTCAACGTTGCGGCCAGCAGCACGGCAGCCGCCAGCGCTTCCCCCAGGCGGTCCCGTACGGCTTCGGGGTAGTGATGATGCTCGAGCAAGGCCCGCCAGCTGGCATCCAGATGCACGAGATGGCCACGGATCGGATAGTGCTCGAAGAGAAAGCGGCGCAGGGTGTCCTTGTCGTGCATCGGCGGCAAGCAAGCAATGGAGGACATGCAGTGTAGCGGCCCGGTGCGCTTTGCGTGCGCGGTCGTTATTGTAGGCTCGTGCCTACTCTTGCCGATGAGATCCTATGAAGCAGCCTTCTCCCGCTTGGCATCTGTATGTTCCAAAGACGATCACGGTGCTGCAGCAGGGCTACGGCCTGAAAGAGTTTCGGCGCGACTTCATCGCGGGCCTCACCGTTGCGATCGTTGCCCTGCCGCTGGCAATGGCCCTCGGCATCGCATCCGGCACCACACCCGAGAAGGGACTCATCACCGCAGTCGTAGCGGGCTTCCTGATTTCCGCACTGGGTGGCAGTCGCTTTCAGATTGGCGGGCCCACCGGCGCGTTCGTCGTCGTCGTTCTCGATGTGATTACGCGCCATGGCTACGACGGCTTACTGGTCGCCACGCTGCTCGCCGGCGTCATGTTGATCATCGCTGGGCTCGTCGGCCTGGGCACCTGGATCAAATACATTCCGCAGCCCGTCATCACGGGCTTCACGGCCGGCATTGCGGTGATCATCTTCTCCACGCAGATCAAGGATCTGTTGGGTTTGCCCATCGAATCGGCTCCCGGCGACTTTATCGCCAAGTGGGCGCTGTATCTCCATGAGCTGCCGCATGTGAGCCCTGTTGCGGTGGCGGTGTCTGCAGTTGCGCTGCTGATCATTGTCGTTCTGCGCAAGTACGCACCGCGCGCGCCGGGCTTTTTGATCGCGGTGGCAGGCGCGTCGTTTGCTGTGTGGGCTTTGCATTTGCCGCTCGGCACGATCGGCAGTCAGTTCGGCGCACTGCCTCTAGGCTTGCCGGCACCGCATCTGCCTGCGCTGACCTGGACGCAGATCAAAGCCGTAATGCCGAGCGCGTTCACGATCGCCTTTCTCGCCGGTGTCGAATCGCTGCTGTCTGCCGTCGTTGCCGACGGCATGACGGGGCGGCGTCATCGTTCCAACTGCGAGCTCGTCGCGCAGGGTATCGCGAACTTCACATCGCCTTTGTTCGGCGGATTGCCCGCAACGGGGGCCATCGCCCGCACAGCCACCAACGTGCGCTCGGGAGCACACTCCCCGATCGCTGGCATGCTTCACGCCGTGTTTCTGTTGCTCTTCATGCTGCTGTTGGCGCCACTGCTCACCTACGTCCCGCTGGCGAGCCTGGCCGCAGTACTTGTGATCGTGGCGTGGAACATGAGCGAAATCGACCGCTTCCGTCATCTGCTGCGCGCGCCGCTCGGAGATCGCAGCGTGCTCGTGCTGACGTTCCTGTTGACGGTGCTCGTCGATCTGACGGTCGCCATCTCGGTGGGTGTCGTGCTCGCCGCGATGTTGTTCATGCATCGCATGGCGGAGGCCGTGGCCATCCGCAGTCACACACCGCTGATCGATCGCGATACCGATGATTTCAAGGCATCTCGCACGGAGTACACAGGGCGAGCGCAGCTACCGCGCGGCGTTGAGGTGTTCGAGTTACGTGGACCATTCTTCTTCGGTGTCGCCAACCGCCTGGGCGACCTCCTGGATCGCATCGGACGTCCGCCCAAAGTTTTCATTCTCGACCTCGAACACGTACCGCTGATCGATGCGACGGGCGTCAGCGCGCTGCGTGAGTTCATCGAACGCTGTCGCCGGCATGACACCGCGGTGCTGCTTGCACACGTGAATCCGGACGTGCGAACAATGCTTGCCAGCATGGAAGTCGCACGGGATGTACGGATCGAAACAAACTACGAAACAGCGCTGAGCGCAGCGCGAGCGATGGTGTCGTGAACAGGGGGAGCACATGAAACCGACGATCGGGGTCCATTTCAGTCTTCAGCACGGAGAAATGAAGGGATTGCGAGACGCGTGGATGGAAGCGGAAGCACTGGGCGTCGCGCGCATCTTTACTGCCGATCACCTCCACGCCCAAAACGTGGATGCCACGGCGTTTGAAGCCGGACAGGCCCATGTCACGGTCGGCAGCGGCGGAAAAATATTCGAGGCGACGACGGTCCAGGCTGCGATCGCGGCCACGACCACGCGCCCGGAGATCGGCTGCACCGTGCACGCGATCGGATTCCGCAATCCCAACCTGCTCGCTGACATCGCACGCACGATCGATCACATTTCCGGCGGCCGTTTCATTCTCGGCCTGGGCGCGGGTTACCTCGAAGCCGAGTACATTGATTACGGCTACGAAAACTACGGCACACAGGCCAGTCGTCTGCGCGATCTCGCACAGGCCATTCCGATCATCAAGGCGCGCTTCGAGAAGTTGAATCCCAAACCGCTGCGCAAGATTCCCCTGCTGATCGGCGCAATGGGTGAAAAGATCGGCTTACCGATCGTGGCCGAGCACGCGGACATGTGGATCATGTTCGGGCCCAACGACAGCATTCGTCACAAGATCGAAGTGCTCCGTCGGATCTGCGGCGAGATCGGCCGCGACTTCAACGAGATCGAAGTGATTGGTTGTCATGAGCCGCTGCTCGCGACCGACAACGATCCGGACATCTTTTATCGTGAGTTTGGGATGAAGCACATCTTCGTGCGGATCGAAGGGCCGAAGTGGGATCTGGGACCGTTGCGGGAGTTGTTGCAGTGGAGGAAGGGACTGGGGTGAAGACCGGCCTGAAGTTGCTGCGCAGAAGTATTCGAATGCGTCCCTCCCCGCTTCGCAAGGGAGGGGACACAACAGTCACCTCAACGGGTAACTACCCCGCCAACTTCTTCTTCAACAGATCATTCACCTGCGCCGGATTCGCCTTGCCGCCGGTAACCTTCATCACCTGCCCGACAAAGAAGCCGAAGAGCTTGTCCTTACCTGACCGGTAGTCCGCGAGCTGCTTGGGATTGGCAGCCATCACTTCATCGATCACCTTCTCGATCGCGCTCGTATCGGTGATCTGTTTGAGTCCCTTCGCTGCGATGATTTCATCCGCGCTCTTGCGTTCAGCCCACATCTGCTCGAAGACCTCCTTGGCGATCTTGCCCGAGATCGTCTCGTCGACGATGCGAGTCAACAACCCCGCGAGCTGAGGCGCCGTGATGTGCGCGTCCTTGATCTCGATGTTGTCCTTGTTGAGCGCGCCGGAGAACTCACCCATCACCCAGTTGGCCGCGAGCTTCGCGTGACCACCGAGACCGCGCACGACCGTTTCGTAGTACTCGGCAATCTCGCGACTCGCCGTGAGCACGCCGGCGTCGTAGGCGGACAGCGTGTACTGCTCCATGAAGCGCGCGCCTTTCTGATCGGGCAGCTCCGGCAATGTTTCGCGCACGCCGTTGATGAAGGTGAGATCGAGAATGACCGGCAACAAGTCCGGATCGGGGAAGTAGCGGTAATCGTTCGCCTCTTCCTTCGATCGCAGCGTGCGTGTCTCGCCCTTGTCGGGATCGAACAAGCGCGTTTCCTGCTTCACCTTGCCGCCGCCTTCGATCAGCTCGATCTGGCGCTCGACCTCGTAGTTGATCGCCTTTTCGATGTAGCGGAAGGAATTGAGATTCTTGATCTCGCAGCGCGTGCCGAACTTCTCTGCGCCGAAACGGCGCACGGAAACATTGGCATCACAGCGGAAAGAACCTTCTTGCATGTTGCCGTCGCAGATTTCCAGATAGCGCACGAGCGTGTGAATCTTCTTCATGTACGCGACGGCTTCCTTGGCCGAGCGCATGTCGGGCTCCGACACGATTTCGAGCAGCGGCGTACCGGCTCGATTCAGATCGATACCCGACAAGCCGTGAAAGTCCTCGTGCAAGGACTTGCCCGCATCTTCCTCCAGATGTGCGCGCGTGATGCCGACCGTCTTGCGCGCACCGTCGTCCAGCACGATCTCAAGCTTGCCCTGCTCCACGATGGGCAGCTCGTACTGACTGATTTGATAGCCTTTCGGCAGATCCGGATAGAAGTAATTCTTGCGCGCGAAGACCGAACGACTTGCCACACGAGCGCCGGTTGCCAGACCGAACTTCACGGCCATGCGCACCGCCTCGGCATTCAACACCGGCAGCACACCGGGATAGCCGAGATCGATCAGATTCGCCTGTGTGTTGGGCTCCGCGCCGTATGCAGTAGCCGAGCCGGAGAAGATCTTGCTCTTCGTAGCCAGCTGCGCGTGGATCTCGAGACCGATGACTGTTTCCCAGGACATAGAACTCACTCGTACGCCTTCGGTATGCGCTTGTGCCACTCCGTCTCACGCTGATAGGCGTGGGCCGCGTTCAGGAGCTTCGCTTCAGCAAAATGGGGGCCGATCAGCTGCAACCCGATGGGCAGCCCGTCGATGAAGCCGCAGGGAATCGACATCGCCGGCAGGCCGGCCAGATTCGCACCGATCGTGTAGATGTCGTTCAAGTACATCGTGATCGGGTCGTCGACCTTCGCGCCGATGTCGAATGCCGGTGTGGGCGATGTTGGCCCCATGATCACGTCGACCTGCGTGAACGCACGCGCGAAGTCATCGGCGATCATCCGTCGGACCTTCTGCGCCTTCAGGTAGTAGGCGTCGTAGTAGCCAGCCGACAGCACATAGGTGCCGGTCATGATGCGACGCTTCACTTCGGCACCGAATCCTTCGCCGCGTGAGCGCTCGTAAAGATCCAGAAGATCGCGCGGCTCTTCGCAGCGATAGCCGAACCGCACGCCGTCGAAACGCGACAGATTGGACGAGCATTCTGCCGGCGCAACGACGTAGTACGTCGGCACGGACAGCGGCAGATGCGGGAGACTCACTTCGACTAGCTTGGCCCCAAGGCGCTCGTAGGTGCGCAATGCATCCCACACGAGCTTGGAGCTCACTTCGTCCAGCCCTGTCTCGAAGAACTCCTTCAACACCCCGATCCTCAAGCCGGCGAGCGGCTCCTGCAGCGCTGCGAGGTAGTCCGGCACCGGCGCATCGACACTCGTCGAATCCCGCGGATCGAATCCCGCCATGGCCTGCAGCAGCATCGCTGCATCCTCGACGGTCGATGTGAGCACACCGCCCTGATCGAGACTGGAGGCGAACGCAATCATGCCGTAGCGGGACACACGCCCGTATGTCGGTTTGATGCCGGTCAATGAGGTGAGTGCCGCAGGCTGGCGAATCGATCCACCCGTATCGGTGCCCGTGGCCGCTGGTGCGATACGCGCAGCCACGGCTGCAGCGGATCCGCCCGACGAACCGCCCGGTACTTTCTTCAAGTCCCACGGATTCTTCACCGGACCATACCAACTGGTTTCGTTCGACGAGCCCATCGCGAACTCGTCCATGTTCGTCTTGCCGAGTGTCACGGTGCCCGCGGCATTGAGCTTCTGCACGACCGTTGCGTCGTAGGGCGCCACGAAATTCGACAGCATCCGCGAACCGCACGTTGTGAGAACTCCGTCGGTGCAGAAGATGTCCTTGTGTGCGATAGGCAGGCCCGTGAGCGGTCCGGCTTTGCCCGATGCCAAGGTTTGATCCGCTGCTTTGGCCTGCGCCAGCGCCAGCTCTGAAGTCACAGTGATGTACGCGTTCAACGCGGCATTGTGCTGCTCGATGCGCTTCAGGAAGTGCTGCGTGAGCTCCTCGCTCGAGAAGCGCCGGGCGCGCAGACCCGCGGACAGTTCGGCCAAAGTCAGTGTATGCATGAGGACCAGAGGCGATTGGCGGAAGGACGGTTAGGAGCGGCAGCGAGCCGGCTCACTCGATGACTTTCGGCACGAGGTACAGCGATGCCTCCACAGCCGGTGCATTCCGTTGCAGCTTGTCGTGCTGATCGGCTTCCGAGACTTCATCCCCGCGCAGCCGCTGCACTTGATCACCCAACGGATGTGCCATCGGCAGCACATCGCCTGTCTCGGCAGCACTCAGCTGCTCGACGAAGCTGAAGATGCTCGACAGGCTCTGCACGTACACCGGCATCTCTTTGTCGGTGATTGCAAGACGTGCCAGGCGAGCGATGTTCGTGACGTCGTTGCGCGTCAGACTCATCGTTGATCACACCTCTTGTTGGGGTTGCGCCGTATGCGCGAACAAGCGCAAAACCTAGGAAAAAAGCGCGCGCAATCATACACCTCGGCTTGCTGATTGTTCTACCCGTTGTTAGAGTACGCGGCACTTTTTTGGCCGCATTTTTCCCCACGCACACATGTTCAAAAATCTCAGAGGTTATTTCTCCAATGACCTCTCGATCGATCTCGGCACAGCGAACACGCTGATCTACGTGCGTGGCAAGGGCATCGTGCTGAACGAGCCATCTGTCGTCGCCATTCGCGAAGAGCCCGGTCGCGGGGGTAAGAAGATCGAAGCAGTCGGTCAAGAAGCGAAAAACATGCTGGGTCGCACGCCCGGGCATATCACTGCCATTCGTCCGATGAAGGACGGCGTCATCGCCGACTTCACCGTCACCGAAAAGATGCTGCAATACTTCATCGAGAAAGTGCACGGCAATCGGCTCATGCGCCCGAGCCCGCGCGTGCTGGTGTGCGTGCCGTATGGCTCGACCCAGGTCGAACGACGCGCCATTCAGGAGTCCGCTGAGGGCGCCGGCGCACGCTGGGTGCGTCTGATCGAAGAGCCCATGGCTGCAGCGGTCGGTGCCGGTCTTCCGGTGCACGAGGCTCGTGGCTCAATGGTGCTCGACATCGGTGGCGGCACCTCGGAAGTGGCCGTGATCTCGTTGAACGGTATTGTCTACGCCTCCTCGGTTCGTATCGGCGGTGACCGATTCGACGAGGCCATCATCAACTACGTGCGCCGTAACTACGGCATTCTGATCGGCGAGGCCACCGCCGAGCGCGTGAAGATCGAGATCGGCTCGGCCTATCCGGGCCAGCAGGTGCAGGAAATCTCTGTGAAGGGCCGCAACCTGTCGGAAGGCGTACCGCGCAGCTTCACGTTGAATTCGAACGAAATACTAGAAGCATTGCAGGAGCCGCTCGCGGGCATCGTGGGTGCGGTCAAGGTCGCTCTCGAGCAGACACCGCCCGAGTTGGGCGCCGATGTCGCCGAACGTGGCATCGTGCTGACGGGCGGTGGCGCATTGCTCCGCGACGTGGACAAGTTGCTGATGGAAGAAACCGGTCTGCCGGTCGTGGTGTCCGAAGATCCACTGACATGCGTGGCCCGGGGCGGCGGCCGCATGCTGGAGCTGATCGACGAGCACGGACCGGCGCTGTTCAACTTGGAATAGGACTGCAGATCCGCCTGGCTGTCGGCGAAGCCAGACACTCAAATCATCGGGGGCGACTCTCGCACGTGGCGCGCTGAGTGAACACCACTTTGTCTGGACGCATGCACTTCTCGCCGATTCTCCCATCGTGGCCACGCTGACTTCCGACAGTCGTCCGATCATCGGCCGCGGCCCGCCCCTGGGTGCGCGCTTCTTCTTCCTTGGGCTGATCTCGATTGCGGCGATGGTCGTGGACAACCGCGGCCCACAGCTGGAGAAGATCCGCGAGTGGATCGGCATCGGCATCCAGCCCATGTACATGGTGGTGCAGGCACCGCGAGCGGCGTGGGAGTGGGTTACCGGCAGCTTCGCGGACCGCGATCGCTTGCGTCAGCAGAACGCTCGACTCGATGAGCAGCTGCGAGTGGCCAACGTGAAGCTGCTGCAACTCGAATCGCTGCAGGCTGAGAACGTGAGGCTGCGAGCGATCCGCGCGGCCTCGGCAGGACTTGGTCAGCGCACTTTGATCGCAGAGATCATGCAGGTCGACGTCGATCCGTTCCGTCATCGCGTCCTCATCAACAAGGGCACGGGCGATGGCGTCTTCAAAGGTCAGGCCGTCATCGACGCACACGGCATCTTTGGCCAGGTCACTCGCGCGGGCCGGTTCGCATCCGAAGTGATCTTGATCAGCGATTCGGAGCATGCGTTGCCCGTGCAGGTGAATCGCAACGGCATCCGCTCGATTGCCGTCGGCGTCGGCGATTTGCACAAGCTCACACTGCCCTTCCTCACGGTGGATGCCGACGTGCGGCCCAACGATCTGCTCGTGTCGTCCGGCCTCGGTGGCATCTACCCCGCCGGCTATCCCGTCGCGCGCGTTGCGACGGTGAAACGCGACCCGGCAGAAACCTTCGCGGTCGTCGAAGCAAAGCCGCTCGCACAGCTCGACCGCACGCGCGAAGTGTTGCTGATCTGGTTCGATCAGAGACAGAAGCTGGAGCCCCCCGCTGGCGCGGCAGGCCCGGTTCCGACTTCAACACCGACGCAGACTGAACCCTCGACTCCGTCTCCGACACCAGCGCCGACGCCGGCTCCCAGGTCTTCGCCTACACCACCTCAGCCGACTCCAACCTCAACCTTAACTCCGACTCCAGCTCCGGCTCCGGCCTCACCCACCACAACGGCACCGCCTGCACCTGAGAGGGCTCAATGAGCGGAAGCGACGGCGGCCGTCTGCGGCAGATCATCACGGTGATCCTCGGTGTGGTCTTGGCCGTGGTCCAATTGCCGGCACCGATCGCGCCTTTTCGTCCGGACTTCCTGTTGCTGTTCGTGATCTATTGGTCATTGAGTGCACCGCGCATCTCGGGGCTGCTGTTCGCGTGGTTCTGCGGCCTCTTGATGGACGTGC
>JBEVDW010000433.1:0-13242 GCA_040513115.1 Steroidobacteraceae bacterium | reverse complement strand
CCAGATGACGCGGAATGATCGCCTTCCTTCGATGTGATAGATGACGACGCGTTCGTCGCTTGGCTGCGTGGAGGCGGGCATGTGGTTCGCCTTTAGTTGTTCTGTGGTCGATAAACTCAAGCGTCGACGTCAGTGTGCATCTCGCTGCGCGCACAGGTCAACGGCTGAAGACATAAGGGTGAATGCGGGATTCGATGCGGCATGTGTTGGTGTGTGTTCTCGCGGCTGCGTTGAAACCCCACATTCAGGCCGTGAAGTGCGAGCTCGCAGCGGTTCTGCTCTTTGGTTGCAATCGCAGCTGTCCTGCGCTGTGACGAACAGGAACAGCTGCTAGTTCAAGAAGAGCGCTATTCCGCGAGAAAGTATGGCTGTCGATAGCGGGCCCGGCGATCCGGAAGTGCAAGCCGACGTGGCCGCCGTGCCCAGGACGGGTGAGAAGACGTGAGATGAAGATTGTCCGGGCTGTCCGGATCGGTCGGTGATGGCAGCAGCAATTCCTCTGATCTATGGGGTCCCTTCTACTGAATCACGAAGCCGCCATCTGCCACGAGGGCATGTCCGTTCACGAAGCTGGATTTGTCGCTGCAAAGCCAGATGATCGCCTCGGCCATTTCCTCTGGCGCGGCCATCCGCCCCAGCGGCGAGAGGTTCTCGAGCATCTGCTTGACGTCCGGTCCCAGTGCCATGACGCCCTCGACCATCTTCGTGAATGTGACGCCGGGCAATAGTGCGTTGACCCTGATTCCCTGCCGTGCCCAAGTGAGCGCCGCAGTCTTGGTCAATCCGACGACGGCGTGTTTGCTGGCCGTGTAGGCGGGCAGGGACGGATTCCCCGAGGCGATGATGGCGTTCACTGAAGCGACGTTGACGATGGTTCCTTTTCCTTGCTTCAGCATGTGAGGGACTTCATGCTTGATGCATTGCATGACACCCGTGACGTTGATCGCCAACGTGCGCTGAAACGCTTCGTCATCCCATTCGTGATCACGCGGATGAGTAATTCCCGCATTGTTCACTGCACAGTCCAATCGACCGAACGCGCTGATCGCAGCTTCGATAGTGGATCTGACTGTGGTTGCGTCTGCGACGTCTCCACTCGTGGAGATTGCTTCACCACCAGCCTTGCGAATCAGTTCGACCGTCTCTCGAACGGCATCGGGGTGAAGGTCTGCAGCGACCACTCTTGCGCCATGTTGGGCAAACAGAAGTGCTGTTGCGCGACCTATACCAGCCCCCGCCCCAGTGACGAGCGCCACACGACCTGTGAACCAGTCCATGACATCTCCGAGTGATTACCACCGTTGAGTGGGGCGTCGCGCGAAACTCATCGGTTATAAGGAGTCGACCCCAAACTTACAACAGAGTCAAAAACGCGCAGCGAGCGTTGGCGCTATCGTCGGACCTGCGTTGAGTAGCGGTGAGAAGGAGGAGGATGCTGCGGTGAACCGTCCTAGCGGGTTTGACTCCGACCTGGAAAGAGACCCACACAATCCAGCGGATGACTAGCGGTGCTCGTGTCGATCATCACGGATCGTGTACAGCCCGCTAGCAGGGTTGCTGGGCTTGTGCCCGCTGTTCACTCCTACAATGCCGCAGCGGCATAGAAGCAAGTAATGCATAAGTGAAGCAAGGGATAGTGTAGTTGTCCAGGTCCGGTCGTGGAGTGCCGGACGATTGCTGCGCTCTAGGCACTTGCTTACGATCAAGAGCCAAACACTCGTGCACTGAGAGCGCGAGCTTACAAACAGATTACGGAGGGGGACTATGCGATCAGTCAACATTCTGAATGGCGTGTCTTGCGTTGCACTCTCGCTGATCAGCGCGCTGGCCGCCGCCCAGTCCGAGCCGGCAGGCGGCGGCCTCGACGAGATCGTCGTCACTGCTCGTAAGCGTGCCGAGTCGATCCAGGACGTACCTGTTTCGGTCACCGCCGTCGGTCAGGCCGCAATCGAGAGAAACTTCATCGCAAGAATCGAGGATCTTCAGCAGCTCACTCCGAACGTGACGCTGGAGCCGGTCTCGATCAGCACTTCTTCTCTTGCGCCTTTTATACGTGGCATCGGCAATCGTGCACAGGAGCCGGTGCAGGATCCCGCCATCGCCATCAGCGTGGATGGCGTCTACCTCGCGACCATCGTCGGTTCGGCGCTGGATGTCTTCGATGTGGAGCAGATCGAAGTCCTGCGCGGTCCGCAGGGGACATTGCAGGGGCGTAACTCGCCGGGTGGTGCGATCAACATCACGACGCGTCGCCCGGGTGATGAGCTCGGTATGAGACTCGAAGCGAGTTACGGCAGCGACGACACGTATTCGGTCAAGGCGGCGATCGATGGACCGCTCATCCCTGACGTGTTGGGAGCAAAGCTCGCTGTCATGACCTCGCAGAGCGATGGCTATGTGCACGATCTCACTACTGGAGAAGACCTGACCGGGCAGGACACCGTGGCAGCGCGCGTCGGCTTCCTCTGGACGCCGAACGACTCCGTCAATCTTTATCTCACTGCGGACTACATGAAAGACCTGCGGACTACATGAAAGACGAATCCCCGCAGCGCGGCTTGCGCAACGTTGCCTCCAGCATTGCCGGTCTGCCTGGACAGCCAAATGTACGGCTGTGCGATGCGAGTGCGACGGGTCTTGCTTTTCTTGGCCAGTGCGAAACGACTCGCAAATACAAGTCGACCATGGAGTTCACCGACCCGAACGACCTGGAAGTCTGGAGTGTAGCGGCCAACCTCACATGGAATCTGGGTTCCGGGATCCAACTCACCTCTATTACCGGTTATCGCGATGCGGACGAACTCCAAATCGTCGACGTGGATGGAACGGGCCTCCCGCTGCTGACCTCGATCGACCGCCGGATGAAGGTCGATCAGTTCAGCCAGGAAATCCGTTTGTCCTCCGATCGCTCGGGCACGCAGGAGCCGGGACAGCTCGACTGGGTCGTCGGCGTCTACTACCTCGATTCCAGTTGGGAACTGTCTCAGCCGATCGACGCCTTCGGCAACGTGATTCCGAGCCATCGCGAGCAGGATCTCAAGAGTTATGCCGCATTCGGACAGGCCACCTATCACTTCACCGATCGCTGGAGCGTTTCGCTGGGCGGACGTCAGTCGAAGGACAAGAAGGATCTCGACATCACGTTCTTCAGTCCGGCACCGCCTGAGTTTCCGACCGCGCCGTTCGTTTATCCGGTCGATGAAGATTTCAACAATTTCTCGTTGGAAGCTGGAACCGAGTTCCGCTTTTCGTCGGACATCCTGGGTTATTTCCGATTCTCACAGGGCTATCGCAGCGGAGGTATCAACGGTGATGTGCCGACTCCAGCTGCAGCCGTGGAGTTCGACCCGGAGGAAGTCGACTCGTACGAAATGGGCTTGAAAGCCGAATGGCTCAACCAACGGCTCAGAACGAACGTCTCCGTTTTCTGGACCAACTATGACAACCTGCAACGGGATGTCGTCATCACGATTCCCACGGCGCCCTTCTTTGCGCAGGTCATTCAAAATCAGGGTGAGGCACGGATCAAGGGAGTCGATTTCGAACTCACGGCTCGCCCCGTTGATCGCCTGACGCTGTCAGCGGCCGTTGGCTACCTGGATGCAGAGTTCAAAGACACCGATCAGCAGATGCCTTTTGCTGCGGACTGGACGGGTTATGCCGGTATCGACTACGAGATTCCGCTGGGATCGGCAGGCAGCTTGAATCCCTCACTGGACGTACAGTATCGCGGCGATGCGAACATCAACGGCGCGCTGCAGCCCATCGGTGATCAGGACAGTTACAGCCTCACGAATGCGTCGCTGACGTACCGCACGGAGGACGATCGGTATTCCGTGAGCGGTTATGTACGCAATGTCTTCGATAAATACTATTTCGTCGCTGCCGAAGCGGCCGCGGGCATCGCTGCTTGGGTCGTAGATGGAGCACCACGGACTTACGGTGTGAGAGTCACCGCGAAGTTCTGAGCGATCCGAGGACGCGGCAGCAGGCGCTAGGTGCGCCTGCTGCCGGTACTTGCATTCGACTCCACTTCACTCGTCCGGCGAGCAGTGTGAATGAGTGATGACATCAACTATCGCGTCAAGCAGTGGGCGCCCGCTCTACGGCCGGAGTGGCTGCAACGCATCAACGAGGAAGGCCGTTGCCTGGACATCGCGAGCATCGTGCCGCTGGATGAGCGCTCGCTGCTGTCCACCGCACAGGCAAACACGAGTCTGAACGACTTTGGCGAGGACAGCTGGCGCGAGCCGTTCCGTGTCTTTCTCAAGTCATTGCAGGAAGAGGCAGAACTGAATCTGATGGGTCGCATCATGACCCGCTCGGACATTCTCATGTTTCTCGAGGCGCGCTTGCGTGTCGAGGATACGTACAAGAAGTATCCCGAAATCGAAGACGAGGACATTGCGCCGCCGATGATGATCATTGGGCCCGGGCGTAGTGGCACATCTGCGCTGCAGAATCTGCTCGCGCGAGACCCGGACAATGGGACCACGCTTCACTGGGAAGCACTGTTTCCGTGCCCGCCGCCGCAAGCCGCGACCTACCGGACCGATGCACGCATCGCAATTGCCGACCAGCGGATGACCCAGTTCGAGCGCGTCGTTCCGGAGATTCGCTCGATGCACGAGTTTGGCGGGGCCATGCCCACAGAGCTGATACAGCTCGAGGCACTCAGCTTCCAATCCATAGGGTGGCTGATCTTCTTGGGCTTCACGCCGACCTTCAACGCCTACCTCGAAGGCCACACGGACGGCGTGACTGGCCTGAGCTACGCAAAACGCGTCATGAAGGTGCTGCAGTGGAAAAATCCGCGCAAGCGCTGGCTGCTGAAGTCCGCCGATGCCATGCGTTACCTGCCCGCCGTCTTCAAAGTCTTTCCGGACATGCGACTGATCTGGGCTCATCGAGATCCGCTCAAGACCGTGCCGTCGGTGGTGAGTCTGGTCGGCACGATTCATTGGATGCGCAGTGACCGGAAACTCGACGAGTCCGCGACGGCACATCTTACGAATCCAGCCGGATTGGCTGGCTTGTACGATCTGGTCATGAATCAGATGGACCAGGGCATCATTCCGGCTGACCGCATCCATCACGTTCAATACGTGGACTTCGTCACTGATCCGGTTGCGACGGTCGAAGCGCTGTACCGCTCCATGGGGGAGACATTTACCGAGCGCGCTCGCGAGGCGATGAGAGCATATCTGCGCGAGCATCCACGCAGCAGTCGGCCGCCACACAGATATGCTGATGGTCAAGCCGAGCGGCGCAATGAGGAACGAAAGTTGTTCGACCGCTACTTGAAGCGTTTCAACGTTCGGTACGAGATCTGACCACCTTGCGGCCGCTCAGGAGCGGCAGTTGTCTAATCGACTCGTATGACTATTTTGCCCACGTGGCGCCGCGCTGCGAGATGCGCGAGCGCCTCGCGCGCCTGATCGAACTCGAACACTCGATCGATGACTGGCGGTCGCATGCGATGTGCTGTGATGGCGCGGTTCATCGCCTCATAGTCATTCCGGCTCCCCACTGCAATCGTCTCTATCCTCAACCCTCGCCCCAAGAGCGTGAGTGGATCCAGTGAGGGGCCAGCGCCTCCCGAGAATCCGACCAAGCTGAGTTGGCCACCCACGCGCAGCGCGGCCAGCGATCGCGACAGTGTCGTGGGGCCGCCGGTTTCCACCACCCGATCCACACCGACTCCGCCGCTGAGCGCAATGACCTTTTGATCCCAGTCGAGGACCTCGACGTAGTTGACGACGTCATCGGCGCCGAGCGTGAGCAGGCGCTTTGCCTTTGCATCGCTGGAGGTGGTTGCAATTACGCGGGCGCCGAACGCCTTGGCGAACTGCAATGCAAACAGGGCGACACCGCCGGTTCCCTGTATGAGAACCGTCTCGCCTGGCGCAACAGGGCAGGGGCTCGTCAGTGCTGTCCACGCGGTGATGCCTGCGCAGCACAAGGTCGCCCCTTCTTCGAACGAGAGATGTGGTGGAAGCTTCACGACGGCTTCTTCATGCAACGCGATGTACTGCGCTAGTACTCCCGGCAGAGATGCCCCGAGATCCGTTCCCCAATATTCGGGCCGTGCAGGTCCTCCGATCCACCCGGTCTGGAACGTGGGTGACACATGATCGCCAACGGCAAAACGACGGACGTTACTGCCAATGGCCTCGACGACGCCCGCAGCGTCGGACAGCGGAATCAGTCCTGGGGGGATCGGAAAGCCATACTGGTTGTGCACCACCATGAGATCGCGGTTGTTGATCGAGGTTGCACGCACTCGAATGAGAACGTCGTGTGGCCCGGGCGTGGGCTTGGGGACTTCCTGCAGGAACAGTCCATCGATGCTGCCGGGCGATTGGAGGCAATGGGCTTTCATGGGTGACGACCGTGTGATGATGACGCGCGCTGCATGTCAGGCTGCTAGTGTAGCGACCCCGCGATCGAGAACTACTGTGTTGCGATCTACGCTCAGGCAGCGGAACTACAGTGCCTGCTGTGTTTGCCCAGTATTCGGTCCGAATCGTTTCGCCAGGGAATACAGGCTTGGTGAAGCGAGCCCCCCAAGCCACGCAACCGCTGCGCGTCATTCGCGCAGACTGCGCGGACGAGTTGCTGACACGCGATTCCGAACGTGCACAGTCCATGCAGGATGGGGCGGTCGAAGCCGGCCTTCTGCGCGACCGCGGGATCGCCATGCAGGGGATTGTAGTCGCCGCTCAGCCGGTAGATCAGCGCAGCAGTGGGTAGCGTCGTGGTTTCCACCGCACCGGAAGGTGCCGTCGCCGGTGGGGAAGGAAGCTCATCGTCTGGGGTGCCCCCGTCGCCGCGAAGGAAGTATGTGCTGTCGACTGTCCCCAGCAGCGAGCCGCTGGTCGTGTACAGCGCTTTCTCGAACGCCAGCAGCGCGCCCTTCTCGGGTCCTTTGTCCACGACGCTCTTGATGCGGTACTTGCCGACGACCTCGCCTTCGATCGGGAGCACAGTGGCCAGGTTGAAGCGTTGCTCGGCATGCACGAGCTTCACCCAGTTGATCTCCAACGCCGGTTCGTTGACCCAGAAGCCTGGGTGAGCAAGCACGCACGAGATCGACGGCACACTTTGGAGGTTGCGTTCGTAGCAGAACTGCAGCTCGTTCTCATCCAGCGGATAGCGACAGGCGTTGACACCCAGTGCATAGAGCATCGTGTCGCGTTTGGTGTAGGTGGAGCGGATGTCGCTGAAGTGTTTCTGCAATAGTTGGTTCAAGTTCATGAGCCGGTTCTTCGGGTGATCAGAGCGGACAAAAATTCGGTTCGGGTAGAGGGCACGCCTGCCGGGTCAGCGGCTGCGAAAAAGAAACCTTGTGTTGATCCAGGAGGCGCAGTTCTCACGGTAACCCTGAATCGCCCGCATGTTAGGAATGCAGCCGATTCCACAATGGAAAAAGAACTGTGCCGTCTTTTCATCGATGTCGATCACGACCAGGCGGTGCGAGCGGTGGCAAGCAACTCATCTGCCCAATGCTGATTGCTCGAAGCCCATCATTGCAAAGGCCAACGGACATGCAATCGGACTCGGCGCTACACTGACGCTTTTCTGCGATGTCACGTTTGCAGCAAATCACGTGAAGATCTCGGACCCGCACGTCGCGATCGGTTCGGCTGAATCCAGACACTCTCCTCACGCATCGAATGTGTTTCTGGAGGTCATAGTGCCCAAGTGTCCTTTCGAGATGGAATATGACGCTTTTGCCAATGCGACGCAGGAGTCGCTATCGAATGCGGCTCCTGTGATTCGGTTGCGATCGACTAATCCGCAGCTGGAGGGGTTCCTCGTCACGCGTCTGGAGGATGTGCGCAGGATTGCGCTCGATGTGAATTCCTTCTCCAGCGAAGGGACCACGCAAGGAGCCCGCTTCAGCGAGTTCAACGACCAGGTTGCGGCGATTTATCGGGACAAAGGCTGGGTGCCGTGCCCGGTTCTGGTCTGGGTCGACGGACCCCGGCACCAGAAGTTTCGGAAGATCGTCGACCGCGTGTTCACCCCGAAG
The DNA here is from genome assembly GCA_040513115.1 of Steroidobacteraceae bacterium. GTDB lineage: Bacteria > Pseudomonadota > Gammaproteobacteria > Steroidobacterales > Steroidobacteraceae > DATELY01. The sequence continues at coordinate 5,207 of JBEVDW010000433.1, read as the reverse complement.
CAGGTACAGGCGCGATCTGCTCACATACAGTTGTGTATCGACAAAGTGCTCGACAGCATCGCGCGTCGCGATTCCATCGACGGAATGCGCGATGTGGCATCAAAGCTGCCTGCGATGGTCATGGCGCGTGAATTCGGAGCACCCGAGGAGGATTACGAATTCCTGATGCACACCACCCAGGAGTTCGGCAGTGCGATTGATTTCACGCGCACACCCGCCGCAGAAGTACAAGCAGTGCTCGAAAGGGCTGCGCATGCCGCTACCGCCTTTCAGCAGTACATGTCGCCGAGAATCGAGCGCGTACGACGCGAGCCCGACAACACGCTCCTCAGTGAGCTGGCGAACGCGCAGCACGGGGGCTATCACCTGCTGACAATGCAAGAACTGCAGTCGCTGCTCCTGACGTTCTTGATTGCCGCGACGCACTCGACGAGTGGCGCCATCGGCTGGGCCCTGTATGTATTGGCGTCGAGGCCGGACATTCAAAGCCGCTTGCGACGGGAGCCAGACAAGATCGAGGATTTCAACGAAGAAGTCCTGCGCTTGTATGGCACCGTGCTGAGCAGCTATCGAACCGCTACTCGCGAAGTCGAGTTGCACGGTGTGCGCATACCGAAGCGTGCGTCCGTGTTGCTCAACTGGGCGTCGTCGAACATGGATGCGAGCGCCTGGAATGCCCCAGCTGCCGTGGATATCGATCGGCTCAATCCGCGTGGACACGTCACGTTCGGCCACGGCCCGCATTTCTGTGTTGGTAACACGCTGGCGCGTCGCGAGATGCTCTTGACCGTCAAGGAGTTCCTTGCGCGGTTCGAGCACATCGAACTGGACTCGAACGAGCCGCCGCCTCAGGTCGTGCCGTCTACGAACGTGCGCCTGCTGATGAATCTCCCCCTGCGCCTGCATGCGGCGGATTCGATGAGCCAATCGATACAGGAGGGGAACGCATGAACCTCGAAGAAATCTCGGCGCATCTCGAGATCCGACAAGTGTTGGCGACCTACAGTCGCGGTGTAGATCGGTGGGATCGCGAGCTCCTGAAAAGCGTGTATCACCCTGATGCGATCGACAATCACACCGTCTACAACGGCTCGGGGTGGGGTTTCGCCGACTTCATCGTGGAGACATGTCGCCAGATGAACGGGCCGAGCCAGCATCACCTGACCAATATCTACATCGAGCTGCATGGAGACGCAGCCAACGTGGAAACGTACTACATCGCCTATCACGCCAGCGTGAACCCGCAATCCGGAGAACAGACGCTTCTGAACACGGGTGGCCGCTATCTGGATCGATTCGAGCGGCGGCAAGGCATGTGGAAGATTGCCAATCGGCTGGTCACGATCGATTGGTCACGTCGCAGTCTGCCGGGCGAGCCATGGGAGGGGGCCGCAGGCTTTCCGCAGGCCGCGCCGAGGGGCGAAGATCCCATGTATGCATTGTTCGCCCGCAAGTAGTCGAGGCGATCAGGAAAGAGGGGGAATCACATGCAAGATTCGACGAAATCTCATTGGCAACCGCCGCCGCGACCCGAGTGGGTCCAGCGTATCAACGAGGAAGGCTACTGCATGAACATCCGTGGCGTCGTGCCGCTGGATGAAGCGTCCCTACTGAACTCGGCGATGCAGGCAACCGGGTTGTCCGATTTCGGCGCCGATGAATGGCGTGAGCCTTTGCAGGTGTGGCTACGCTCACTGGAAGAAGACGCAGCGCTGAATCTGATGGGCCGCATCAGAACTCGCTCGGAGATCCTGCAGTTGCTCGAAGCGCGATTGCAGGTCGAGGACACCTACAAGCGTCATCCCGAAATCGACGATGAGCAGATCAGGCAGCCCATCTTCATCGTCGGACAGGGGCGTTCCGGCACGTCCTTGCTGTGCAACGTGCTTGCGGCGAATCCGGACAATGGCGCGTTGATGCAATGGGAGGCCATGTTTCCCTGTCCGCCACCGGAACCGCACACCTACGAATCGGATCCGCGCATCGAGAAAGCTCACAAGCTCATCGATCAATGGAATCGCGTCACACCAACGATGCGATCGATGCACGAGTTCGCCGGCAATGTGCCGATGGAAGACTGCCAGGTTCTGGCGCTGACGTTCCGGGCACCTTCGTGGCAGGACAGTCTCGGGCAGGCCAGCAGCTACGATGCTTACATGATGAAGCAGGATCCCATGCCGGCGTTGCTGTATCACCGTCGCGTGCTCAAGCTCTTGCAATGGAAGAATCCGCGCAAGCATTGGGTGTTGAAGGATCCGCTGCACCTGGATCGACTCCCGTTGCTGCTGAAGTTGTATCCCGACGCATGCTTCGTCTGGCCGCACAGGGATCCGGTCCGGGCGCTGGCGTCGACTGTCAGTTTGATCGGCACGATTCAGTGGGGTCGCAGCGATCATCCGTTCAAGGGCGGCTCTTTCGAGTACGTGACCGACCCGCAACTCTCGGCAGCCCGGTTGAATGCCGTGGTCGATCAGTTGGAGCGTGGTGTCGTGCCGCCTCAGCAGTTCTTCAACGTGCTGTACAAGGATCTGGTCAAAGACACCATGGGGGCGCTCGAGGCGATGTACCGTCATTTCGGCATCGAGCTGAGCGACGCGGGTCGCAAAGGCATGGCGAAGTACCTGTCCGACGCTCCCCGCGATGCGCGTCCCAGGCATCAGTTCGACACTGGAGACGCAGCGAGCGTGGCGCTCGCACGTCAAGCGTATCAGCGTTATCAGGAGTACTTCCGTATTCCCAGTGAGTGATTCTCATGGAGACTTACTCGGGTCGATAGCGGTTTCTAAGCTCGCGCTTCACGTGAGAAAACATCGCATGGATTACAAGTACTGCCGCACGCAAACAGACGGTCATGTGTTGACGATCACGCTCGATCGCCCCGATGTGCTCAACAGCCTCAATGCGGCCGCCTGTTTCGAGCTCGATTCGATTCTCAACGAGTTTGAGAGCAACCCCCACCTGTGGATTGCGATCATCACCGGTGCAGGAGAGCGTGCGTTCTGCGCAGGCCATGATCTCGCCGATGCGCCCGATGAGCCGATGCCGCCCACAGGCTGGGCCGGAATCGCTGAGCGCACGAGCTGCGTGAAGCCGTTGATTGCGGCCGTCAACGGCGTTGCGATGGGCGGCGGATTCGAGATCGCGCTGGCGTGCGACATCGTGATCGCCGATGAGCGTGCAACTTTTGCCATGAGCGAGCCGAGAGTTGGCGCTGTTGCATTGGGTGGTGGGGCACAGCGGCTCGCGCTTCGACTGCCCAGTGCGATCGCCATGGGACTCTTGCTGACGGGCAAGCGCATCTCTGCCGCAGAAGCTCATCGCTGGGGATTGGTCACCGAGATCGCCGCGTCCGGGACTGTCATGGACGTCGCGCGTCGATGGGCAAACGAGATCCTGGCCTGCGCTCCGCTCGCCGTGCGCTTCACCAAACAGCTTGCTGTGGAAGCCGTCGAAGGCGCTGAGCTGGCAGCCACGATCGGCCGACGAGCGCGGGAGATCGCTCCGCGCCTGTTTGCATCCGAGGATACGCGCGAAGGCATTCGCGCTTTCGTCGAGAAGCGGCCGCCCGTCTGGTCAGGCCACTGATGTGGAGCGGCTCGTGCCAACTGCAGATGCGCATCAATCTTCAAGCGGCGAGCCCGGGCAGCGCCTGAGGAAGATCATTGCGAGCTTGCGTCTGCCGGTGATTGCCGCGCCCATGTTTTTGGTTTCCGGAGCACGGCTGGTCGTCGCGGCCTGTCGAGCAGGCATCATCGGTTCCTTCCCCACGGCGTATGCGCGAACGACAGTCATGCTCGAAGACTGGTTGCGCACCATCACGCAGGACCTCGGTGCCGATGCAGCGGCAGGACACACTGCAGCACCGTGGGCCGCGAATCTGATCGTGCATCCAACGAATTCGCGCGTGGATGCAGATCTGGATCTGTTGGCCCAGTATCGTGCTCCGATCATCGTGGCCAGCGTCGGTAATCCCGCGCGGATCGTCGATCGCGTTCACCATTACGGTGGTGTGGTGCTTTCTGACATCGCCACGCTCGCTCATGCGCGCAAGGCCGCCGACAGTGGGGTGGATGGACTGATCTTGTTGTGCGGTGGTGCTGGGGGTCACACAGGTTCGCTCAATCCGTTCGCTTTCTTGCCGGCAGTCCGACGCTTCTTCGACAAGCCGATCATTCTGGCGGGAGCCCTGTCGACAGGGTCTGCAATCCGCGCCGCCCTCGAGGTGGGTGCGGACCTCGCCTACATCGGCACTCGCTTCATTGCCACGACCGAGAGCGATGCGTCGGATGAGTATCGTAAGTTGGTCGTTGCCAGCACAGCCGATGACATCGTGCTCACCTCCGAAGTGAGTGGCTTGCCGGCGAACTGGTTGCGAGGAAGTCTGGAGAGGCTCGGTTTCAAGGGTGTCATCCAAGAACGCTCCAGCTCATTCAGTGCTGATGCGAATTTCAAGGCGTGGCGCGATGTGTGGGCCGCGGGGCATGGAGTGAGTGAGGTCACGCGCATCACGAGCGTGGCGGATGTCGTGGCGGAGCTGGAGGCGGACTTCCATCGGTCCAAACTGAGTGCGGCACAGGGTGATCCGCTTCACGAGGGTACTTGACGATGAATCTGGATTTTTCCGAAGAGCAGAAATCACTCGGCAGCGAGCTGCGTCGCGTGCTCGCAAAGCATTCGGGTTTGCGCAGCACACGTGAGGCGCTCGAGGGACGCGCGCAATTCGATGAGTCGTTGTGGCGTACGCTCGGAGAGCTCGGTTGGCTCTCGACGGCGATTCCATCCGAGTTCGGCGGCCAGGCGCTGGGATACGAGATGTCATGCGTTGTCGCAGCGGAACTCGGTGCCTCGCTGGCAGCTGTTCCATTCGTGTCCTCGATCGCGTTGGCGGCCGAAGCCCTGCTCATCGCCGGCTCGCCAGAGCAGCAGCGGAGCTATTTGCCGGCGCTTGCATCGGGCGCTCGCATCGGCGCTTTGGCTCTCGTGGAAGAGCTAGGCCCCATCAGCGCGCGTTCAATTCGGCTGGAGCTGAAGGACGGGCGCGTCACAGGAAAGAAGGTCGCGGTGACGGACGGCCTGCAGGCTGACCTGCTGGTGACCGTGGCGCGTCACCATGGCGAGCCACAGTTAGTGCTCGTGAATGGTGACGCGGAAGGCATCAATCGGATACCACAGCGGGGTGTGGATCCCAGTCGCGCTCCCTGCTGCAT
>JBEVDW010000432.1:0-7220 GCA_040513115.1 Steroidobacteraceae bacterium | reverse complement strand
TCGGACAGCGAGGAAGCCAGCAAGGCGTTGCCGACGCTCACAGGCATCTACGGCTATCCGACGGCGCTGTTCATCGATCGCACCGGCAGAGTACGCAAGATCCACACAGGCTTTTCCGGACCCGCAACCGGCGCGCACTACGCAGAGCACACGCGAGCGTTCATCGATGAGGTCGAACTGCTGTTGCGCGAGTAGGCGACGCACGTACTCGACAACTTGAGGAGGGCTAGTTGCGTGGCGGCCGCTGTAAAGTACGCCTCCCTTCGATTGCCTACTTCACGTTCTCATGACCATCGCGATTCACTCCCGTATTGCCGGCGAACTCTCCGCCCGTCCCGAACAAGTGCTTGCCGCCGTTGCGCTCCTCGATGAGGGCGCGACGGTACCGTTCATCGCGCGTTATCGCAAAGAAGCCACCGGCGGCTTGGACGATACGCAATTGCGTACTCTGCAAGAGCGTTTGTTGTACTTGCGGGAGCTGGAAGAACGACGCGCCGCAATCCTCAAGAGCATCGATGAGCAAGGCAAGCTCACACCGGAGCTGCGCGCGAGCATCGAAGCCGCCGACACCAAGCAGCGTTTGGAAGATCTGTATCTGCCGTACAAGCCGAAGCGCCGCACGAAAGCACAGATCGCGCGCGAAGCGGGGCTGGACGCGCTGGCTTCCTCCCTGTTGCACGATGCGACGTTGCAACCGGAAGTCGAAGCGGCGAAGTATTTGCGCGAGCCGTTCAAGAGCGAGCACGGCGACAATCCCGGCGTACCCGATGTCAAAGCGGCACTGGAAGGTGCGCGCCAGATCCTGATGGAGCAGTTTGCCGAGGATGCGGAGCTGCTCGGCTCGCTGCGCCAATACGTGCAAGAACAGGGCGTGGTCGTTTCCGCACTCGCGGAAGGCAAGGAAGAGGTGGGCGCAAAGTTCCGCGACTACTTCGACTATCAAGAGCCGCTGAAGAGCGTGCCATCGCATCGCGCACTCGCACTGTTCCGCGGCCGCAAGGAAGAAGTCCTACGGGTGAGCCTGAAGTTGCCGGAAGACCTGGCGCACACCGATGCCAAGGCACCTGCACCGCCGAACACCTGTGAACGGAAGATTGCAGCTCGATTCAACATTGCCGACAAGGGCCGCGCCGCCGATGCATGGCTGATGCAGTCGGCACGCTGGACGTGGCAAGTCAAAGTCGCATGGCAGCTGGAGAGCGAGCTCTTCACGAGCTTGCGTGAAGGCGCGGAGGAAGAAGCCATCCGCGTGTTTGCGCGCAATCTGCACGATCTGTTGCTGGCAGCACCCGCGGGGCCACGTGCAACGATGGGCCTCGATCCTGGCATTCGCACGGGCGTGAAAGTCGCCGTCGCCGATCGCACGGGCAAAGTGCTGGACACGGCGACCGTGTATCCGCATCCACCGCGTAACGATTGGAACGGCGCCCTGCACGCGCTGGCGGCGCTCGCGATGAAGCACAAGGTCGATCTGATCAGCATCGGCAACGGCACGGCATCGCGCGAGACGGACAAGCTCGCCGCGGATCTGATCAAGGCCATGCCCGATCTCAAGCTCACGAAGATCATGGTGTCGGAGGCGGGCGCATCCGTGTACTCGGCTTCCGAGCTGGCGTCGAAGGAATTGCCGGATCTCGATGTGAGCCTGCGCGGTGCGGTGTCCATCGCGCGTCGGCTGCAGGATCCCCTGGCCGAGCTCGTGAAGATCGATCCGAAGTCGATCGGTGTCGGACAGTATCAGCACGATGTGAACCAGACGCGGCTCGCGCGTGCGCTCGATGCCGTGGTGGAGGACTGCGTCAACGCAGTCGGTGTCGATGTGAACACAGCTTCACCTGCATTGCTCGCGCGCATCTCCGGTTTGTCGGCGACTCTGGCCGAGAACATCGTGCGCTATCGAAACGAGCACGGAGCGTTCGCATCGCGGTCCGCGTTGAAGAAGGTCCCGCGCCTCGGCGAGAAGACGTTTGAACAATCAGCCGGCTTCTTGCGCATCCCGAACGGCGACAATCCGCTGGATGCATCGGCCGTGCATCCCGAAGCATACGTCGTCGTCGAGAAGATCCTGGCGGATCTGCAGCGCCCCGCTCGCGAGGTCATGCGCGACGTCACCGCGCTGAAACTAGTGAACCCCGCGAAGTACACCGACGAACGCTTCGGCCTGCCCACCATCAAGGACATCCTGCGCGAGCTGGAGAAACCAGGACGCGACCCGCGGCCGGAGTTCAAGACGGCCGCGTTCAAAGAAGGCGTCGAAGGTCTCAAAGACCTCACACCCGGCATGGTGCTCGAAGGCGTCGTCACGAACGTGACGAACTTCGGCGCCTTCGTCGACATCGGCGTGCATCAGGACGGGCTCGTGCACATCTCGATGCTCTCCTACAAATTCGTGAAGGACCCGCGCGAGGTCGTGAAGGCCGGCGACGTGGTGCGCGTGAAGGTGTTGGAGGTTGATGTGGCACGTAAGCGCATCGCGCTCACGATGAAGCTGGATGAAGCGCCGGCACGACAGCGCACCGACGCAGCCGCTGATCGCTCGCAATCGCGACCCAGTCAGAAGCCGAAGCGACAGGCCGAGTCCGAAGCACAGGGCAGTGGCCTCATGGCCGAAGCGTTTGCCCAGGCGCTCAAGCGAAAAAGCTAAGTTCGACCACCGACACAAATGTCTGGCGCCACCGCCGGCAGTCGACCTTTACCCCTCTCCCGCAACCGCGAAAGCGCACGCATACTGACGCCAAAGAATCGCTAGCGGAGCCTCACCATGCCCTCCTTCGACGTCGTCTCCGAGCTCAACGAACACGAAGTCTCCAACGCAGTCGACCAGGCCAACCGCGAAGTCGGCACACGCTTCGACTTCAAAGGCACCAACTCCAAGTTCGAGTTGAAGGATCTGGTCGTGACGCTGAGCGCCCCGGCGGACTTTCAGCTCAAACAGATGATGGACATCCTGAACCTGAAGCTCTCGAAACGCGGCATCGACCTTGCTTGTTTGAAGGTCGAGGAGCCCGTCATAACAGGCCAGACCGCCAAGCAGATCGTGACATTGCGCCAGGGCATCGAGACGGAGCTCGCGAAGAAGATTCAGCGACTGATCAAGGATTCCAAGCTGAAGGTGCAGGCGACATTGCAGGACAAGCAAGTGCGCGTGACGGGAAAGAGTCGTGACGACTTGCAGTCGGCGATTGCGATGATTCGCAGCGCGAAGCTGGAGATGCCGTTTCAGTTTGTGAATTTCAGGGATTGAGGTTTGGGTGTCAGAGTTTGCCCCCCTGTCCCTCGTGGAGCCCACATCCCTGTGTCACTCTCCAGCGGGTGCATCCATGCACTGACGCTGCGCCGGACAACGACACGTCAGGTGTCGTTGCTTCAAGGCACCGGCTCGCCCCCCGCTACGCTCGCGCTATGCAAGGGAGGGGACGCTTGAACTGATTGCGGTGGCTGCGTTGCCGCGAGAGTCGTCGCTCCACCGTCATACGCCCGCCACTCCTTCGGCACGATGAGCCGTGCGCCACGCCCGAACGTGAAGTAGGACCAGCCCCACTGCACGAGCACCGACAAACGATTGCGAAACCCGCTCAAGAAGTAGATGTGGACCAGCAGCCACATCCACCACGCGAATCGACCCTCGAGCTTGTGACCGTAGATCTCCGCAATCGCGCGAGCGCGACCGATGGTCGCCATTTGACCTTTGTCGTGATAGTGAAACGTAGGGCGCGGACGGTTGGCGAGATCTGCCAGCACGGCTGATCCGACGAAGCGGCCCTGTTGCACGGCCACGGCACCAATGCCCGGCAGCGGCGCGCCACTCTCATCCTTCGCGAAGGCCAGATCGCCCGCGACGAACACCTCGCGATGTCCTGGAATCGTGAAGTCGGGCTCCACGATGACGCGCCCTGCCTTGTCCAGCGGCACTCCCAACGTTGCAGCGATCGGCGACGCACGCACACCTGCCGCCCACAACACCGTGCTCGCAGCGATGTCTTCTGTCCCGACGCACACGCCTTCTTCGCTGATGTTGGTCACCCGCGCATGCGTCCAGACCTGCACACCGAGCGACTCCAGATCACGCATGGCACGCGCCGCCAGATCCTCATCGAAGCCCATCAAGATGCGCGGTGCCGCTTCGATCAGCATGACGCGCGTCTGGCGCGGGTCGATCGTGCGGAAATCGCGGGCGAGTGTGTAGCGGCTCATCTCACCGATGGCACCGGCAAGCTCAACACCGGTCGGCCCCCCACCCACGACGACGAACGTCAGGTACCTCCGGCGTTGCTCCGGCACCGGCTCGCGTTCGGCGGCTTCGAACGCTTCGAGCACGCGGCGTCGGATCTCCGTCGCCTGCGAGAGATTCTTGAGCCCTGGCGCATACGGCTCCCACTCTTCGTGCCCGAAGTAGGCGTGCTGGGCACCGCATGCCAGCAGCAAGTAGTCGTAAGCATGCTCGGCGTGATCCGTGATCAGACACGCGCGCTCGAGATTCACGCGCAGCGCTTGTTCCTTCAACACGCGCACGTTCGGCGCATGCGTGAACAAACTGCGAATGGGCGTCGCGATATCGGCGGGACTCAACCCGGCCATCGCCACCTGATACAACAGCGGTTGAAACAGATGGTGATTCTCGCGATCGATGAGCGTCACTTGCACGTCGCGCACACGACTCAAGCGTTTAGCAGCGTTGAGCCCCGCAAAGCCCGCACCCGCGATGACGACTCTCTTCACGTCCAGCTCCGCTGGTTGTTGATCGCGCGCCGCACGCGTCGAAGCATGAAACATACTCTGTCGAGTGCCACCCAGGCCCAGGGACGTGCCCGCCGCCGCAGGCGGCGAGCGAAGGAGAAAAACCACGCTTTTTCACCTGAGCTACAGCGCGCGCGGCAGGATGCCCGAGTCGCTGTTTCATACTAGCTCAGCTCCAGTTCCAACAGACCCGCGGCCCATTCGAGCACGGGCGCAACACGGGGCGAGACCAGCTTCATGGCGGTTGCATAGTCCACCCAGCGATACTCATTGTGTTCGGCACGTCCCAGTTCTTCGATGACAGGCAGCGAGACGGCTTCCGTGTTCGTGCGTGCGAGGTAGTAACGCGCCACTTTGCCGCGACTGTAGGGCCCTGTTTGCGTGTGTTCCTCGCCCCACTCGAAGGTGAGATCCTCGATCAAGGTTTCTTCCTTCACTTCGCGAATCGCGGCGGTCAACGGTTCTTCGCCAGGCTCGACCATGCCCTTGGGGAAGTCCCAGTGGGTGTAGGCGCGAAGGAGCAGGAACGACCAGTGTTCACGCGCGGAGCGCACGACCACAACACCGGCAGACAGTCTGGTGACGCGAGGCATGTGCTCAAGAATAGCAGCGCGCCTCGGGGCGCACGTACGCCGTATTAGGCGAATCGATCGGTAGTTTCACACCAATAGACCTCGGCTATTGGGCCGTTTACCATCGGCGGCCATGAACCTGCGCGATCTACGCTACCTCGTCGCCCTTGCCGACACATGTCACTTCGGACGCGCCGCGGAACGCTGTTTCGTCAGTCAACCGACGTTGTCGGCACAGATCAAGAAGCTCGAGGACTACCTCGGCGTGAAGTTGATCGAGCGACAACCCCGTCGCGTTGCGCTCACCGAAGCCGGCACGCGCATCGTGCCCATCGCACGTCGGATATTGCAGGACAGCGATCAACTCGTATCGCTGGCCAAGGATGACCGCGAGCCCTTGTCCGGCCGGCTCAAGATGGCACTGATTCCGACGATCGGCCCGTACCTGCTGCCACTCGTCACACGGAAACTGCGCAAGGAGCTGCCGAAGTTGCAGCTGCTGTTGTACGAATATCAAACCGAACCGCTGCTCGAGAAGTTGCGCAGTGGCGCGATCGATCTCGGCGTGCTCGCATTGCGGGTTCCCATGGACGGTCTCGAGAGCGAACCACTCTACGAAGAGGACTTCACACTGGCGGTGCCCCCCAGCCACGCGCTGGCGAAGAAGGCGAGCGTCAAGCCGGACGACCTGACGGGCGAGAACCTGTTGTTACTGGAAGATGGTCACTGCTTGCGCGATCAGGCACTCGAGGTGTGTAACCGAGTCGATGTGCGCGAGAACGTCGACTATCGCGCAACCAGTCTGGAGACCTTGCGCCAGATGGTGGCGGCGGGTGTCGGCGTGACGCTGTTGCCAGAGCTCGCCACGCGTGGACCGTTCGGTTCGGGCCAGGGACTTGCAGTGAAGACCTTCGCGCGTCCGGTGCCCTCGCGGCACGTTGGCGCAGTGTGGCGCAAGAGCTCGACGCGCACGGAAGCGATTCGCGCGGTGTGCCGAGTCATTCGCAATGTGATGAGTGAGCGATGAAACAGCGGTTGGTATTTGTTCCCACCGTGCTACTGGTGAGCTTCATGGCATGGCTCGTCTGCGCCCATGCGTCAAATGGGGATGTCCGCATCGCGGACGCCTGGGCCAGCCCCACGCCACCCGGCATCACGGTAGGCGCGGCATACGTCAGCTTCGTTGCGAGTGCGACGGATCGACTCATCGGCGCCAGCTCCCCGATCGCCGAGCGCGTGGAGATGCACTCCATGACCATGGACGGCGGCTTGATGCGGATGCGGCCCTTGCAGGACCTGGCCTTGCCAGCGGGCAAGATGGTCAAGCTGAGCCCTTCGGGAACGCACTTCATGCTGATCGGGCTCAAGCAGCCATTGAAGGCGGGAGCTCAGTTTCAACTGCAATTGAAGTTTCAGCTTGCGGGTGAGCGTAGCGTTGCGGTGCAGGTCCGCGCGCAACCGGCAAGCGGCTGACCTTTCCATAACGTCAGCCTGGAAGCTGAACCCTATCGTGCGGATCCATTAGGCGGATCTCGCACGCCTCACAGACAAAATTGCAGGTCTCACCCACGGACTCTCAAGGGTCCGGCCCTCCGTGTCGATACCTTCATCAGACGCATGTGCGTCGCTGGTGGCGGCCGGGCTCGCGCTTGAGCGTCCGGGAATCGAGGGTTGGTGAGTGCCCGTATTCAACAAGACTGGTTGCGCTGCGTCGGTCTGAGCGTCGTGCTCTGCGTGTCGAGCTGCGGCGGGGGCGGTGGCAATGATTCGGGCGGCGGTGCGCCCGCGAGCATTCCTGTATCCCAACGCCCGACATCGCTCACGGATCTCCAGATTGCCGAGCTTGTGTATGCAGGTTCGCCGCGCACACCGGCTGACTTCTATGCGGACGCTCCGCCGGCTTCGTACGCG
>JBEVDW010000431.1:0-11507 GCA_040513115.1 Steroidobacteraceae bacterium | reverse complement strand
CCACCAAGCGCGTGTCGGCCGAAGAGAGGGCGCGCGTGTTGGAGCAGCGGCGCACGGGCTATCTGAATTGGTACGGAGAATAGCGAGCGGCAGGGAAAGGCGACGATTAATGCGGTGATGAGCAGGCAGGGCTGCCGAAAATGTTCTGAGCTCGAGAGGGCAGTCAACCCTGCGCGCGCGCAAGCCGTCGCCCGGCATGACGAACAAGTATCCTGGCTGGCGCTGAGCCTTCATGTCGTGTGTGCCGAACGTTGCCAGCAATGCCGAGCAAATGAGGCGATGCATGCGAGCACAACCATGTGCTCACGGTGTTTCGCGGCAGCGATTCGAATGCCGACCAATACCGAATGCTTACGACTCTAAGCTGACACCGCTTTGCGATGAAACGGTGAGCCTTTCAGCTTCGCGCGTACGCGATCCGCAACACTGCGCGCACGCTCTTCACCGCGGGCGAGAACCAGCCTAGGAGCGCCGTTGACGAAACCTGTCTGTTTCATGGTGGCTGTACTCCACCTCACTCGGTATCGCCACGCAGAACGGGAGCAGCTCGAGTACAACTCACCTGATCATCGCGTGTACGCGCGTCAGGTGAGACCCTTGGGCATCTTCAGCCCGATTACTCGTCCACATAGCCTTCGAGCAATGAACTGCTCCGTCCTGGTGGAATGCCAGCGTGCGCGCCAACTGGTCACTTGGTCACCTTGGACCTTGGGGATCCTCGATGCCACTTCACGCGCGCCCATACGATCATGACGCTGGGTAGGCAGACGAAGTACCAAACCGGTCTCCATGGTTCCTAGCGATCTATCCAGAGGATCCGCGGGCGCCGTGTATGTGGGTGCTCGTGCCAGTGAGGCCGCGCTGAACCCAACACTGGGATCCAAGAGTTCAGAAGATGGTCCCAAATCCGGCAGCGAGTGTTTTTTGCGGCATAGCAGGGGGTTGTTATGAAGCGGTCAAAACATCGCGACATCGCAGAGCGTCAGCGTGCTGCTGTTGAAAGAGCCCGACTTTGGTCGCGACGCGCTGCAATTGCACGTGCGGAAGGACGCTTGAAACATGCGGATCGGTGCGCCCACAAGGCACACGACTGGCGGTCAAAGGCGCGCCACATGGAACGGCTGGCAGTGAGAGCCAAGCAAGCACGTCAGGGTGCGGTAGCTGCGATATTGATAGCGATCGCATCTGCGCTGCAGCGGAAGGTGGGTGGAAAGCCTTTGCGTGCACCACGCGAGCTACTGGATGCAGGGGAGGGTGCCGAAGGCATCGTCACCATCATGCGTCAGGATGCACCGGTCATACCTTCCGCGCGAAGAACATCGGCGGCGAGGTGAACTACAAAGAGGCCGGCGGCGGCCGTGTCCGCGATCTGGATGCGGGCAGTGGAGTGAGTCCGACGGTGCAGACGCTGTTCTATCGGACCAGTGGGCAGGATCGAGTGCGGTAGCCCCGTTTCCGCATGAGCAAGCGTGATGACGCACGGTTGCCGGACATCATGCCCCCACTTCCTCCTGAACCCTGAACAGTCCACCAGCGAGACGAATCACGGCTTTCGATCAGGGGTGATCAGGTTGTCAATTCCGTCCTTAAGCGTTTCTCCCACGGCCTACCGGGAACTTCCCCTCGTCTTCTGGCATTGATTTCTCGAGGCCTGCCCACGTGCAACCGTCGAGCATGGCAACCGTTTTTTGCAGTGAGTGCTCGGCGCGCAAGTGGGCATTGCGCTGAACTTCGCGCGATCCTTATCTGCTTGCGACTCACCGGACCGAGCAACGTTCTGATGCATTCTCGCACTCACTGCTATTGCTTCAGCAACGCGTTTGGCAGAGCGTGCTCGCGCGCGCTAACGCTGTGGCCTCTGGCTGCGTGGAAATCCAGAACGCCGCTTCGGCCTTCGGAACGGCGTCCCACCTGCAGCACGGACCTCGTGCATCTTTGCTTCCCGGCAAACATCGCGCTCGACGGGCGAACCTTGAAGCGTGGGGCGAGCGCAATTGAGCCAAAAGCTTGCGGCACCTGACACAACCGCTCACGCCTGATTCACGGAGAGTCTCGAACAATGCGTCTCGGTATCATGCTTCGTCACATAGATCAGCACGAAGGTGGCGTGAAGGTCTATACACGTGAGCTGCTGCGCACCCTGATCCGGATAAATCCCGGACACAAGCTGTTCCTACTCTTTCGCGAGCATTCCCACATGGACGAATATGCTCATGCGCCGAATGTGGAATCTGTCGTGCTCAACGGTGGCTCGCGTCTTTTTTGGGACCAGGTTGCGGTGCCGCGGGCAGCCAAGCGTTTGGGTCTGGACGTTCTCTTCAATCCGAAGTACTCCATTCCGTTGAAGGTACATTGCAAGACCGCGTGGGTGTGCCACGGTCTCGACTGGTACGTCATGCCGCAAGCATCGCGCGCAATCGATCGCCTGAATCACAAATTCCTGATACCGCGTTACGCCAGGAAAGCGGACGCGGTGCTCGCGGTGTCGGAGACGACGCGCGAACATGTACTGCAATATCTCGATGTCGCGCCTGACCGCGTGCACACCGTGTATCTCGGTCTGAGCGAGGTCTTCCATCACGCTCGCAGCGCGAACGCGCGAAAATGGCGCGAGCGTCTGCAATTGCCTGAGCGGTTCGTACTGTACTGTGGTGCAGTCTATCCACCTAAGAATTTTCGCCGCCTCGTTCAGGCTTATGCACGCGTGGGTCCGGCCATGGGTGTATCGCTCGTGATTGCCGGGGGCACAAATCGCTTCTTGTCCGAAGACGAGTTGCACGAGCCTGAGCGGTTGGGACTTGGCCACTGGGTGAAGCGCGTCGGCTGGCTCGACAATCGCGAGTTGCCGGCGCTCTACGAATCCGCCCAGGCACTGCTGTTGCCGTCGCTCTATGAGTCCGTCGGTCTGCCAATCATTGAAGCCATGGCTTGCGGCTGCCCCGTGGTCACGGCCGATCGCTACGGCACGAAAGAACTCGGCGGAGGTGCGGCGGTGTTGGTGAATCCAGATTCAGTAGACGCTATTGCCGCCGGTATCCACCGCGTTCTGACTGATGAGGCGCTGCGTGCCCGCATCACCGAAGCGGGACGCGAGCGCGCCCGCCACTTCACGTGGGAACGCACTGCCGAAGAAACGCTCAGGGTGCTCGAAAACCTCGTCTCGGCGCCTCCGGCCGGCATGACCGCCACCGACATATCCGCAACGACCCCAAGGCGAAAATCTTTGCGGGCGGCAAGCTTTTCTTCCGGACTCGGCCTGTTCTGAACGCAGCCCGGTCGCTATCTGCCTCGGGCGCACCGAGCGGCTCTGGCCCTGCGCTTGCGCCAGACGAAGCATCACACCACCCAAACTCTTCGACTCGTTGACATCGACGATGCTCGAGGATCCGAGGGCCGCTCTGTAACGCAAGTGTCATGCCCCTGTTACCTGGGCCTCGCACCCTGCAGGCATGTCGCTGGGGAAACACATCGGATGCGCGGCGATGTCCGAGACGCATGCGCAGCACACAGGACCATTCTTCATCGTTGGTTGCAGCCGCTCGGGTACGACGCTGCTGCAAGTGCTGATCGATGCGCATCCGCGGCTAGCGGTGCCGCCGGAAAGCCACATTTACGATCGCTTCGGACCTTTCTTGGACATCTACGGAGACCTTACTGTGAAGCGCGATCGCGGCCGCTTCATCGGCGCGCTGCTGGACGACAGCTTCATTCGCGAGTGGCGCTTGGAAGCCGTTGTGGAAGACGTCGAACGGCGAGTGCAGCGCGCGGACCGCGTCGGCGTCATCGAGGCGCTGTTCTCGCTGTACGCCGAGCGCAAGGGCGCCGTGCGTTGGGGCGACAAGACCCCCGAGCACATCCGCCACCTGGACGAGATCAGAGCAGACTTTCCGCACGCCAAGCTGATCCACCTGGTTCGCGACGGACGAGATGTCGCCGAAGCGATGCGCCGCATGGTCTTTGGACCGGTGTCAGCCGTGGGACTGGCGCGGGAATGGCAGCGGGAAGTCGCCCATTGGCAGGAATTCTGCGACGAGCATGGCAGTACCAATACACTGCTCGTCCGCTACGAGGATCTGGTCACCTCCCCACGCGAGGTCGTCGGCAAGGTCCTGCAATTCATCGGCGAGCCTGAGCTGGACACTGTTTCTGAGTATGGGTCGAGCTCGCTCAGTCGAGAGCTGAGCAGGACACAGCGCACCTGGCATTCGTCGCTTTGCCAGGGCATCACGGCGGCCAAGATCGGCGCCTATCGTCAAGCGTTCACCGCGCGGGAGATCGAGATCTTCGAAGCGATCGCAGGGGAGCACCTCGCCGCCTATGGCTATACGCCAGAGTATGCAGTTCCCCGTGCGGCCAGCCCTCTTGAACGTGCTTACGTGTTCTTTGCAGATCGCCTCGTGCGCTGGACGCGCAAGCTGTTTCATCCATCGGTGGTGCGGCTCGAACTGCAGTTTCGACTGCGAGTCATGCAGCAACGGCTGTTCTCATCAACGAGATAATTTCCCCATCCGTCGGACGCTGGCCGATCAATCACGTGCCTTGTGGCGTGGATCGTTGCGCGACCATCCATCGAATGTCCGGTAACAACTGCGGCTCCAATGAACGTGAGCCAGTGACGGTCAAGTGCTGCGGGTCGAAGAACATGACCACGGCGTTGCGCACCGGGTAACACAGCGCGCTGTCGCAGAACAGTTGCAGCGGATCCAGTAAATGCGCATTGGGGTGTGTCGCGACGATCTGCGCCAGCAGCCTGTTTGCGGCGTCACGGCGCTCCTTCACCTGCGTCACCGGCATGGAGCACGATTCGAGCGAACGTCGCAGCAAGCATGTCGGTACCGAATGTCGAAACTCGGGCACTTGGCCAACGATCAGCACGCGTAAGCCTGCATGCTCCAATCGCTCGACAGTCGCTGCGAGCGTCGCTTGCAGAGCCCGTTCCGATTCCATGGGGTTCAGCGGCGCGACACCATACGACAGTCGTGCGTTCAGGCTGCCGTCGGGACTCGGCCGCCCCGTGTAGGCCGCCCACCGTGCCGAGAGTACGACGCCTTCCAATCCGCTGTGCGCGAGCCGCTCTATTTCCGCGATGACTGCACGATTGAAACGGTCACAATCCGACAGCGCCACGCCATTCAGAAACGGCACGACACCCAGCAAGGGTGGGCAAGCCGCGCGCGAATACGTGCGCACGTTCGCATCGAGGTCATCCGAGGCTCGTTGCATCAGTGGAAAAAGGTGGTTCGCGTGCGAGTCACCCCATAGCACCAGCCGCGTCGGCTCGCCCGGGTGCGTGCTGCAACGCCGATCGTTCGTCAGCGACCCAAAGGCCACGTTGTCCGGCTGCATGCAAACCCACAACGCCGGCGGCATGTCGGTGCGCGCGCGTGCAACGGCTTTTTGCCAGCGGTCGGTCGGATGCGCATTGAAATGTCGCGCGGCCAGCCCTAGTCCCAACGCGATTGCCATGACGAATCCGGCCAGGGCAGCACCAGTCCTCAAGGCCGGGCGGGTACCCCTGAAGAACCGTACTCGTTGACTGCGTATGGGTTCTTCGATGTATCGGTAGGTCAGTGCTGCAAGCCCGAGCGCGAACACCGAGATGGCAACATCGCGCCACAAGACGCGTTGCCCCAGATCGATCGTGCGCATCAATGACAACAGCGGCCAATGCCACAGATACCACGAGTACGACAGCAGTCCGATCGCCACGAGCGGCCGCCAGGTCAGTGCCCGCAGCAGATGACCGTCAGCAGATCCGCAGTTTGCGGCGATGATCGCAGCGGTACCGACGGTGGGCAGTAGAACGGCCGTGCCGGGAAAGACGATGCTGGCATCCAGCTTGGTGGTGGCGACTATCAGCGCGCCCAGTCCCGTGAGCAGCAGCAACGTCCTGACTGCGCTGGGCCACCGTGCAATGGATGACGCCGCGAGCACGACTCCCGCACCCAGGGCAAACTCCCAAGCTCGAGTCGGCATCAGATAGAAGGCCGCAACTCGATCGATTCGCGTCAAGTACAGATTGAGCGCGAAGGAGGCACACGCGATCAGCAGCAGTCCTATTGCGAGGATGCGCGTAAAGCCCTGTACACCGCGCCTTGCCAATAACATGAGCCCCAACAGCACTGCGGGCCATACCATGTAGTACTGCTCTTCGACCGAGAGCGACCAGGTGTGCAGTAACGGTACGAGATCGGAAGTGACGCTGAAGTAATTGGTGCCGATCCACAGGAGGATGTTCGCAGCCGACAGCACCGCGGCCAACGAATACTTCGAGAGATCTTGCGGCTCGCCCGCCACCGGCAGCAGCACGATCGCACCGAGCAGCATCGTGATTGCGAGCACGAGCGCAAAAGCCGGCAGGAGCCGCCGAATGCGGCGCGCGTAGAACTTTCCGAATGCGATCGTGCCGGTAGCCTGCAGCTCCCCGAGCAACAGCCCCGTGATGAGAAATCCGGAGATGACGAAGAACACGTCAACCCCGACGAAGCCGCCCGGAAAGCCAGGCACGCCGGCGTGATAGGCGACCACCATGAGGACGGCGATGGCGCGCAGCCCATCAATGTCGGGTCGATAGCTCAGATATTTCGGCGCGGCCACCAGGAGACGACGCTTGGAATCCCGAGGTTGTGAGCGTTCAGCTAACAACGTCAGATGCCGCTCCACGGTTCCGCGGCCGCCGATCACATCCGCATGAGTTCGTCACGGGTCACAGCCTCTGTGTTCAGCAGGCAAGCTGGTGCGTTCGACAGCAGTTGATTGGAGTTAGCTCTGCTTCCGCCGACAGACGAAGTACAGATAGACCGAGAACCGCTTGGGAACCGCGGCCACACGTTCGGCCCAGCGCCATGTGCTCAGTGGCATCAGCTGCAGCAGCGCCTTGTCATAGGAGCCGATGCCATACCACTCGACCACCTCCAGACCGTGACGAGCAGCCAACTCGATGCTCTCGCCAACCGACATGGAAGCGAACTGCTCGCGTGTGATCTTGGCTTTGGCGGCAAGCAGCACGCGAGTGCTGTTCCGATTTCCGTGTACGTTGAACAGCAGTCGCGAGTTCTCATCCTTCAGCGCCGACGCGAGAAAGGCCATCGCATCGTTGCGCAGCGACGGTTGCGCATTAAGGAAAAATCTGAAGGCAGTGATGAAATCGAATCGTCGACCGTCGAGGACCGAGGCATCTCGGGTCGCATCTCCCTGGACGAGTATCGCGTTTTGAACGCGAGTTCGCGCCGCTGCGAGCATCGTATCCGAGATGTCGAGGCCTACTGGGCTACGGAAATACCGCTCGACGTGCGCGAGCACGCGTCCCGTCCCGCAGGCAAAATCCAGATAGCTTTCCCGGCGCGGCACGTGCTGCTGCACGATTCGATCGATGAGCTGCTGCTCACGCTCCCACATGGCAGCATCGAACGAGCCAGGCGAGAACAGCTTGGCGTCGTACTCATTCGCCCAGGACTCCGATCCCACGTGCGTGGTTCTGTAGTCTTCGTAACGCATCATGACTGTCCCAGCGCAAGGTCGTCGGTTCGATACAGACGGCTGTTCCGCATGAAACGCGCCGTGAAGGTTCGACCCAGATAGGTGGTATCCAGCAGCTCGTTTGTGCAGCTCTGCAGCCTGTGCTGGTCGTACTCTGCAGGCTGCGCGTGGAAGTAGCCCTCAATGAAGGCGCGCGCGAGCTCTCGGAGTTGCGGTCTGTACGCGAGGAACAACTGGTGTGGTGGGTACTTCGCTCGCACGAAGAGCAACAGCGTTGCGATGTCGCGATAGGGACTGCCTTGATTGTAGCGGCGGAAGCAGGCGTATTCGGGCGGCGTGAAATCCACGAACGCAATCCTTTCGGAGCCCCGCTTCACCAAGATGTTGTCCAAATCAAAGTCACCGTGAATCCGATGCGTATGCCTGTGGAACTCCTCCAGAGCGGCGCCGATGGTCCAGAACATGCGCCGCAACTCTGCTGCCGGAAGCCCTCTGAACGCGTAATGCCGAAGCACGGTGTGTAGCGGACTCCACCCCGGGAGAAACTCGTAATCGATGCGGAGTTTGCGACAGTCGGTATGCAGAACCCGAGGCACGTGCAGCCACGAAGATCGCTCCGCAGCGGCCGCGGCGCGCAGCGAATTGCGGAGCGTTGCGCGAAACAGCCACTCCTCTTTGAACCACTTGCTGAAGAGATGAGCATCTGACGCAGGCAACATGCTCGAGGCGCCGTGAGCGGGTGGGGGCCTCGAAGTCTCTACAAGCTGACGCATCGCGCCCTCGTCACACACCCCTCTCATTCGAGCCTCGCCCCGGGTCTTGGAGTGAGCGCGGCGGCTGTCGCACCCATGAACTGTAATAATTTTGACACAAGGGCGTAATGATCTCGGCGGCCGATGGTTCCGCCCAGGATCGAGGGGGTAAGAGAGTGCGATGCGGCTATTCGGGTGGCAGCGGTCTGTCGGCGTTCAGCCCCAGATCCGCGCGGAGCATCGCTTGCGAGGGAGCGTCGACCTGCGGGCGACCGCTCATGGCGAGGATGACGGCGCCGGGCACCAGCGAGATCAGAAACATCACGAACTGCGTCATGAGCAGGACGAGCGCTGCGGAGTAGTCGTAACCCAGGGCGACGAGCAGCGCCGCGGCACGTCCTTCGCGTAACCCAAGTCCGCCGTATGTCAGCGGTAATCGCTGGAAGAACACCGCCACGGGTGCAACGGCGAGACAGACCAGCCACGGCACGGGCGCACCGAGCGCATGTGACGCCACCCACATCGTGAATACAGCGGCCGTCTGCTCGATCATCGAGAGCCCAAGGTTGACTACGAGCGTGGAGCGTCGCGCGGCATAGGCGCGTGCAGCCTCGACGTACTTCGCGAATCGTGCGCTTTCGATGGTTGCTGAGAGCTTCAGCAATTTCAGTAGCTTGAATAACGCCCGACTGGGGGCAGGATGAAGTATCGAAACGGCCGCAACTGTGCCTGCAATCGCAGCCAGAACAGCCGAGACTATCGCGAAGTGGCGTAACGCGGGGTGCGGCGCAAGCGAGGCAAGCACAGTTAACCCGACCACAAACAGTGCCAGCGTCGCGACTACCCCGTTCAGCCGCTCGACGACCATGGACGTCAACGTGACGTGCGGATTGACACCTTGGCTGCGCAGTCGGGCGAACCGCACGATGTCCGGCCCGAGTCCGCCAAGTGGCAGTGCGAACCCGATGAACGTGCTCTCGTAATAGACGCGAATCGCGCTCCAGCGCCCGAAGCGCTCATCGAGCACTCGCAAGAGTTGATGCCACTTCAGCGCCATCAATACGCGGTCCGCCGTTTGAATCAGCACGATGACCGCAAGCAACCCAGGGTGCGCGCCGCGAATGAGCTCAACCGTTCGCGACCAGTCGAGCCTGGAGATGAGAAAGGCGAGAAGTGCGAGACTTCCGCCCAGTTGGAGCAGAACCCGAACCCTTGGTGGGATCCACGGCAACTTCATGGCCCCGCCCGAGGCACGGCTGATGGGAGCATGTTGCAGCTATCAATGACGACGAGACTCGATGCTGTCAGTGGCGAGTTCGTTGCCATGAGCGCCAGCCGCGAACGTTGGTCTGCCGCATTGCCAACGTTGGGAGTGCTCTCATCCCGTGAGCGCCTGAGTCTCCGTTGCAAACTGCGCGCGTGTCGACTGCGTCGGATCAGGCGCTGCAGGACGGTAGTAGCGGAATTTTCCAGAGCTCTCACGCGGCACCATGGCGACGCGTTCGATCTTAACGCAACACGCCGCTCCGAAGCTCGCGCGCACGAGGCCAGTCAGCCGTGCCGCAAGCGCTGCGTCGAATCCTGTCTCGCTCTCGACCAACACTTTCCAGTGCAGAGGGTCTATTTGCTGGAAGAGAACCTGCCGTATCGCCCCGAGGGGTGACTCCGCAAGCAGCTCGCGCAAACCGTTTGCCAGCGCAGAGCCGTGAACCTTGCGCCCGTCGGCTGTGATGAACACGTCGGCGACACGCGCGACGAGATCGGCCAGCACAGGATAGGGTCTACCACAGGGACAAGGATCCGGTGATATGCGCCCGCTGTCGCCGACCTTGCAACGGATGAGCGGCATGGCGCGATTGCTGAGCGAAGTGGCGACAATCTCGCCAAATTCTCCGGCGGGCACTGTCACGCCATCTCTGACGATTTCGATAAGAGAATTGTCCGTCATGAGGTGCATCGAGCCGGCCGGACATTCTGCAGCGATCGGACCCACTTCAGTGCAACCATAGAACTCGATGATCTTGGTGCCGAGATGCCTGTAGATCTCGTCGCGCTGGAACGGGAAGAGCTGCTCGCCGCCGACTTTAGCGAACGGTATGAGAGGCCATGGCGCCTGCGGATAGTTGGCGCGTATGTAACGCCCTAGTTGCGTCATCGCGGAGGGCAGCCCCTGCAAGAGTACCGGGCGGCGCTTCAATACATACTGCGCAGCCTCTTCGAGTCGCTCCTGCGTGAGCTCGGTCGTCAGGAACCCCCGGCAATTTCGCACCCAGTCCTGCAGACGGTGATGTGATCCCCACAACAGCAGAGTTCGCACTCCGGGCTCGACGCCATACCACAGGGTTACGCGGTATTCGTTGGCCCAGCCCCAGGCCGCACCTCGCGGATTCCATGCCACACGCACCGGCGTGCCCGTAGAGGCTGAGCTTTGGCGATAGAACCTGCCGAGGGCGGAGCCGCGCGCGAGCAACTCGCTGCTGCGCTCCCTGACGATCTGGCGTTCGAGCACCGGCCATGCTGCCAGGTCCGAGGCATCGGCGTGAGCAAATGCGTTGCGCCACTGCCCCGTGGAGTAAAGCGGAACATGCGCGCGTGCATACAGCAATGTTTCCCGGAGTTCGTTCGCCACCAGATGCTGGTGCGATCTGCTGTCCAACCGTTCGCGGCGCTGCAAGTCGCGGATGTAGGGTCCCACAGGACGGTTGCGGAGGCGCTGCATCGCGAAATAGGCGCTGCGATGGCAGGCCTCTTCAAGGGTTCGTGTCATTGGAGTGCGCAGACATCAACGTTGTAGTACTCGGGGCTATATAGTTTTTCGCGTGGCGAATTGTTCCGGCCTGTGAAGTGGAACCGACGCTGCCTCGTGCGAGTTCCGAGCACGACGCAGTGCAGTCGTAATCGCGTGACTGACATCGGTTTCTCCTGGCATGCACAGACGAACTGATCTGATAACAACTAGACGTATTGCTCCAGGCAGCTTGGGGACGGCTCAATGAGCGGTGGTGTCGGGCGTTTTATACGTACGCTTTCGCGGATATCCCAAACGCGTTATCCAGCATTCGTATTTGGCTTCCGTGTTCCGCACGGAGAAATTCCCGTCTTCATTTATCACGATGTGTCAGTGCCGGCGTTCGCGCGCGATCTGGAGTTCTTGCGCCGCAATGGTTATCGAACGCTCGGGCTGGAGGAGTACGTGGCTGCGCGAGAGAGCAGGGTGCGACCCGGCCGCTCCGTGCTGCTGACGTTCGATGATGCGCGAAAGAGTTTCGGCGAGGT
>JBEVDW010000430.1:0-9689 GCA_040513115.1 Steroidobacteraceae bacterium | reverse complement strand
CCCTGCAGGATGCCGCTGAGCTTCTTGACGCCATTGACGAATACGCTGGTCTTGTTGTCCACGCAGCGCAGCTCGACATCGAACCAGGTGTTTGGCGCGATGCCATGCGTGCCGAGGGCCTGCTGCACGATCGTCCCCTGAACATACTTGTTGACGAGCAGCTGGCCCGCTGCGGTGAACAACACCTCATAGAACTCGCGTGCTTCGTGGTTGTAGTGCGTGATCATGCCGACCGCGCCGTCCGCCGTCGTCGCTTGGTTGATGAGCTTTGCGCGATAAGAAAAATCCACGCTGCCGCGAGGCACGTACTGTCGACTCGGATTCGGGCTCGCGACGAACGTCGTGAGATCGCTGTCGCCCAGACCCACACTCGTGAGTGTGTCGCCCGCTGTGATCCAGATGCCGCTCAGCGCCACCACATTCGCAGCCGCTGCGGTGAAGCTTTCCGAATAGGGCGTCGGGAACGGGCGCTCTTGAAACTCCACGGCATCGAACTGACCCGGCGACCAATGCGTGATCAGTCCGATACGTCCCGTCGGAAACTCGAGCGGCAGGTTGCTGAATACGGCTTTGCCGTTGAGACCCACGGTGGTATCGAATCCGACGCCGACGCTCACGTCGAACCAATCGCTACTGAGTTTCGGAATCGCTGCGCTCGCGAGCGTGGTGATCGAACCATCCGCATGCACTGCATTGATCCTGGCTACGCCGGTGCGCGAGAACACCAACTCCTTATAGGCACCCGAGCCGTCATCTCCCCAGAACAGACCCACCAGGTTTCCTGCAGCACCATACGGACTGCGCATCTTCAGCCGCAGCGCGGCGGTCACAGGATCCCAATACTGCGAGTCGGTTGAGGCAGGCAGGTAGATCTTGTTCGTCTGCAGCACGGTGAAGTTCTTCAGCACGCCGTCCGCGATCGTCCAGTTATTGCCATCGATGCGGGGCCAGCCTTGTGCCACACCATCCTGGAACGTCTCTTTGAAGGGTTGATCGCCCACGGGCCTTTCGATCGTCACTTTCGCGAACTTGCCTGCCGTGTTGTACGCCACCACGCCCAGGCGGCCGCGTGGCACGGCACTCGTCGCTACGTCGCTTGCAATCACGTTGCCGTTCACGACGAGTGTGCTGAGCGCATTGCCCTGCCGCACCAGCTCCACATCGAACCAGTTGCCCTGACCGCCTTCCGAGTACGTCCGCGAGCTCAACACCGTGGCGGTGCCATTCGTGATGCGACGCAGCTGCGCAACGCGCGTGGGCGTGAACACGGCTTCGTAGTAGTTCTTGGCGTCCTGATAGTTGTAGACGAGCCCCACCATGCTGCCGGAGGCTGCGGATGGATTGAGCATGCGCACGCCGAAGATGTAGTCGTCCAGCTGCACGCTGATGGTCGGCGCAGCGTAAGGTGTGTCGTAGTAGGCATTCAGTGTGCTGATGGCTTTGGCTGCGCTGGCAGCGCCATACGCCTGTCCGTCGACGCTCCACTTTCCTGCCGTGCTGTCCCACTCACCATTCGTTCCCGTCACGGCAAAGTCGTAGAACTGCACCCGCGTCGTAGGACGTTCCAACGGCAATGCGAGCGACGGCTGGACGCAGAAAGCCCACATCAGCATCACGCCGCTGACAAGCTTCAACCCCTCCATGGAATTCCCGCTACGCATGTAAGTCTCCCCTCGATGATCATTCAGCGTTCTTGTGCCGCCTGCCCAGGCGTTCACTTCGAGCGTAGCTGATCAGCGACATCTCTTCACGGCAACAACGGACTACAAGCAAACGTGAAGTGCTTCACATGGTGAGAGGTATCGTTGAAAGTCCTAGCTAGAGGTGTGGTTGAAGTCCTGGCGTGACATCCGAGCAGGTCGGCGTGCTTATCGCGACCTTCAACGCTGATGGCATCAACAGCCGGCTTGCGAGGCTGCTGGAATGGCTTGAGAAGCACGGCGAGTCATGGGGAGCCCTTATCTCCCGAATCCTCTCCCGAATCCGCATCCAGGTCAGAAGTTTGACTACACGCTGGCTTGGTTCATCTCCCAGCGAGCAGGCTCCGGCGTGGATGGGGTCAGTAGTTACCGCGGCGATACCGCAACCACACGCGATCGGAACCGGAGGACGGAAGGCAAAGTCGCGCGCACATCGAAAATGACAGCCATTGCACCGCATCGTGAGGTGGAACTTTGGGCAACCTCGACGATTATTCCCGGGCCGGTGTTACCAACTTGTAACCAACTAAACATGCCGGTGGAAGGTGTCAGGGTGAGTCGCGCGTCGCATCGTGTGTTTTTGCCGGCTGCTCTCGACGGATCCATCGCCGGCGTTCGATCGTCCGGCAGCTCGTCCGGCGATCCGCTGTTCATCATCGGCACGGGCCGCTGTGGCTCGACGCTGTTTCATGATCTGTTGACACGCCATCCGCACGTCTCGTTCATGACCTCGCTCGCGAATCGCCATCCGACCAAGCCGGCGTACAACCGCACGTGCGTGTCGTGCATCGACATCGCGGGCAACCCGCTTCGACGCAAGTATTTCCCCGTCGAGGCTTACCGCTTTTGGGATCACTACTTTCGTGGTTTCAGCAGCCCCTTCCGCGATCTGACAGCGGATGACGCGTCCCCGTGCGCCGTAAAGGCACTCCGCACGGCCACTCGCCAGTTCGTCACTGCCAGACGACCGCGCATGATTTTCAAGATCACGGGCTGGCCACGCATCGGCTTCCTGCAAGCGGTGTATCCGCAGGCGAAGTTCATCAGTGTGATTCGCGATGGCCGCGCCGTAGCGAACTCACTGTTGAATGTGCACTTCTGGGATGGCTGGCTCGGACCCAACAAGTGGTCTTTGGGACCTTTGGATGGCGAGCGCGACGAGCGCTGGCAACACCACGATCGCTCGTTCGTGGCCCTGGCGGCGCTGCAGTGGGAAATCCTCATGGAGGCGTACGCAGAAGCAAAGGCCTCCATGCCGGATCCGACGCAGCTCATGGAAATTCGTTACGAAGATCTGTGCAGTGATCCGGTCAGCGTGTTCCGCCGAGCCACTGATTTTGCCGGGCTGGAGTTCAACGCCGACTTCGAACGATGCATTTCATCGGCTCGCTTGCGTGATGCCAATCAGAAATGGCGGCAGGATCTGACGCCAGCGCAGCAATCTATCCTCGAAGCGTGCGTGAGTCCGTCTCTGGAGCAATGGGGCTATGACGCGCAACCGAGCGCGATTCCTGGCGCCGTGAATCCTGCATCGATGACGCCCGTCACGACCGAGCCAGCTGCGATGTCGCTGTCCTAGCGCCGTCTTACTCTCCAGTCGGCGTAGTCGAACGATGGGGTCTGCAAGTCCACTTCCGCCGGCAGCGGCACGCGATACCAAGCCGCATTCAGCGCAGGCAGAAGGATCAACGTGAGGATGGTGGCGACCGGGAGTCCGCCCATCATCGCGAACGCCATCGGTCCGCAGAACACTTCGCCCGCGATGGGAATGAGATGCTTGTCGAGACGACTCAGGGTCGCGCCAGGCGACCCGCCAACGCATTTTCCCAACGCCCGGAACGGAAACGCATGATGAGCAGCGTCGCCTTCAGCGCGTACTCCACGACCATGGCGCTGTAGGCCCACACGACGGGCAGGCCGAGGTGCACGAACACGAGCGTGAGGCCGATGCGTGCGAACAGGATGCCGAGAATGGTCGACATCAATGGAAACCGCGTGTCTCCCGCGCCGCGCAGTGAGCCGCCGATGGCGAACTCCACACCAAGCAGCGGCAGCATCAACGCCATCGTGTACGTGAATTGCACCGTGTAGTGCACGGCGCGTTCCTCATTGCCGAGGAAGAAGCGGGCGAGCTCCTCCGCGTAGAACGCAGGCAAGAGCGCCAGCAGGCCCATCGAGCTGGCGGCGAACGTCAGCGAGCGCCAACCGCTGCGGCGCGCCGCCTTGAAGTTGCCCGCACCGAGATGCTGCCCGACCAACGTCGATCCCGCGATGGAGAAACCAAAGCCCACGACGATGGCCACGTTCAACAGATTGACTCCGACCGAGTACGCGGCAAACGCATCCTTGCCGTAGAAGTGGCCGATGAGAGCGAGGAACACGAAGAGCCCGCCCTGCATGAACATCTGCTCGATTCCCGCTGGATACGCGATGAGCAGCAGGCGACTGTACCGCTCGCGCTGACGCCACTGGCTCGCATCGAAACCGATCGACAAGCGCTGCCGCTTCCATACCCACAACAACACGGCGCCCGCGATCGTATAGGTGAGTCCGGCGGCAAACGGCGCGCCGGCCGAGTCCATTTTCGGTGCGCCCCATGCGCCGAAAATGAAGACGTAGAGCATGCCGACCGTTGCCACGTTCACGATGATCACGAACACCAGTGGAATCCATACATCGGCCACCGCACGCAGTGCAGAGAGCATGACGATGTTGGAAGCAAGCCCTGTGACGAACACTGCGA
The DNA here is from genome assembly GCA_040513115.1 of Steroidobacteraceae bacterium. GTDB lineage: Bacteria > Pseudomonadota > Gammaproteobacteria > Steroidobacterales > Steroidobacteraceae > DATELY01. Next base: position 5,246 of record JBEVDW010000430.1, on the reverse strand, counting down.
ACCAGCGCACGTTGCGCGTGGCTTCGATCGAAGTCGCCGCGTCGAGTCCGAAGATGGCGGCGATGCCGTGGGCGAACACAAGCGCAAGGCAGGTGACGATCAGGCTCACGACGCTGGACAGCACCAGCGCTGCGGTCAGGACATGCGCCGCTTCGCGGCGATCGCCCGCGCCCCACGCACGCGCGATCAGTGCCGACGCGCCGACGCTGATGGCGATGAACAATGCCTGCAGCGCGAAGAACACGCGCTGACTGACGCCCACCGCGGCCACGGCCTGCGGCCCGAGCCCGCCGACGAAGCGAGTTTGTATCATCGCGGCCAGCGCATAGATCACGTTACCCGTGATCGTGGGGACCGCCAGCTTCCATATGCTCGGCACGCGGGTGTTGGTCCCTGCAGGCGCGCTCAAGCGGTGGCCTCGACGGACTTGTGCTGAGCATCGACGACGGCGCAAGTGACCATGTCCGAGCCCACGTTCACCATCGTGCGCGTCATATCCAGCAAGCGATCGGCGCCGAGCACGATGCCAATGCCTTCCGGTGGAATGCCGAAGGTAATCAACAGACCTGCTATGAGCGGCAGGGATCCACCAGGAATGCCAGCGACCGCCACCGCGCTGAGCACTGCCAGAATCAGCAACGTGATCTGTTGCGACAGCGCAAGATCGATGCCGAACACTTGCGCGACGAAGAGCACGACGCAACCTTCGTACAGCGCCGTGCCACTCATGTTCATCGTCGTGCCCAGGGGCAGCACGAAACCGGCCGTGCTGGCGCGCAGATTCAACTGCTCGCGGGCTGTCGCCAACGCTGCGGGGAGCGTCGCGTTACTGGAGCTGGTAGAGAACGCGGTGGCCAACACGGCTTCGATGCGCCGAAAGAAATCGACAGGTGAGAAGCGCGTCCAGAGCCGCAACCAGATCGACATCGTGCCGAACAAGTGCAGCAGCATGACCGCGGTACAACCGAGCACGAACAGTCCGAGCGCCACGAGAATGTCGAACCCTGTCTTGACGATGACGCTGAAGATCATGGCGGGCACCGCGTACGGTGCCAGCCGCAACGCGAAGTGCACGATGTGCGTCATCAACTGCGTGACGGTTTCCAAGCCGTCTTGAAGCCGTGCGCGGCGCGCGTCCATCAGCTGTGTTCCCGCAGCACCCACCAGGATCGCGAACAGGATCAGCGGCAGCACTTCACCCAGCACGTTGCGATCGGAGCCGACGAACGCACCAAACAAATTGCGCGGCATGAACATCTCGACGACGGTCGCCACATTCATGTGCGGAGCTTGCTCTTGTTGCGCGATATGGCCCTGCGCGGTAGAGCCATATTGCTCGAGGAGCCGCGCCTGCGTGTCGGGATCCAACCGACCGCCAGGATTCAGCACCTGCATCATGAGCAAACCGAGCGCCGCCGCAATCGACATGTTCAACGCGAAAAGCGCGAACGTGCGCGAAGCGAGCGGCCCCAGTTCAGCCAGTCTGCCCAACTGCAGGACGCCTGCGGCGAGCGACGCGAAGATGAGTGGAATGACGACGAAGAACAGCAGGCGCAGGAACACCTGGCCGAACGGATCGAGCAACTCGACCGCAATCTTCTGCACCCACGTGAGCACCGCGGGCGCGAAATGTCCGATAACGAGCACGACGACACCAGCGACCGCGCCCGTGGCGAGACCGATGAGAATGCGATTGGCCAGCCGCGCGTCGGAGTGCGCCATCTTCTGTTGGGTTCGTTCTTAGGAAGGCAGAAGAGTACCCAACACGCGCACAGATCACACGACGTATCGAGCGGTCAGTCGCGATGCCACAGCGCCCGATCCAGGTCGACCTCGCGATCCGGCCAACCGTACTGGCTGAGCGAGATGCGATCGCCGCGAAACACGATGCCTTCGCGCTTCAACAGTGCGCGCTGGCGTTCGTGACTCGGGCTGCCCGAGGGAAACGAGATGCGTCCGCTCGCATTCACGACGCGGTGCCATGGCACTTTGACTGCCGTTTGCCGGAGCACCGTACCGACGAGGCGGGCGCGACGCGACAGACCCGCAACGGTCGCGATCTCTCCATACGTGCTCACGCGGCCCCGAGGGATGCGACGGATGGCCGCGAGAATGGCTTGCTCTGGACTTGCAGCTTCGCTCTTGCGCGGCATCAGATCGGCAGCCGATCGTGGACCGTTTCTTCGGAGCGATCAGCGCGATCGGGGTTGCGCCGGCGCTCGCCGCCGCTCAGCGCAATCCCCAGGCCTGCGACGAACGGCAACACGCGTTCGAGGAAGTCTCCGGGCGCATCGGGCATCGCATGAAACACGCACACGAGCATGAAACCGGCGCTCATCGCGCCGATGATCGAGCCGCCGCGCACGCGCTTGCCGCTCAACCGCACGAGCAGCACTGGAGCGAGCGCCGCACCGAGCGCCGTCCAGCAGAACAGGACATCCGTCAGCGCAAACGTTCGCGCGAAGTGCAGCAGCAGGAGTACGCAGATGACCATCACCACCGTCCAGACGCGCGACCACTCCGGGTGCAACTGTGTTTTTCGAGGGCGCAGATCGTTGACGAACAACGCGCTCAACGTCCCGAACTGCGCAACGACGTTGGCGAGAATCGCGCCGACGACGATCATGGCTACGGTCGCAGAGATGGCGGGATGCAACGAGCGGCGAATCATCTCGAGCATCGCAAGCTCCGGCTGATGCAATCCGGAATACAGCACGCGTGCCAGCCATCCGATCGCCAGCACTGCGGGCAGCATCAAGGTGAGCCAAAGCATGTGCAGGATGGCGCTCTTGCGTATCGTGTGTGCATCCCGCGCTGCAATTGCGCGATTGAAAAGGCTCGGCTGCCCCAACGGCAATCCCGCCAGGCTCAACCAGCCGCCAACGAACGCAACGGCCACGATGAGCTTTCTGCCGCCGTCCCACTGGATGAACTCAGGATCCAATGTGCGCGTGGCGAGCTCGATCTCGTGCCAGCTGCCGAGCGCGAGGTACGCGAGCAATGCGGTCATGCCGGCGATCAACAGCATCAGGGCGGCATGCATCGCCTCCAACGCAGCGTGAGCCCACCAGCCGGCTGTGCCCACGCACATCAGAAATGCGCCGAGCAGCGTGACGCCGAGCAGGTCCGTCATGCGCGTGGGTGCAAGGATCGTGTCGACCAACTGCAGCTGGATGATGATCATCACGAGGGTCGCGAGCCCGATGAGGAAGCTCGCACTGCGCACGATGGCCTTCTGCATGCGATCGCCGCTTTCGCAACTGAGCATTTGTGTGAGCGTGTAGCTGTGCTGACCCGCAGACAGTTGCCGTGCGCGCGGCGCGACGAACACGGTCTGAATGAGCCCGGCCACCCACAGCGCCCCTGCAGCCCACGTGGCCGACAGGCCCCACGTGAATGCGCTCGCGCTCAAGAGCAACATGAGCCACACCGGTAGCAGGTTGAAAGCTTGTCCGAACCCCACCAGAAATGCGCCGCCGCGGCGTCCGGCCACGAGATAGTCGTTGGGGTGATGCGTGCGCCGATGGCCCCATACCGCGATCACGACGATCACGGCCGCATACACCAACACGAGCATGCCAAGCATCTGCGCGCGACTCATGAGGCACCGACCTGCGCGAGCCGACGGCGCGCATCCTCGAGCGTTTCGCACAGGGCGCGCATGCCAACGGGCATCCGCGCGTTTGCCTGCGTGAGATTGTCCGCACGCAAGGTGTACAGCGCTCCCACATGCACGGCGGGCAATTCCTTCCACCGTGCCCACTGAGTAACGATGCCGGGTGGCTGCTGGTCGGTGGAGATGATGGCTTGCGGTTGCCGCGCAAGCACGGCTTCTACACTGACGGTCGGCGCGAGCTGCGTCAGATCATCGAAGATGTTCTTGCCGCCGCACACCTGCAGCACTTCGCTCATGATCTGCCGGCCGTTCACCGTGTACAGCGGCCGATTGTTGACTTGCAGGAACACATTCACCGTCGGACGCGATGCGTACTGCGCCCGCAGCGAGGCGACCTGATTCGTGAACCGGGTGGCGGCCGCAGTGGCCACCGCATCCGTTTGCGCCAGCTCGCCGAGGCGCACGATCGTGCGCGGCACATCGGCCAGCACACGCGTCGAGAACACTTCGACGGGCAGCTTCAAACGCCGAACTTGCTCGATCGTGGCCTGCGGCGTGCCGCCTTCCCATACGAGCACGAGCGTCGGCTGCAGCGCGAGCAGTCGCTCCAGATCGACGCGGAACGCATCGCCGATGCGCGGCAGCTCGCGCGCCGCGGCGGGATGATCGCTGTAGAGAACGGTACCCACCATCTGATCGCCGGCGCCCGCTGCGAACGCCAACTCGGTGAGGTGCGGCGCGAGACTCACGATGCGATGGGCTTGAGCGGCAGGTACGGCGCAGACCATCGCGCCGAACAGCACCATCCACACGTTGATCGATCGCTTTGCCATTGCAGCTGACAATGTGCAAGTCTTACAAGCCGGCCGCTGCCCGCGGCGACAATGCATTCAGCAATGCGCGCAGCCGCGGCCAGTCGAAAGCAGGACCTGGATCTGTCTTGCGGCCCGGCGCAATGTCGCTATGCCCGACGAGCCGCGACGTGGAGAGCGTCTCATACGTAGTGCAGGCATCCACGATCAGCTGTGCCAGCGCGCGGTACTGGGCCGGCTCATAGGGGACCGTATCACTGCCCTCCAATTCGATGCCGATCGAAAAATCGTTGCACCGCTCTCGCCCCTCGTAACATGACGCGCCCGCGTGCCAGGCACGTAGATGCAGCGGCACGTATTGCACGCATTCACCATCGCGGCGAATCAGGATATGAGAGGAGACGCGCAGCCCGTCGATCTGCTGGAAGTAGGGATGCGCATCGGCAGGCAACGCGTTGGTGAAGAGCCCGTCGATCCACGGCCCGCCGTATTCGTCCGGCGGCAGACTGATGCCGTGAACGACGATGAGATCGGGCTGCACTCCAGGTGGGCGCTCATCGAAGTTGGGTGAAGGCACGTAGCGTGCGCCCCGAATCAGACCGCTACCGCGGTCGATTGCGCTCTCGCGGGGCAGGTGCGGGCTTCGTGCTGTCATGGCGGCATGATAGCGGTTGGCGGTTGGCGGTTGGCGGTTGGCGGTTGGCAAGAAGGCAGTGATAGTCATGGGCATCGGTTGATCGACGCATAGAATGACCAGGGCCATAGGGCACACACTAGACGTCGCCAAAGGCCTACTAACCGCTAACCGCCAACCGCTC
>JBEVDW010000429.1:0-15416 GCA_040513115.1 Steroidobacteraceae bacterium | reverse complement strand
GTGTCGAGCACCGTCTCGCCCTTCACGCGGGACGAGGACTGCATGTCGAGGTTCACGACCTCTGCCCCGAGGCGCTGGGCGGCCAGCTCGAACGACACACGCGTGCGCGTGCTGGGTTCGAAGAAGAGATTCGCCACGGTATGTCCGGCGAGGCTCTGATCTCGGGCGGGCAGATCGCTCGGAGCGCGGACGTAGAACTGCGCAAGGTCCAGCAATGCGGTGAGTTCCGCGCGCGAGAGACCCTCGAGCGTGATGAGGTGTCGCAAGCGACCGTCAGGGTCGCGCTGGATGGAGGCGCTTTGGTCCTGCATTGGCTTTACGTGGTCTTGTCTAGCTCAAGAGCCCTTCGACCCTTCGACGAGCTCAGGGCTCAGGGCAAATCGTGGCGCGACTTCCGGTTGACCGCCGCATCATACCGTTCGCGTTGAGCCAGTCGAAACGCTCTTCAGCCTCAAGACACCGCGCCACCTGCATACCACTGTTCCAGCAACAGCTTGGCGGCGACCTTGTCGACGTCCGCATGCACGGTACGACGCTTCTTCATGCCACTGGCGCGAGCGTCCCGCAGCGCATTTTCCGCTTCGCGCGAGCTCAAGCGCTCATCCACGAGCGTCACGGGCAGGCCACACTTTGCCTGCAGCTCCTGCGCGAATGCGCGCGCACGCGACGTCATGGCCGTGTCCGTGCCGTCCATGTTGGTGGGTAGTCCCACGATCAATTGCGCGGGTTGGTATTCGGCGATCAGTCTGGTGATGGCCGGCCACGGCGGTGAGTCTTTGTGCTCGAGCGTCGTGAGGGCGCGTGCGGTGCGCGTGATCGAATCGCCGCTGGCAACGCCGATGCGGCGGGTACCGAAGTCAAAGGCGAGATGGATTTGCGGGCGCGTCATGCGTGAGCTGTGAGCAGCTCACGCATGCCCAGCCTCGGGGCTGATCATCGCGAGATCCACGCCCAGCAGGCGTGCGGCTTCGTGCCAGCGTTGCTCGAAGGGCGTTTGGAAGAGGATGCGCTCGTCGCACGCAACCGTCAGCCACGCGTTGTTGGCCACTTCGGTTTCGAGCTGACCCGCGTCCCAGCCCGCATAGCCGAGCGCAATGAAAGCGATCTCCGGCCCTTCACCTCGTGACAGCGCATCAAGGATGTCGCGCGAGGTCGTCACGTGGATGCGTTCGGAGACAGGCAAGGTGGCATCCCAGCGCTTGCCCGCGGAGTGCACGACGAAGCCGCGATCCGTTTGCACGGGACCGCCATGCAGCACGCTCTGATTCGCGAGCATGAGCGGCGGGGTGGGCATCTTCAATTGTTCGAAGACTTCGGCCATCTTCATCTTCAAAGGCCGATTGATGACCAGCCCCAGCGCACCCGCCTCGTTGTGCTCGCAGATGTACGTGACCGTCTGCGAGAAATTCGCATCGCTCAGCGCAGGCATCGCGATCAGAAACTGGTTGGTGAGGTACTGCGGAGTCGCCATGGAGCAAGTATCCGGGCTCGGCTGCGAGGGCTCAAGCAATCCCTTAGGCATCTGTCGGGAAGATCACAAATCAAGTCGCGGAGGGCACTAGGTACGGAGGGCGATGCGACAGGAATCTTTGACGTCGCGAGCCTGCAAACTCTCACCTCACCGTCGCTTGATCGACCATCACTTTTCCTCCGCGCGCACCGCCGCTGACGAACTGCCATTCATACGCAAAGCGCAGCTCGTCGTACTCGGCCTTCACGTTGGAGGGAAATGGATCGAACGGGGCAGCTAGTCTGAGAATCCCTAAAGCCGCCTGATCGATTTCCGAATGTCCGCTCGAGCGACGCACGCGAATGTTCTCGAGACTGCCATCCGCTCGAATCGTGACCTCCAGCACGGGGTTGCCCTGCAGCGCGCGACGGCGGGCCTGGTTCGGATAGTTGAGCGTGCCAAGGCGTTCCACCTTGCGGCGCCATGCATCAAGGTATGGGGCGATGCGGGATTCGCGGGTATCGGGCGTGATCTCGAGCGTGCGTCGCCCCCGCAGTGCGAGCTTGTCCTCGACGGCGGCGCTCGCCAGAACTGGTGCCGTATCGGCGGGTGCCGCATGGGGCACCTGCGCTTTGCGATCGCCCGTCACATCACCATCTACGTAGGTGATTTCGGTTCGCGGCGAGCGTGTCACGATCAACTCGGCCGCGGGCATACCCTCGTTGCCCTTGTGCAGCTCAAGCGCATCGCCCGCCATTTCTCCGAGCAACTCGGTTGGCAACGGAGCGGCGGGCGGTGTGGACGCGCGCACGGCTTCTTCGGTGGTCCCGGAGCCGCGCTGATTGCGTTGTGCGAGGTAGAACGCTTTTGGATTGGGCGATTCGTTCAATGATTCATCGGGCAGCAGCAACACTTCGAGGCTTGGTGAATCGCCGCCGTCGCGTGACGGCGCGGCGAACGTGACCCCCAGGATGACGATGCCGTGGAACAGCGCCGCGAGAAACAGCGTGGTCGTGAGCCGATCCTTGATCGGCGCGTTCGCCTCCTCGACGGTGGCGAAGGGATTGGATTCATCTGTTGCGGATTGCACGGGTAACGACTAGTTGGCCAACTGGCTGGCTGGTCGGTTGGCCAGAGTGAGAACACCGATGTCCAGTCTGGCCAACCGACCAGTTGACCAGCATGCCTCTCCGACTATTTGGCTCACGGCCTCGCCACCAGCCTCTTCTCGATGGCATCCATCAGCAGGCTCGCGATGTCGGTGCCGAATTGCTTGTCGAGTTCTCGCACGCCGGTCGGGCTCGTGACATTGATCTCGGTCACATAGCCGCCGATGACATCGAGCCCGACGAACAACATGCCGCGTTCGCGCAACGTCGGTCCGATCTGGCTGACGAGCCAGCGATCGCGCTCGTTGAGCTCGCGGCCGACGCCTTTTGCGCCCGCTGCGAGATTGCCGCGGTTGTCGGTACTCGAAGGCATGCGAGCGAGCGCGTATGGCGCCGGTTCGCCATCGATGACAAGCACACGCGAGTCGCCGGTCGTCGCGATCTCGGGAAGATAGCGCTGCACGATCGCAAACTGCGAGCCGTAGTCGGTGAGCGTCTCGAAAATCACATTCGCGTTCTTGTCGCTTCGGTGAATGACGAAAATCGAGCGTCCGCCCATACCGTACAACGGCTTGCAGACGATCGTGCCGTGCTCCTCCAGGAACGCCTGCATGTCCGGCATGCGCCGCGTGATCAGCGTGGGCGCGCAGCACTGCGGGAACCAGGCCGTGTAGACCTTCTCGTTCATGTCGCGCAGGCCCTGTGGCCGATTGACGACCAGAATGCCGGCCTGCTCAGCCCGATCCAGGAGGTACGTCGTGTAGATGTACTCCATGTCGAACGGTGGGTCCTTGCGCATCAGGATGACGTCGCATGCATCCTTTAGCTGTACCGTTTCAGCTTCACCTAACGTAGACCAGTGTTGCAGATCATTGCGTACCATCACGGAACGCAAGCGGCCCCAGGCCACACCATCGCGCAACCAGAGATCTGCGGGCTCGGCGTAGACCAATTGCCAGCCGCGCTTCTGTGCGGCGAGCAGCATGGCGAGCGTGGTGTCCTTGGCAGGCTTGATGCTGCTGATCGGGTCCATGACCACGAGGATGCGTGGGACGGCTGGCATGAGATGAAGGCCTCCGGCGGTCAACTGGGTTGTTGGTCAACTGGCTCGTTGGCCAGACGCGGTCGCAAAGCTTCTGGCCAGCAGACCAGACGGCCAGTTTGCCAGCAAGCCGCGCGGGCATTGCAACGCAGTGCGCAGCGCCTGCGCACTCGCGCGCGTGTGATGCACGTCATCACTCGCGCACGATCCCTGTGATGAGCTTCAAACTATCGAGGCGCAGCCAATGGCGGCTCATATACCAATATGTTAAAACCTTCAACCATCGCGTAAGTGCCTTGATTTACGAACTATTAGCGCGCTCGCCGCGCAGTGACGCGCAAAGCCCTTCGAGGTAGCCGATGGAGAACTTAGCAACCGCCGAGAAGCCTCGGCTGTCGGGGCTCAAAGTCCTCGTGATCGATGACAGCAAGACCATTCGCCGTACGGCGGAGACTTTGTTGTCGAAGGAAGGCTGCGAGGTGTTCACGGCAGTGGACGGCTTCGATGCCCTCTCGAAGATCGCCGATCATCAGCCCGACATCGTCTTCGTCGATATCATGATGCCGCGACTGGATGGCTATCAGACCTGCTCGTTGATCAAGCACAACAAGGTGTTCCGGTCCATCCCGGTCATCATGCTGTCGAGCAAGGACGGTTTGTTCGACCGTGCGCGAGGCCGCATCGTGGGCTCGGAGCACTATCTGACGAAACCATTCACGAAAGACGAGTTGCTCAATGCCATCGAAACCCACGTCGGTGCGCGCTGACGTGGCGCGCCAAGCCGGGAGTGCTGTGCCGTTGGAGACGGGTATGCCCCTGATTCTGATCGTCGATGACTCGCCGACCGAAGTGCATGTGATGAAGCAGGCACTCGAGCGCCACGGCTACCAAACCGCGGCAGCCGCCGACGGGGCGGAAGCGATTCGAATGGCAAAGGCGATGAAGCCGGACCTCATCTTCATGGATGTGGTGATGCCGGGCGTCAACGGTTTCCAGGCCACGCGCAAGCTCGCGAGCGATCCCGACACGAAGTCGATCCCAGTGATCATGGTCACCTCCAAGGATCAGGAAACCGATCGCATCTGGGGCATGCGCCAGGGCGCGGTCGACTATCTCGTCAAGCCGGTGTCGATGGACAAGCTCATCGCCAAGGCACAAGCGACGTTGTCGGCATAAGGCAAACACCCGAAATGACCGCCTCACTCAAGTCGCTGCGCGATCAGCCGTTTGAGCTCCTGCGTGAGCTCGAACGACTCGCCCGCGTGGCGATGACGGGCAAGGGCCGCGATGCCGGCACCGATCGCGAATGGGTGGGTGTGGCGTTCCGGCTCGGCTCGGAGAACTTCCTGGTCGCGCGCGAAGAGACGCGCGAAGTGCTCGGTTTTCCCACGATGCTCACGCGCGTGCCGGGTGCGCGCAGCTGGATTCGTGGCGTCGCGAACGTACGTGGAACGCTGCTGCCCGTCGTCGATCTGCGCTCCTTTCTGAATGCCGGGTCGACCGGCTCGGGCCGCAGCTCGCGTGTGCTCGTGGCCCAGCACCGCGAAATTCCCGCGGGATTGCTGGTGGACGAGGTGCTGGGATTCCGCCGCTTCGCCGATGCCGAGTTCGCGCCCACGGTGCCACCGACCATCCTGCGTTGCGAGCGCTACCTGGCCGGCGCGTTCAAGCGCAGCACGGAAAGTTGGCCGGTGTTCTCCTTGCGTTCGCTGCTGGAGAGTCCCGAGTTTCTGCAGGCGGCGGCGTCGTGACGAACATGCGTGATCGCGCACTGCATTCAAGCTCCACGGCCGGTCGCGGTCGCGAGCGGAAGGACTGAACATGGTCGATAAGATGAACGGCGTGAAGTTCGTGCCGGCCCTGGCGGGCCTCGCACTGCTATGCGTGCTGGTGGCCGCCGTCCTCCTGGTGTCCAAAGGCCGGCAGTCCGGCAGCGATGTCGAGCATCTGCGCAAGGTCAGCGAACTGGTCACGGTGACGCAGAAGATGCCCGCGCAGGCTGCGGCTGCGGTTGCGGGCAAGGAATCCGCATTCGACGCGCTGACCCGTTCGCGTGCGCAGTACCACACGCTGATTACCAGCCTGAGGGAGGTGCAGTCCTTACCGGCTTCGGACGCGCTGCAAACCCAGGTACAAACTATCCTCAACGGGCGCGACGCCACGCTGGCGCTGCAAAAGGCCGCCGTCGACGTGCACGCGCTGCTGCCGCACTTGATGCAGAGCGTAGGCAACATCGCAACGGCCGCGGGGCCTGCAGCCGCCGAACAGCTGGTGCGTCCGCTCGAACGCTTCGAACTCGCGGGTCAACGCATCGAGCAGGACCTGCAGGCGTATGCCAACGGCGCGAGCGATCACAGCGCCATCGTGAAGCGCCTGACCGACAGCCTCGAATACATGTCGCAGGTGCTGCTGGGCCTTGCCGGCGGCGACGCAGGGTTGGGCCTGCCCCGCGTGAATGCCGAAGCGCAGGGTGGATTGCAGCAAGCGCAGAGCTTCTTCACACAGTTGAGCGAACATGTTCGCCGCAGCACCACGGCGGCACCGCAGTTGGCAGAGCTGCGCACGACGGCGGCGGCGCTCGACCGCAGTGCTGATCAGTTGTACGCGGCCTTGTCGGGGCAGGTGAACGCCAATCCCGAGCGGGACAACAACAGTTGGGTTTACATTGCCCTCGGCGCGCTCGTGCTCGCTGCGCTGATGCTGGCCGGCGTCGCAGTGCTGTCGACGGCGACGACGCAGCTGCGTCAACAGTTGGAAACGCAGGCAAACAAGAATCAACGCAATCAGGAAGCCATTCTGCGGCTGCTGGATGAGCTGTCGAACCTGGCCGACGGCGACCTCACCGTGCAGGCCACCGTGACAGAAGACATCACCGGCGCGATTGCGGACTCGATCAACTACGCGATCGAAGCGCTGCGTGAGCTCGTGACGACCATCAATGGTGGCGCGGTCACGTTGGATTCCTCGGCACGCCAGACACAAGCGGCCGTAACGCATCTGGCGCGCGCATCCGTCGCGCAGTCCAAGCAAGTGGCGCTCGCCTCCGAGTCGGTCGCCGCAATGGCTGCATCGACGGAAGAAGTCTCGGGCAATGCGGAGCGCTCCTCCGACGTCGCACGGCATTCGGTCGACGTCGCGCACAAGGGCGGCGAAGCCGTGCGTCGCACGATCGATGGCATGAACGCCATCCGCGAAACCATTCAAGAGACGTCCAAGCGCATCAAGCGTCTGGGCGAGAGCTCGCAGGAGATCGGTAACATCGTCGAGCTGATCAACGATATCGCCGAGCAGACCAACATCCTGGCCTTGAACGCGTCGATTCAGGCGTCGATGGCCGGTGAGGCTGGGCGCGGCTTTGCCGTCGTCGCGGATGAAGTGCAACGCCTGGCCGAGCGCGCGGCGAACGCGACGAAGCAGATCGAGGTGCTCGTGCGCACGATTCAGGCCGACACGAACGAGGCGGTGGTGTCGATGGAGCGGAGCACGACCGACGTGGTGGGCGGCGCGCTGCTCGCCGAGAATGCAGGTGCTGCACTGGAGGAAATCGAGCAAGTGTCGAATCAGATCGCGAGCCTCGTGCAGAACATTTCCGCGAGCTCCCGCCAGCAAGCCTCCGCGGCGCAGAACATCGCCAAGAACATGCAGGTGCTGCGCGAGATCAGCACGCAGACGGCGGAGAACTCGGCGGCGACGACCAACTCGGTCGGCAAGCTCGCTGAGCTCTCTACTCAGTTGCGCAAGTCGATCGCGGGCTTCCGTCTGCCGGACATGATTTCCGGCGGTACGGCACTCTTGCAAGAGCCTGCCAGCAAAGCAGCCACCGACGCGACGCATTCGTCGCCGCGGGCGGTGGACACTCCCGTCGAGAAGAAAAAGGTGAGTGGTCTGAGTGCGTAAGCGCTCGAGACCAGTCCAAGGCGCAAGTTGATGAGCGAAGTTTCCTCGCAGACTTTGCATCTGGTCGCGCGTGAGCTCTCCACCGAGCTCAACGAAGCGCGCGCGGCTCTCGAAACCTTCGGTGAGCAGCAAGAGAATCTCGATCTGCTGCGCAAGTGCGGTGAACGACTGCACAGCGTGCATGGCGCGCTGCGCGTGGCCGAGGTGTACGGCGCCGCGCTGCTTGCAGAGGAGATGGAGCAGGTCACCCGCTATCTCATCGAGAACTTCGAAGAGAAGCGGCACCTGGCTGAAGGGCTCGATGCGCTCATGCGTGCGATGGTGCAGTTGCCCACGTACCTCGAACGCGTGATGAGCGGCGGGCGCGACATGGCGCTCGTGCTACTGCCGCTGCTGAACGATCTGCGTGCCGTGCGCGGCCATGCGCTGCTGTCGGAAGGCACGCTGCTGCTGCTGAATCTCACCTCGGATCAACAAGCGAGCCCAACGCCGGCGATGCCGGGCGAGGCTGCGCTGACCGTCGCTCAGTGGGCGCGCAAGATCCGCACGCGGTTCCAGCTGGGCCTGCTCGGCTGGATCAAGGGCGAGCGGCTCGAGCAGAACCTCGAGATGCTCGCGCGTGCGGCCGAGAAGTTGGAACAGGTGGCTACGACTCAACCCGTATTCCAGTTGTTCTGGGTCGTCGGTGCCGTGCTCGAAGGATTGCGCGACGGGGGCCTCGAAGGTTCCGCATCGATCAAGCGCCTGCTCGGACAGGCCGATCGCGAGATCAAACGGTTGTATGAGCAGGGCGAGGCGCGTTATTCCGAGGCGCCCGCGGTCGACCTGCTCAACAACCTGTTGTACTACGTTGCTCGCACGCGGACGACCGGTCCACGTGTGACGGCGGTGCGTGCCTCGTTCCGCTTGAACGATCTCATCCCCGTCGACCAGCAGGTCGAAGAAGCGCGCGAGAGTCTCGCCGCGCCATCGGTCAAGCTCATGAAGACCGTGGCCGCTGCGATCAAAGAGGATCTCGCGCGCGTGAAGGACGCGCTCGATATCTTCGTGCGCAAGGGCGCAACGCAGCCCGAAGAGCTCAACTCGCAGCTGGAGCTGTTGCGCAAGATCGGTGACACCCTCGGCGTGCTTGGCCTGGGCGACCTGCGTGAGAAAGTGCAGGTGGAGGCGAACGAGCTGCAGGGCATCATCTCGCAGCGCACGCCGCCGAGCGAAGGCACGTTGCTACGCGTGGCGGCCACGTTGATCCGCATCGAAGACGGTCTCGACGAACAACTCGTCGGACTGATCGTGCCGAGTCATGACGAGCCGCGCAGAGAAGGCGCGCCGCAAGTCGATAAAGAAGACGATCTCGAATTCCGCCAGGTCACCGAAGCGGTCCTGCGCGAATGCATCGTCAACATGGCTCGTATCAAGGAAGCCGTATCGCTCTCGATCGAGAAGCCCAGCGAGGCACAGAACCTCGATCAAGTGCCGCACCTGATCCGCGGCATCACTGCCGGCCTGCTGATGCTCGGCAAGACCCGTGCGGTCGAGATTACAGAGGGCATTGCCCAGGCATTGAGCCGCTACGTGCGTCCCGATGGCTCTGGCGTCGTGCGCGAGGCGGTCGATCGACTGGCGGATGCGATCGTGGCGGTCGAGTACTACATGGAAACGATCCAGGCCGGACGCTCCGACCCGTGGTACATGCTCGACAATGCCGAAACCTGTCTGCGTTATCTGAGCGAAGTCGACGCGAGCCCGACGCTGTCGCCGCTGCCGACCACCACCACGGACCCCGTGCGCACGGTCGTGATCGACTCGATGGCGTCACAGCAATCGGCTGCAACGCAGGACGAGCGTACGGCCGTGTTGACGCACGCGCTCGAACCGCACGAACAGCCGGATTGGAAACCAGCGCCCCTCGTTCCGGTTGCAAACGTGACGCCGCCGCCGAGCAGCGAGACGCCCCTCATCATCAAGCCGGACGTCGATCCCGAGTTCATCGAGCTCTTCATCGAAGAAGCCAAGGATGAGATCGCCAAGCTGCAGCGTCTCTTCCCGCTGTGGGACGACAATCCGCAGGATCAAGAGGCGCTCACGAACGTGCGCCGCTCGTTCCACACGTTGAAGGGCAGCGGTCGCATGGTCGGCGCGCAGCTCATGGGCGACTTCGCGTGGTCCATCGAGAACCTGCTCAATCGCGTCATCAACAAGACGCTCGAGCGTTCGCCCGACATGATGGTGGTGCTGCGTCAGTCGGTCGGCGCAGTGCCGCAGCTCGTCGAGCAGCTCGAAACGGGCCGTGCGCCGAATGTCGATGTGATGAAGCTCATCGCGCAGGCGAATGACATCGCCGGAGTGCGGCCGGCGGTAGCGGTACCGGCCAAGCCGCAACCACCGCCGGCGCGCCAGGCGGAATCAACGCCACCCACACTCACAGAACACGTCGCGCCGCTCTCGCAGACCGTACGGCATCTGCGCGCGCTCGAGCCCGTTGCGACAGCTGAGTCGACAGGAAGTACATCGCTCAATCGGCTCCTCGATGCATTCGATCCGAGCGCGACGTCAGACGAGAGCGCACTCGAGACACATACCGATCAGAGCGCTGGTGCCGACGAGCAGATCGAGCTGAGTGCTGAACCGATCGATGAATTGCATGCGAGCGTTGTCGAGGTCGTTGAGGAAAGCACGTCCGCTACGGAGCGGATGGATCCCGTCCTGCACGACATCTTCGCGAAGGAGACCGCGGGGCATCTCGCTGTCATTCGCGCCTATGTCAGCAACTGCGATGTCGTGCCAGCGCCGCATGCCGTGACCGAGGCGCTGCATCGTGCCTGTCACACGCTGAGCGGCACCGCGAAGACCGCGGGTGCGCGTCAGGGCATCAAGATTGCCGAGCCGCTGAATCGCTACATTCGCAAGCTCTACGACAACTCCATGCCGCTGTCCCTGCCGGGACTCGCTGCATTGAAGGATGCGGTAGGCGCCATCGACGACATCGTCGAGCACATCGATCAGGACACGGGTTATTTCCACCAGCGGCTGACGTTGACGGCGCGACTGGCGGTGCTCGAGCAGGACTTGGATGCGGCCATCGCCGAGCAGACCCAGATCGAGCTGCGCCGGGCGGATGTGACGATGTCCACACCCGTGTTGGATGTGGAAGAAGGCCTGCCGGTGCCCGAGCTGACCGAATCGTTGGAGTACACGACGCGCGCAACCGATCCATTCGCCGTGGCGGAAGATGATCCCGACGTCGTCGAGTTGCCAGTGACCGATGCACGGGAGCTCGACACGTTTACCCTGCGAGCACTGCGCGAGCAGATGGCTGCGCAGCTGGGGCCTTCTTCTGCTGAGCCGGAGCAGGAAACACCCGCGCAGCCCGCGGTGCCGGAAGAGATTGTATTGAGTGATGAGCAAGCGCTCTCCACGCTCACGCAACCGCCGGAGGAAAGTGAGCTCGAAGAGATCGAGCTGTCCGGTGGGATTCAGATTGACGACGCGCCCACGGACCATTCCCTCGACGAGCTGATGCCTGCGTGGTCGGCCGCGCTCGCGAACGAAGGTCAGGTACAGGACTCATCCGATAACGAAATCCTCCTGAGCGATAGCACGGCGCAAGTACCGGAGTTGTCGGATGCCGACATGCACTTCCCGGAGGCCGTGGAATTGGAGTCGGAGCTCATCGAAGTCAGCTCCGAACCTGAGTTCACCGACGCGCTCGAACCGAACGAGCCCGTCGCATTCGGCGCCATCGAACTGACCGCGCCCGATACAGCGAACGACACCTCAGCGGGTGCCCCAAGTCCCATTCTCGCGCCCGCCGGCGAGAGTGGGAGCTTGTCAGAACCAGTTGCGGCTGCGGCCGGCCAGACGAGCGCTCCGGAAGACGCTGGCGAGGATGAGCCGGAAGAATTCGATCCCGATGTAGCGGCCATCTTTACTGAGGAGGCCTCGGAACTCCTCGAAGTCGCAGACCATTCGCTCTCTGCGTGGTCGCGCGATCGCGCCAATCAAGCGCTGGTGTTCGAGCTCAAACGCGCGCTGCATACGCTGAAGGGCGGTGCTCGCATGGCGGGTCTGCGCGCCATGGGCGATCTGAGTCATGAGCTCGAATCCTTCATGCAAGGCGTCGAGCTCGGTACGACGCACGCTGAGCCGCAGGTGTTCGAGGCATTGCAGGCGAGCCTCGATGAGCTGCATCGCATGCGGGACCTGGTGGCCACTGGTCAGCGTTGTCGTCCTGCTCATGGGCTGATCGCACGCATTCACGCGATCGCTCGCGGCGAGACGCCGCCTGCCGAAGTTGCAGCGCCTGCACCCGCGCCGGAACCGCCGGCAATCGTTCAGGAAGTACAGATCGCGCAGTTCGTTGCGCCCGCGACCGAAGCGGTCATCGAGAGCGCGCCGATCGAACCCTTCGTCGCCGACACCGAGAGCGTCGAAGTCGAGTTCACGCCGCAAGAGCTCGCCGCTGTCGAGCCAGTCGTGCGCGACACAACCGCCGTCGAGGAGGAACAGGCGGAACAGGATCAGCCCGAAGAAGAACAGACTCCCGTTGCACTGCCGCCGGGCCGCGAGCCGCAGCAGCAGGAACGACAGGAGTTCGCGCGTGTCGATGCGGATCTGCTCGATACGTTGCTGAACAGCGCCGGTGAGGTGAGCATCTTTCGCTCGCGCCTGGAACAGCAGGTCAGCTCCATCGAATACAACCTGGCCGAGCTGTCGCGCACGGTCACGCGCTTGAAGGATCAGCTGCGCAAGCTCGAGCTGGAGACCGAAGCGCAGATTCTGCACAAGCATCAGGAAGACGTCGGCGGACGTGAGGACTTCGATCCGCTCGAGCTCGATCGCTATTCCACCATCCAGCAGCTTTCGCGCGCGTTGGCCGAATCCGTTGCGGACGTTGGCAGCATCGAAGGCCTGCTCGAAAATCTCACGCGCGAAGGCCAGAACCTGCTGCTGCAACAGTCGCGCGTCGTGACTGAGTTGCAGAACGGTTTGATGCGCACGCGCATGGTCCCGTTCCAACGGCACGTGCAGCGGTTGAGTCGCCTCGTGCGTCAGGTGGCGACCGATACCGGCAAGCGCGCCGAGCTGGTCGTCGAAGGCGCATCCGGAGAGCTCGACCGCCAGGTGCTCGAGCGCATGCTGCCGCCGTTCGAGCACATGCTGCGCAACTCGGTCGTGCACGGCATTGAAATGCCGGATGAGCGCGCGGCCGGTGGCAAGCCGGAAACCGGGACGATCACGGTCGGCCTGCATCGTGAAGGCTCGGAAATGGTCATCGTGCTCGAGGACGATGGCCGCGGCATCGATGTGAACGCGGTGCGCGAGCGCGCGCTGCAACGCGGCCTCCTGCAGCCGGGTACGGTGCTCACCGATGAAGAAGCGTTGCAACTCGTGTTGGAGCCCGGCTTCAGCACGGCCAGCACGGTGACGCAACATGCCGGCCGCGGCGTCGGCATGGATGTCGTGGTGAATGAGATCAAGAAACTCGGTGGCGTGTTGTTCACCGAGTCGAAGCCTGGTCACGGCGTGAAGTTCACGATCCGGCTGCCCTTCACGCTGGCGATCACGCAAGCGCTGATCGTGCGTGTCGGCGAAGAGCAGTACGCGCTGCCCTTGCCCTCGGTCGAAGGCGTCGCGCGGGTGTCACGCGAAGAGGTTCAGAAGCATCTCGCGGAAGAGACGCCGACCTTCAACTATGGCGGCCAGGTCTACCGCTTCCAGCATCTCGGCTCGTTCATCGGTGCGGGCGCCTCGACGCTGCCTGACAACGACACGCCAGTGCCCATCGTGCTGGTACGTGCTGGAGAACACTCCACCGCACTCGTCACCGATGAGTTGGTCGGCAGTCGCGAGATGGTGGTGAAGTCGGTGGGCCCGCAGATCGCGACGATTCGCGGCATTGCCGGCGCGACGATTCTCGGCGACGGGCGCATCGTCATCATTCTCGACATGGGCGCGCTCGTGCGTTCGGAATGGCGCGCGCGTGGCCCGATGGAAACACAGCCCGCGCAGGAGCGTCGCACGCTGGCCTTGGTGGTGGACGATTCCATTACCGTGCGCCGCGTGACCCAGCGTCTGCTCGAGCGCAATGGCATGCGGGTAATGACGGCGAAGGATGGTGTCGATGCATGGACGGTGTTGCAAGACCACGTGCCCGACGTGATCCTGCTCGACATCGAAATGCCGCGCATGGATGGTTATGAGCTGGCGGCGCAAGTGCGCGCCGATGAACGCCTGTCGCAAGTGCCGATCGTGATGATCACCTCGCGCGTGGGTGAGAAGCATCGCGCCCGCGCGATAGAGCTCGGCGTCAACGACTATCTCGGTAAGCCCTATCAAGAGAACCAGCTGCTCGATGCGATCGAGCCGCTGGTCCACAAGCGCAGGCAGAAAGCGTCGTGAACGACATTCCGACCCACGAGCTCTACAGCCTATTGGTCCCGCTCGTGCAAGAGCGGCTCATCGTGCCGCGTACGTGCGTCGCGGAAGTGGTTACGTGGCAAGCGCCGGAACCCGTCGACGGCGCGCCTCAATGGTATCTCGGTGACATTCAGTGGAATGGTCGGCCCGTGCCCGTCATTTCATTCGAAGCCGCATCCGGCAACCCATGTCCGGCACCGGGCACGCGCACGCGCATCGTCATCTTCGTCGCGCTCACCGCGCAGCTCTCCGGCGGCTACTTCGGCATGATCACGCAAGGCTTCCCGCAACTCGTGCGCGTGAATCCCGATGTCGTGAAGTCGGATCCGAGCCGCAGCTTTCCGGAGCGCAGCCCCGTGCTGTGCCAGGTGCGCATGTTGAACGAGTCGCCGCTGATTCCGGATTTCGAGTATCTGGAAGAGTTGATCGGCCAGGAATGCAAGGCGGCCTGAAGGCGCGGTTATGAAGGCTCTGGGCCAATGGGCTATGGGCTAGAGAGCTTTCGCCTTCCGCGCCGAATCGCCTAGAGCCCTCCTACTGCAGATCCCCCCACAACGCCTGTAACACCGACAGCGCCGTCACCACCGCCGTTTCCGTCCGTAACACCCGCGGTCCCAAGCGCACACCCATGAAGCCCGTCTGCTGTGCGGCCATGAGCTCATCGTCATCAAAGCCGCCTTCAGGACCGATCAACAGCTCCACTTTGGCTGGGAGACTGGCGAGGCCAGCCAGCGAAGCCGGCGCGCCAGGGCTCAACACCAGCCGCATGCCGTCCTTGCGCGAGGTGCTCAGGTATTGTCGCAGTGGCAGCGGTGCGGCGACCTGTGGCAAGCGACTGCGGCCACACTGCTCACACGCGCCAGCGACGATGCCGTGCCAATGCTGTTGTTTCTTGGCAGCCTGCTTCTCATCCAGTCGTACGACACTGCGCGACGTCAACACGGGAGCGATCGCGCTCACACCCAGCTCGGTGGACTTCTGCAACGCCCAATCCATGCGCTCGCTGCGCGAGATGCCGAGCGCGAGGGTGATGCGTAGCGGCGACTCCGTGGGATGCGAGGTTTCCTTGCCGATGCGTACGCGCACCGCATCGCCTTGCACGTCGATGATCTCGGCTTCGTGCTCGTGACCTGCGCCATCGAAGACCAGTAGCGCCGCTCCCGCGCGCAGACGCAACACGCGCGCCACGTGATAGGCCCCTGCAGCGGAGAGCGCAATATCGGCCGCTGGGGTCAAGGGTGCGTCGAGGTAGATGCGGGTCAAGCGCATGGGTATCGGGTTCTTGTTCGAAAGCTCACGCCGAACGCTGGACTGTCCACGCGACTAGTGTGAGCGTTCTCTCCAGCGACATTCTATGCGCCGTTTAACGAGGTCAGGTGTCGCCGCATCCCGACCACGTGCCTTTGGCGCCAAGCCTGGCCGTCAACGGCTATCATGACGCCATGACAGCACGAAGCCCGCACCTGCCCCGCGAGAGCGCAATCGACCGCGGTAGCGGTCT
>JBEVDW010000428.1:0-4511 GCA_040513115.1 Steroidobacteraceae bacterium | reverse complement strand
TGATGAAACGCGCCATCAAGGCCCTCATCGCGCTCGTGCTGCTGGCACTGCTGGTGCGCGGTGTGGACTGGGAGCAAGCGCAGGCGACGCTGGAGCGCGTGTCGATACCGGCGCTCGCTATCACGCTCGTCGCGATGATCTGGGAGCTCGTGCTCAGCGCCTGGAAGTGGCTCTGGACGTTGCGTATGCATGCACTCAAGTACCGTTTCGGCTACCTGTTTCAGGTGCTCACGAAGGGTTACTTCATCAACAACTTCCTGCCAACGGCGGTGGGGGGGGATGCTTATCGCGTATTTCGCACCATGCCCAGCGATGGCTTCAAATCGCGCGCGGTGTCGGCTGTGCTGCTCGATCGCGTGTCGGGATTGCTGGCGTTGTTGCTGTGGGGTGCTGTCGCGGCGTGTTGGTTGTGGAGCGAATCGCCGGTAGCGCGTTGGTACTTGAGTTTGTGCGTCGCTGGCGCAGCGGCGGGGGTCTGCTTGATGTTCATCGTCTACAAGGGCTGGCTGAAGGCCGTGAGCAATCGCGTGCGTCATCTGGCCGTCTTCTCGGCCATCGAGCACAACATCAATTATCTGCAGCAGGCGCGCAAGGAATGGGTGTACGTCGTCGCGCTGTCGCTGGCGTTTCAAGCCACGTCCATCGGCATCGTGTACTGGCTGTTCGGCCGCATCGACTATCCCGTTGCAATCGCCGCTTGCGCATTGATGGCTGCTGCTGCGGGCGTCGCGGCGGTGTTGCCGGTGTCCATCAATGGCATCGGCGTCATGGAAGGTTCTTTGGTCGGTATGGCGGTCGCCCTCGGTGTCGAGTACGACGCGGCCCTGGTGGTGGCGATACTGCGTCGACTGTTGATGGTTGCGCTGAGCGTCCTTTGCGGAGCGATGTTCATCATCGATCGGGAGCCGCAGTCCAATCCCCGGGCGAGTGCTGCGTCGTAGTCGATGAAGCATGCGGATTACGCCGGCCGGTGAGCCGTCACGGCAATGCGCTTCGACATGATGGACACGTTTTCGCCGTAGAGCCGGTACACGCCGCGCATGACCGCTTCCATCAGGTGAGTGATGGCCCAGCCGACGTAGTTCAGCGGCTTGTCCCAGAAGACGTACAGCTGGCACGCGAAGGGCTGGATCGCCGTGAATCCCGTGAGCTGCAACAACTGCCTGAAGCTGTGTTCGGTCACGTTGTAGAAGTGATCGATGTTGTGCGAGATGTGCTCGGGCGCCACGAGGGGATTCGCGCCGTTGATTGCATACGCCAGCAGCTGACCGCCGGGACGCAGCGCGTCCCTGCACACGGCCAGAAAATCGATCGTCTCCTCGAGCGTGAGGTGGTTCAGCTCCTGCTCGGGAATGATCACGTCGAAGCAGTTCGGATGGGTTTCGAGATAGGGAAATGCGGATGCGACTTCGCACGGCAGTGAGCGGTGCCGTGCGTGCCGGATCTTCTCGGCATCGGCATCGATGCCCACGACATTGCGATAGCCCGCTTGCACGAGCGCATTGACGAGATAGCCAGGCCCGCAGCTCGTGACGACGATCTTCGCTTCTCGGTCTGCGGTCAGGCGTGGCAGATAGTTCACGTCGTAGTAGGTCGCGAACGAACGAAACCCTTCATTCAAGTTGCGCGTGCCTTGCCAGTACGTGTCGAACGGCTCTGCCCGCGCAGTGAATGTGCGCACGGCAGGTGTGAACACTTGTGCGGCAAGTTCAGGTTCTGCAGCCATGAACTCGTCCTCCCAGCTCAATGACCTACGAGCCTTATATTGGCCCTGAAGTGTGGTGGCAGTGAAGTATCGCCTTCCGCTGGTGCGATTAGCGGTAATCAAATCGATCGCACACTGCCAGGGTTCCCACCGCAGTAAGGTTTTCCAGCGATTTCTGCGATTTATGGCGACGTGGCTGGATTACTTACGCGCGACGAACCCTGCTTGTTCCGTCAACGCCACAGTGCGCGTAAGTGGCGGCGCGCGCAGCTTGATTCGATATGTGCTTTTACAACGGGTGGGAACCGACCGCGACAGCGGCGTTCATACCGGACTCTCAAGGCGCCGTGAAATAGTTACGACGCGAGCTCGAACAGCACTTCGCCGGGGGTGCGTTCGACAACGACCAGCCCATCTGTGGGGATCAGCCGATAGGTGAGATAGCAGCTGACGCGCGGGTCGGCGAGCACCGAAGGCGTGAACACCGCGACGATTGCAGCCTGGGGTTGTCGCGCCGAATAAGTGATTACGCCCGGCATGCCGGAGTGCCGCAACTCCGCACCCAGGATCTGGCAGGCACTGTAGTCGTCGGGGTGTACGAGGCGGGGCTCGCGTTCGGATTGCTCGCGCAAGTCCACGAGCAGAGCGTCGCAGCGGACGAGATGAACG
Organism: Steroidobacteraceae bacterium; assembly: GCA_040513115.1. GTDB lineage: Bacteria > Pseudomonadota > Gammaproteobacteria > Steroidobacterales > Steroidobacteraceae > DATELY01. Next base: position 2,137 of record JBEVDW010000428.1, on the reverse strand, counting down.
CGACGCTCTTGAATGATCGGCTTCGTGCTCGCCGCTGCGATGGCCGAAGCAAGCGTGTCCTTACGGAAGTGATAGACGGTTTCGCGTACCGACGTTTCGATGGACTCCGCGCCGTACCAAACGCCAAACGCACCCGCCGAGTAACGCGATCGCGAAGGGTGCTCGAACGGCCATTCGATCGCTGCGGCGACGGGATCGTAGAGCTCGGCTTCTTCGAAGGGACGCGTGAGGATGGCCGGATTGCTGTGCACCGGCTTGGTGGCCATCTCATGGTCGACCAACACCGCGAGATCGGCCGGATCATCGACGAGATCGGCAAACAACTCGACGCTCTTGCGCAGGCTGACGATGTTCCGATGCCAATCGCGCTGAGAGTCCCGCGTCACGCGGTACTCGGTCTGGGTCACCGACATACGGTTCTAGCGTCCGCGCATGCGGTCGAGGGTACCGCGAACCATCAACAACCCCGCAAAGCCGAACTTGCGCACGATCTCCACGGGCGAAGTGCCATCGAACTTGCTGTTGGGCGAGGACATCCAGCCATTCACGATTTCGGGATTGTGGGGATACAGCAGCTTCAGCGACTTCTGGATGCCGAGGAGGTGACCCACGCGCTCCAGCAAATCGCGATTGGCCGCCAAGGCTTCGCCCTTCGCATAGCGCTGCAGGGCGATGCGATTCGTCTCGCTCAAGCCCAACAAGCTGAGCTGATCGCCGGCACTCAATTCCCACAAGGCAAACAGCTTGCCGACGGCCCGCGCCAGGACGACCCGGTCTGCCCGGCTACGACCACGAAATTGAGGTTCGGCAGTAGAGGCTTGCATAGGGGTCACTTGTGTGATTTCACACTCCATGTAGCATAGTTCACACAAAGAGACGCTGGCAAGTGCTTGTTGGGCGGTTACCGCAACATCCCCTTGATCCCTCTCACCGCCTGCCGAATGCGGTTCTCGTTTTCGATCAACGCAAACCGCACATACCCGTCCCCATAGTCACCAAACCCAATCCCGGGCGAGACCGATACCTTCGCCTTGTCGAGCAGTTGCTTGGCGAATTCGAGTGATCCCATCGCTCGATAGGGCTCTGGGATTCGGGCCCAGATGTACATCGTCGCCTTGGGCACTTCGACGGCCCAACCCGCTTCGTGCAGTCCTTTCGCGAGCACGTCGCGCCGCTTCTGATACGTGGCAGCGATCTGTTGCACGCAGGTTTGGTCGCCTTCGAGCGCTGCGATCGCGGCGACCTGCAACGGCGTGAACGTGCCGTAGTCGTGATAACTCTTGATGCGTGCGAGCGCGCTCGCCAACTCGGGATTGCCGACCATGAAGCCGATGCGCCAGCCCGCCATGTTGTAGCTCTTCGACAAGGTGAAGAACTCGACCGCGATGTCCTTCGCGCCAGGCACTTGCAAAATCGAAGGTGCCTGCCAGCCATCGAACACGATGTCTGCGTAGGCGAGATCGTGCACGACGAAGATGTCGTGCCTGCGCGCGAGCGCGATGACTTTCTCGAAGAAGCTGAGCTCCACGCACTGCGCGGTGGGATTCGACGGAAAGCCGAGCACGATCATCTTAGGCTTTGGATAGCTGCCGCGGATGGCGCGTTCGAGCTCACCGAAGAAATCGACGTCCGGTGCAATCGGCACGGACCGAATGTCAGCGCCCGCAATCACGGCGCCATAAATGTGAATCGGATAACTCGGATCAGGCACGAGCACGGTGTCGCCGCGATCGAGCGTTGCCAACATCAGATGCGCGAGACCTTCCTTCGAGCCTATCGTGACGACGGCCTCGCTGTCCGGATCGATATCGACGTCGTAGCGCTTGCGATACCAGTGCGCAATCGCGCGGCGCAGACGGGGAATGCCTTTCGAGGCCGAATAGCCGTGCGTATCCGGCCGCTGCGCGACCTCGATGAGCTTCTGCACGATGTGCGGCGGTGTCGCGCCATCGGGATTGCCCATGCTGAGATCGATGATGTCTTCACCGCGCCGGCGCGCCGCAAGCTTCAGCTCGGCCGTGATGTTGAAGACGTAAGGAGGCAGACGATCGATACGGGCAAAGCGACGCTTTCCCGTGGGAGCAGAGAGAGTCATGTGTCGTTCATACGTAAGCGCCCGGAACCGTCCGAGCGACGT
>JBEVDW010000427.1:0-3335 GCA_040513115.1 Steroidobacteraceae bacterium | reverse complement strand
GCGTTTGAGGGGGTAGGTCTCGCGTGAACTCCGGCTTATCTGGGAAAACAAATAGAGCTATTGACACGATCGATCGATCGATCTACGATGCGTGCATTCGTCATAGAGCGATCAACTGGAGACAGACCCAATGTTCAGATTCGCGTGTGCTCTCGCACTAGCCGGGGTGCTTGTAGCCCCGGCCATTGCAGATACTTTTCCCGACAAGCCAGTCAAGTTCATCGTTCCGTTTCAGCCAGGTGGCTCGGACATGCTCTACCGCGCCCTGGCCGTTGAGCTCTCCAAGAAGTGGGGCCAGCCGGTCGTTGTCGAAAATCGACCGGGCGCCGATTCGCTGATCGGCGCTGAGCTCGTCGCGCGCTCCGCAGCTGACGGCTACACGCTGCTTGCCACGGTCGACACCACGACGGTCATCAACCGCTTTCTCTTCAAGAAGCTGCCTTACGATCCTGATCGCAGCTTTGAACCGATTTCACTGCTGGCGCAAACCGACTTCTTCATCGTTGCGCACCCGAGCCTTCCTGTCGCGAACCTGCGCGAACTGGTTGCGTACGCCAAGTCGAACCCGGGAACCGTGGCGTTCGGCTCTTTTGCCCGCGGCAGTCAGGCGGATCTCATGTTTCACGCCATCAACAAGCGTGAGCGAATCGACATGCTGGCCGTTCCGTACAAGGGCGTGTCGCTCTCGCTAGGCGCGGCGATCGCTGGTGATGTGAAGCTGGCGAGCGCCGGCTATGGCGTTGTCGGGCAGCACTTCAAGGCTGGGAAATTGAAGCCCTTGGCGATGGCCGGCAAGTCCAGGGACAACTTTTTCCCTGATGTCAGCACGACCGCCGAACAGGGGTTTCCTTACGCTCTCGCCAGTATCTGGTACGGCTTGTACGCTCCCGCCGGCACGCCTGAAGCGGTCGTAACCAAGATCAACCAGGACGTCACTTCCGTCCTCAAGGACAAGGAGTTCGCGCAAAAGCAGATGTTGAATCACGGACTGACGCCGGTCGCGAGCACGCCGCAGCAACTGCGTGAGCGCATCGCCTCTGACGTCAAGACCACGGCCGATCTCGTCGAGGCGGCGGGCATCAAGCCGGAGTAGACGGGCACCTTTCAAAATTTTGCCAGGAGACCGCCATGCCCCCCCGCTTCGCGACTTGCGATTCGATCGCCGACCTGTATGTGCGTAGCTGCCGATGGAAAGGCAGGCGGACCCTCTTCACTGACGAGCAGGGCTCAAGCTATTCCGGCGAGCAAGCCCTGGACCATTCATTACGCTTCGCCTGTGCGCTGCGCAACGCCTCATTGAAGCCGGGCGACGTGGTCGCTTTCTTGTGCCTGGGTTCGACAGCCCACATCGCCGCCTGGTTCGGCACGATGGCAGGCGGCTACGTGGCCACCAACTTGCACACGCGGAACAGCTCGGTGGCGCAGATCGTGGAGGCGCTGCAATGGCTCGGCGCCAGACTGGTGGTCCACGATGCCGAATTCACCTCCGTCGTGAATGCGGCTGTGCTGGAGCTGGAACTGCCCATCCGCACGCTGGCATTCGACGACGACGCCATGAGTTGGGAGGCGTTCGTCCAAGCCGCGCCTCCCCTTGACTACGAAAGCAACCGGCCGCCACCGGATTCGCTCGCGACCGTCATCCTGTCGTCGGGCACTACCGGCAAGCCGAAGGGCGTCATGCACACCCAGGCTTCGATGCTCGCGTGCGCGCTCGCAGGCCAGGTGATGCTCGCGGGGATCAACAGGCATGACACGATGCTGATCCCCATGAACCCGTCGTTCGCGGGCTGGGTGATGTTCGTGCTGCCCGGCCTGGCAGGCGGGTCGCGCCTCTTGCTTGTCCGGCGCTTCGAAGCTACGCGCGTGGCGGAGCTGACCGTACGCGAGCGCGTCACGATTCTCAACATGGTGCCCACCATGTGGCGCATGGTATTGGCCGTCGTGACGCCGGACCACGATTTCTCGAGCGTGCGATTGACCTGCGTGGGCGGCGAGTCGCCAACTCCAGACGACGTCTCTCGCATCACCGCGAGGTTTTGCCCGCGGATCCACGCCATCTACATGGCCGGCGAGTCCGGCAATGGCTGCGCAATCACGGTCACTTCCGAAGACATGCTGGGTGTCGGAAAGATCGGTTCGACCGGCATGCCGATGACAGGCGCCGACGTACGCGTCGTCGAGCCGAGCGGCTCGATCGACGATGTTATGGCGACGGGTGAGCGTGGCGAGATCGTGGTGACCGGCTCCTCGATTGCCCTTGGTTACTGGCGCGAGCCCGAGCTGACTTCCAGGAAGTTCGTCGACGGCTGGTGGCGAAGCGGCGACTTGGGGCACATCGACGAGGACGGCTATGTCTGGGTCAGCGGCCGTGCGGACAACGTCATCAACTCAGGCGGCATCAAGGTTCATGCGGAGGAGATCGAGGCCGAGATCATGAGCCATTCCGAAATCTCGGCATGCGTCGTCGTGGGTTGCACCGACGCGGCGTTCGGTCAACGAATCGAGGCCTATGTCGTTGCGACAGCCGCTGAATTAACCTCGGACGTCCTGAAGTCGTACCTGAAGGACACCCGTCAGATGAGCCGGCACAAGGTGCCGAAAGCGTTCCACTTCCTGGATGCCCTGCCCACTGGCGTGACCGGCAAGGTCGATCGCAAGGCGCTGCGCGAGCGCAGCGAGGCGGCATGAGCACCGGTCCGCTTGCGGGGGTCACGATCGTTGAATTTGCCAGTCTGGGGCCCGGCCCCTACGCGGCGATGCTGCTGGCGGACATGGGCGCGTCAGTGATTCGCATCGAACGCCCGGACGCCACGGCTGCTCCCGCGACGGCGATCTCCCAGCGCGGAAGGGCGCAGCGCTATGCGGCCGACCTGAAGAACCCGCAAGACCTTGACTGCGTCCGCGACCTGCTGCGCAACGCGGACGCGCTGATCGAAGGCTTTCGTCCCGGAACGATGGAGCGCCTGAACCTGGGCCCGGACGTCGTGCTGCGAGACAACCCACGTCTTGTTTATGGCCGGATCACCGGATGGGGGCAAACCGGTCCGTTGAAGTCCACGGCGGGGCACGACATCAATTTCATCTCAGTCACCGGTGCACTGGCGGCGATCGGGCCGAAAGAACGCCCGGTACTTCCGCTGAACCTGATCGGCGACTTCGCGGGCGGCTCCATGTTCCTCGTGACGGGGATGCTTGCTGCGCTGCTTGCTGCACGTCGCACCGGCGATGGCCAGGTCATCGATGCCGCGATGTGCGATGGCGTCATTTCGCTGATGACGGCGATCCACGAGCAGGTCGCTGCAGGCGAATGGATGGAGGCACGTGAGTCGAACCTC
>JBEVDW010000426.1:0-4657 GCA_040513115.1 Steroidobacteraceae bacterium | reverse complement strand
GACTGGCCTTTCCAGGATTGAAAGAATGGTAATCTTCATTATTCCGGCGGTCCTGAGAAATCTCAACACCTCTCGTGCCAGGCAGTCCGCTGTTTTTGGCACAGCAGACGTTTAAGAAAATCGTATGACCAACCGCTTCGAGTCGTCTTTAGCCATTGGAAAATGGCTAAGTTGCTATAATTGTCATGAACTGATGCTCCGGCACCAGCGTTGAAGGAGAAGGAAATGAAAAACCTTGCAATTGTGCTCGTGGCGACGGTCTTGCTCGGTTGTTCCACCTTGGGAAGCCATGATCCCGGGCCCGAACAGAGGGCTGCACGCAACCGGTGTGAAGCCATGCGGAGCTACCTCCCGTATTATCCGAACCAGTGCGGTGAACTTGGCTCGGAAATACCATCGCGCTACCGTGCCCAGTGAAACTGGGCTGCCGATACGCCGACCAGGGTAAAACTCACCAATAGCTGTGAGTAAGTTTCTCTAAACAGACTCGAAGGCGATTCTTCCAGAAAGGAGGCTGGAGTTTGTGCGCACGTTCGCGACCTACGACGACTGACCGTTAGCGAGCTCTGGCTATTCGTGAAATGTCGGGGCGTGATCTACATAACGTTCGGATGCTTTCGCTCCATCAGCAAACGTATCGAAAATGACGCCCCGCATCCACTGACTGGCAGGGTCCCTGTGAAATTTGGCATGCCAAAAAACATTAATGCCCACCTCGGGAAGGGCAACAGGATGTTTCGCATATTTAAGTCCAAACGGAACCGCACATTCCATTGCATAACGCTCGGGGACGGTGGCGATCAGATTGCTCGTTGAGAGAATATGGCCCACCGCGACAAAGTGCGGCACCGTTAGCCGGATATTGCGCTTGATCCCCGCGCGTTCTATTGATTCTTCAACGATCGCATGACCGGTGCCACCCGAAATCACGATGACATGATCGGCTTTCGCAAATTCTTCCACTGTCAGGCCTTGCTTGTCCAATTCGTGTCCCTTGCGGAACATGCATACGTAGCGCTGCTTGAAAAGGCAGCGCTGGAAATAACCTGATTTGAGCTGGGGTAGTAGCCCAATTGCGAGATCCACGCGACCCGCTTCGATTTCATCCTGCAGATTGACCATCGTATTGCGCACTGTGCTGATCGATACGCTGGGTGCGCACAGCGCCAATGCTTCCATCAGCTTTGGTAGCAAATGTATTTCACCGATATCGCTCATGCCAAGCGTAAACTTCCGCGTGCTACTGCCCGGATCAAACTTCTCGACGTCGTTAAGCGAATTATGAATCGTCCTCAGTGCGTTGCCGATCGGCTCCGCTAACCGAGCTGCGTACGGCGTCGGTTCCATGCCGCGCGAAGTGCGCAGGAATAACTCGTCTCCCAGCAACAGGCGCAGGCGTTTGAGCGCGTTGCTGACGCCCGGCTGGGTCATTCCCAATTTTTCTGCAACGACAGACACGCGTCGCTCAATCAGTAGATGATGAAATATCAGCAGCAGGTTTAAATCGACATCGTTTAATTCCATGGCGACAACAATATTCCTGAGAGTGATGGGATACATTCACGAGATGCTATTTCCTTATATTAGATTAGTTTCTATCCTTGTCTACATAGAAAATCAACATGCCGACAAGCCAAGTCAGTTCATGACAGGCGGCATCTAAATCAAAGGAGCGAGACCCATGCACGCGCAAGCCATTTCGGAGGACGTTGTCGAACAGCGTCAGCGATACTACGAAGCGATCAGCCATCAGAACCTGACGCCCTTATGGGAAGTGTTGGGAGCCCTTGTTCCAAAGACACCCACAACCCCGGTGGTTCCCGCGCTGTGGCGTTATGCGGAAATACGCGAACAGGTGCTGGAGGCAGGACGATTGATTTCCGCCGCCGAAGCCGAGCGCCGTGTACTGATCCTCGAAAACCCGGCATTGCGCGGGCAATCTTCGATCACGCAATCGCTGTACGCTGGCCTGCAGTTGATCCTGCCCGGCGAGATAGCTCCGGCGCACCGGCACACCCAATCGGCGCTACGCATGGTGCTCGACGGTGGGGGCGCCTACACGGCCGTCGACGGCGAACGCACGACCATGCGTCGCGGCGATTTCATCATTACCCCATCCTGGACCTGGCACGATCACGGCAATCTGGGCGATGAGCCAGTGATTTGGCTGGATGGCCTGGATATCCCGACCGTACGCTTTCTGGATGCGGGCTTTGCCGAACACAACAAGAGTACGTCCCAGGCCACAATCCGTCCGGAAGGCGATGCGCTAGCGCGCTACGGCAACAACATGCTGCCAGTCGACTTCCATCAGGCTTCGTGGGAGCCGACCAAGGTGTTCGTCTATCCCTATGCCAAGACGCGCGAGTCCTTGCTCGGGATCTCGCTGGGAGCATCCGATGCCCATTTTGGTCATAAATTGCGCTTCGTAAATCCCGCGACCGGCGCGTCGCCCATGCCGACCATCGGCGCCTTCGCGCAGAGGCTGGAGGCAGGGTTCGCCACGCGCCCTTATCGAAGCACGGACGGCACGGTTTACGTGTGCCTCGAAGGCGAAGGCGTCGCAGAAATTGGTGAATCGCAGTACGACTTCAGTGAGAACGATGTCTTCGTTGTGCCGTCGTGGAAAACAATGCGGCTACACGCAAAGCAGGACACGATCCTGTTCAGCTACTCGGATCGTCCGATTCAACAGGCGCTGGGTTTGTGGCGCGAAGAAAAAATTTAATCAATACACATAGGAGATCCAGCATGAACTATGCAGTCCCGCCCGCACCTGTCCAAACACTTACCGTCGCCGAACGCGAGGAGCGCTTTCCCATCAATCGCATCTTTTGTGTAGGACGCAATTACGCCGCTCATGCACGGGAGATGGGCAAGGATCCCGATCGTGATCCGCCCTTCTATTTCATGAAGCCAGCGCAGGCAACCGTCGATGCGACGCAGGCTGTGACGATTCCGTACCCGCCGAAGACCAGCAGCTTCCATCACGAGATCGAACTCATTGTGGCGATTGGCCGCGGTGGCGCCGACATTGCAGTCGCCGATGCCCTGGACCATGTGTATGGCTATGCAGTTGGCCTGGACATGACGCGTCGGGACCTGCAGCTTGATGCGCGAGATAAGGGACGACCCTGGGAGTTCGGCAAGTCGTTTGCAAAGTCGGCGCCGGTCGGCGTCATTCACCGTGCGCAGGACGTCGGTCATCCGGCCGAGGCCGCGATCACGCTGACGGTCAACGGCGTACCGCGACAGTCTTCTGACATCGCAAAACTGATCTGGTCCGTCTCCGAATGCATCGCTGTGCTGTCGCAGTATGAGACGCTCGAACCCGGCGACCTGATCATGACCGGCACGCCAGAGGGCGTGAACGCGGTTGAGCGCGGCGATGTGTTGCACGGAGCAATCGCTGGTCTGGGGGAAATCACCGTCACGGTCGAATCCTGAACCAGGATATAGAGGAGACAAGCATGGACAACGTATCCACCGTATTTCCGCAAACAATACATTGGGAGTCCGACGGCACCAGCCGCATCCCCTTCATGGCCTACACTGAGGCCGACCAGCACCGCAAGGAGCTGGACCGCTTCTTCTACCGCAAGCACTGGTGCTATGTGGGCCTGGAAGCCGAAATCCCGAACCCCGGCGACTTCAAGCGCACCGTGGTCGGCGAGCGCTCAGTGCTCATGGTGCGCGACCCCGATGGCGGTATCAACGTGGTCGAGAACGTCTGCGCCCATCGCGGCATGCAGTTCTGCCGCGAGCGTCACGGCAACCTCAAGGACAGCGGCTTCACCTGTCCCTACCACCAGTGGAACTACAGCCTCCAGGGCGATCTGCAGGGCGTACCGTTCCGCCGCGGCGTCAAGCAGGACGGCAAGGTCAACGGCGGCATGCCGGCTGACTTCAAGACCGCGGAGCACGGCCTGAACAAGCTGAAGGTGGCCACGCGCGGCGGTGTGGTGTTCGCGTCGTTCGATGCGGACATCGAGTCGCTCGAAGACTTCATGGGCCCGACCATACTCGGCTACTTCGATCGCCTGTTCAACGGTCGCAAGCTGACCATCCTCGGCTACAACCGCCAGCGCATTCCCGGCAACTGGAAGCTGATGCAGGAAAACATCAAGGATCCGTACCACCCCGGACTGCTCCACACCTGGTTCGTGACCTTCGGACTCTGGCGCGCGGACAACAAGTCGGAACTGAAGATGGATGCGCATCATCGCCACGCCGCGATGGTCTCCACCCGTGGCGCCAGCGGCAAAGCCGACCAAGTGACACAGGTATCGAGCTTCAAGGAGAGCATGCAGCTCAACGACCCGCGCTTTCTCGACATCGTAGCGGAGCCCTGGTGGAATGGGCCGACCGCCGTGATGATGACCCTGTTCCCGAGCGTCATCCTGCAGCAACAGGTCAACAGCGTCTCGACCCGGCATATCCAGCCGAGCGGAAACGGCGCCTTCGACTTCGTCTGGACGCATTTCGGCTTCGAGGACGACACCGAAGAGATGACGCAGCGCCGCTTGCGCCAGGCAAACTTGTTCGGCCCGGCAGGCTTCGTCTCGGCCGACGATGGCGAGGTGATCGAGCTGTCGCAAAAGGGTTTCGAGCAGAAGCCGTTCCATCGCACGCTCGCCGAACTGGGCGGCCGCGAAGT
>JBEVDW010000425.1:0-4083 GCA_040513115.1 Steroidobacteraceae bacterium | reverse complement strand
CGCCATCGTGACCGGAGGCAACTCCGGTATCGGCCAGCAGGTGGCTGTCGCTCTCGCACGTGAAGGTGCCAAAGTCGTCGTCGCGGCGCGTCGAGCCACTGAAGGCGAACACACACTCGGTCTCATTCGCTCTGCGGGTGGCGAGGCATTGTTCGTTCCCACCGATGTGACCAAGGCAGCTTCCGTGCAGGCGATGGTGCGCACGTGCGTCGAGCGCTTCGGCCGACTCGATGTGGCATTCAACAATGCCGGCATCACCGGTTCCGTCATGCACGAAATCGCCGATGCCGACGAAGCGATGTTCGATCAGACCATCGCGGTCAATCTCAAAGGCACATGGCTGTGCATGAAGTACGAGATTCCGGAGATTCTTCGCGCTGGCGGCGGCAGTATCGTGAACTGCGCATCGACTGCGGGACTGCGTGGTGGTGCTCGTGCCTCCGGCTATTACTCCAGCAAGCACGCCGTGGTCGGTTTGACGAAGTCGGTTGCGCTGGAATACGCAACGCGTGGCGTCCGAGTGAACGCCGTCTGCCCCGGCATGATCCAGACCGAGATGGTCACGCAGCAATTCGCCAGTGCGCCGGAGAAGTTCGCGATGCTGAAGCAGAAGATCCCGATGGGGCGACCAGGCGAAACCGATGAGGTCGCCGCGGCGGTCTTGTGGTTGTGCTCCGGCGAATCGACGTACGTCACCGGAGCGACGCTCTCCGTGGACGGTGGCTTTGTCATCTGAACAGTGAGATCAACCCATGACCGTCCTTGATGTCGTCGCCAGCTTGAACATCGCACCCGGCAAGTTTGCCGAATTCACCCAGGCCGCTGCCGAGGCGCTCCAGATCTGCCGCACCAAGGACACGGGGACTCTCGCGTACGAGTGGTTCGTGAACGATGCGCAGACCGAGTGCTTCGTGTTGGAGTCTTACGCTGGCGCTGAAGGACTGCTGGCGCACGTCGGTAACGCTCAACCGGTCGGCAGCAAGATCATGCAGGCCGTGAGTGCCACCTCGGTGAACGGTTATGGTGAGGCGACACCGGAGTTGGTGCAGGCCTTACAGGGCGCGATCAAGTTCATGCCGCGCTTGCAAGGATTACCGAATGCCGTCAGGCGCGCCAGCGACCAGCCGTCGACCACCATACGTGCGGTAGCACGCTTCAAGATTCAGCCGGGGCAAGGGGACGAGTTCAAGCGCTATGCCGCCGAGTGCTTGCAAGCGGCTGTGTCACTCGATCACGGCACCCTCGCTTATGAGTGGTTCATGAGTCAAGATGGAAGCGAGTGTGTCGTGCTGGAAGCCTACAAGGATGGTAGCGCCCTGCTCGAGCACTCGAAGAACGGTGGCCGCCACGTTGGCAAGCTGCTGAAACTGTCCGAGGTTTCACTCAATATGTTTGCCGATCCAATCCCCGAGGTGCTCGCCGTTCTCAAGGCGATGCCTGTCAAATTGTTCAAGCGGCTTCAGGGCCTAGGCAACTGAAGCCGTCCACGTCACACGAATTCAAGAGCCCCACGATGACGATCTCCGACTCTGCGCTGGATCAAGCGCGTTCCAAGCGCGTATTGCCGTTGCAAGGCGGACGCAATTTTCGCGATCTCGGCGGCTATATCACTGCCGACGGTCGCCGCCTGCGCTGGGGCCGCGTGTATCGCTCCGGGGTGATGGCCTACTTCACTCCCGAAGACCGCACGCATCTGGATACGCTGGGCATCCGCACCGTTTGCGATTTTCGTACGCCCCAGGAGCGCAAACGCGAACCGACGAGCTGGAACAAAGTGCCCGAGCAATGTCTCACCTGGGAGTACGACCACCGCGCCGTGAGCCTGCGAGGCTATCTCGACCATTCGGCGCCATTGACCGAAGAAATTGCGCGCGGATGCATGGCGTTGCTGTATCGCAAGCTGCCCTCCACCCTCGCTCAGGTTTACACGGACTTTCTCGTCAAACTGTCTGCCGGTGAGCTGCCGCTCGTATTCCATTGTTCGGCTGGCAAGGACCGTACTGGATTTGCTGCTGCTCTGTTGCTGACGACGTTAGGCGTGCCGCGCGAGCAGATCTATGCCGACTTTACGCTCACGAATGACGTCGTCGACCTCGAGCGTGAACTGTTCGAGCACCCGCGCAGCAGTGTAGGTCTCGGAGAGGACCGCAATTATCTGATGAAGTGCAGCCGCGAGGCGCGCTCGCCCCTGCTCAAGGCGTTCCCGGAGTACTTGGACGCTGCCTTCGAAACCGTCGAACAGGATCACGGATCGGTTGAAAGCTACGTGCGCAACCGCCTGGGAATCGATGCGACGGCCGTGAAGCGCATGCAGGCTCATCTACTCGAAGAGTAGCGCGGCGCTCCGTCGCTCAGCTCAGGCCGCCGAGCGACGATCCGATGCCGGCTTCACACGCACGTTCAGCGAGGACAGAGTACGGAACGCATAGCCGCCGCTGTAGTTGAGCGGGTGATCCAACACTTCCACATCGAAGCGCTCGAACATCGCGGGGAAGAATTCACCGAGTTGCAGCTTGGCCAGGAAGTGGCCGACGCAGTGGTGAATACCACGTCCGAACACCAGATTCTCTTTCGCGTCGCGCGACAGATCCAGCCCGTCCGGGTTCTTGAATACGCGCGGATCGCGATGCGAGGCACCCATCCATAGATAGACGATGTCGCCCTTGCGAATGTTCGCACCATGCCATTCGAAGTCCGCTGACGCGACCCGTGTCTGACTCGCGGACATCGCCACGAAGCGCGAGATCTCCTCAACCGTCTGCGCCTTGCGCTCCGGATGCTGCAGCATGAAGTGCACTTGATCCGGATGCTCGGCCAACGCGGCAACACCCATGGCCATCGTCGACGCCGTGCTCTCGTGCCCCGCGAGCAATGTGTTCACGCACGTGCCCAGCAGTTCGGGATGAGTCAAACCATCCGCGGGCTTGGACGCGTCCGCGAGCACTGTGAGGAAATCGTTTTGCGGCTGCGTCTTACGGCGCTCGATCTCCTCCATGAACACCTTGTCCATCTCGCGCATCGCGCGCTCGCCGTCTTCCAACAAGGCGACACTGGGATTCGGCGTGCCGATGGCGGAGACGATGGTGTTCGCCCAGTCCCCCAGCTTGTCGAGTACGTGGTCCGGCATGCCCATGAGCTTCATGATGACGCTGCCAGTGAGCGGCCGCGCAATGGCTTCGATGAACTCGAAGCGACCGTGGGCTTCCGCCTCGTCCAGCAACTGCTGCAGACGCGACTTCACGAACGTCTGGAGCTTCTGAATGTTGGCGGCACCGAACGCCGCGTTCATCGGGCGACGCAGCTTGCTGTGATACGGCGGGTCGGTCATGTTCGCGAACGTCGGCGTGCCGCTCGTGAGCAACGGAATGCGCGTGGACCACTCATTTTCAGGAATGGCTGCGAACGCGACTTTATCCAGTCGCACGTTCGACAACGGCAGCTTCCCGGTGAAGCCCTCGGACACATCGGCGTAACGCGTAACGAACCATCCTTTCTGGATATCGCTCCAGAACACCGGGTAAGCCTCGCGAATGGCATTCAGATGGGCGATGAGATCGGGACCAATCGCCTTGAGATCGGAGAGATCGAAATCCAGCCCGCGGGCAGTGACGTTGGCATTACTCATGAATTCTCTCCGACCATTCGTTTGCGAGTGCCGAAAACAAATGCGGCAGCCGCGAATGAGGTTCGCGGCTGCCGCTGTTTAGCTTCCGATGCGCAGTCTCACGCGCACCGACGCGAATCAGGGATCCTGAGTCGTGTTCAGATCGATACCGGCGTTCTTGCGCGAGCGCTCCACGGCTTCCAGCACCGACGTACCGATCGTCGTCGGATCCTTGGTCGCCGGCGCGGTAACACCGTGCTGCCAGTTCTCGGCGACGGTGTAGCCGTAGCCCCACGTTTCAAACACGCGGCCGGTAACCTTCTTGGACTCCGTGCTGGCGAGCCAGGTGATCAACGCTGCCGTCCAGACCGGCTGACGCTTCTCGATCTGCTCTTCGGTCCACGTGGCCTGCGGCGTGAGGCGCGTGTTGGCGCGCGGTGCAATCGCGTTGACCGTGACGCCAGTCCGGCTCAGCTCGC
>JBEVDW010000424.1:0-4602 GCA_040513115.1 Steroidobacteraceae bacterium | reverse complement strand
ACTGCGATTCGTGGATCCCGCACACCGCCAGGCCGTCCACGCAGTTCAGCGGCAGACCCGCATCCTCGAGTGCGCGAACTGCCAGGTCCGCGGCCATGTGCAAGCTGGTCATTGCTGCGGGGGTGTTCGGCTTTTGCGCCGGGTACTCTGCGATTCCTACGATGGCAGCGTGGCTCACGGCTGATCTTGTTCTGGCTGGCTGGGTCAGGGAGCTCGCAGCGCGAGCGGCAGCATGAAGTGAGGGCGGTCAAAGCCGCCAATTCACGTCACCGTCCGATCCCACCTCCGCATGGCCCATTGCACCGACAGGCTCCGCCGCGCCGCTCGTCAGGAACTCGATGGCGGCCGCATCGTCCCCGCGCACCTTGGCAAGGAAGCGCTCGCCCTGCTTGCCGCGCGCAACGATGACGCCGGAACGCGGCTCGCCCTGACGGTCGTAGTGAACCGTATAGGTCTCGATCGTACCCGGTCCGACGTAGTTCTCCGCCCGGGGCGGCACGGGTCCGCGAGCAGCATCGGCTTCGGCCTGGAAATCGAAATCTTGCGGAAACTGCGCACCGGGCAGCGGCTCGCGGCTGACGACGATCGTGTGATTGTGTGTTGCCAGTCCGCCGTTTGCGAACAACAGTCCGTGACGACCGCTCTTTCGCAGCGCGAGCACCATGCTCACGACCGCATGGCTCATGTAGTTGCCGATGGGGCCACCACCGAAGGTGAGACCACCGAACACCGAAGCCGGCTTGTCTACTGGCCAGTCCGTCACTCGGCGCGCCAACTTCGGCACACACGGAAAGCAACTGTAGAACTCGACATGGTCGAGGTCATCGGTGCACAGATCGTTGAGCTGCAACGCACGCTGCAATGACACGGTCATGCCGGCAGAGCGGTGATACACATCGCGCGCGAGTACGTCGTACTGCTCATGTGCCGCCGCGCCGCGCCCGACGAAGATGAGGCGCTCATCGGCGACGCCGGCCGCGCGTGCTTTCGCCAGGCTCGTGACGATGAAACCTGCACCCTGGTTGACCGAGCTGTTGGCCACCATCAGCTTGTTGTAGGGGAAGGAGAGCGGTCGGTTGTCTGCGCCCGTGCGCAGGATGTCCTCTGGCGACAGTGGCCTGCGCAGCCAGGCACCTTCATTCTCGGCGGCAACGCGCGAGAACAGCGACCAGATCTCGGCACTCTCGCGCTGGCTCTGCGCGAGCGTCTGACCGTCCGCGGCGCGCAACGCATTCTCGAACAGCGGATACGCCTCGGTCGGCATGACCAGACCATAGCGTCCCAGATAAGTCTGCCGGAAGGCAGCAGTGGCCGCGGCGACGACGTTCTGATCCGACACGCTGCCGCCGGCCGCTTGCGCGCGCAGCTGTGATGCCGTGCGCAGTGCCTCGCCGCCGACGATGGCAGCCACCTCGATCTCGCCGGCGCCGATGCGATTGGCTGCCTCATTGAGCAGCAGTATCGGACTGTCTCCGGTGGGATGGGTTGCATAGGAGAGCCGCGGCGATGCATCCAGGCGTTGCGCGAGCGGCCCGAGAATGTCGGTGAGCTTGGGAAACGAGATCTGACCGATGTGCGCGAGCGAATCGACTCGCTCGAGCCAGCCGCCGCCCGCATCGGCATCTGCCGCGCGCAGCGCTGCCTCCATCAATCCGAGCGGGTCGAGTCCACGCGCCGGATCTGCAGGCCGGTCGTTCACCTGGCCGACGCCGACGATGACGGGAATACGTGAAGCGTCCATGGAGTTTATTTCCCCTTCCAGACCGGTGCGCGCTTCTCGGCGAACGCGCGCGGGCCTTCGCGTGCATCCTCCGACTGCATGAGCTTCGGGATCTCCGCGTAGGTTCTGGTCCACCCTGCTTGCTCATCCGCGATGACGCCATCGGCGATGCCGCGGGCGATGCGCTTCGAGGCCTGGACCGACAGCGGCGCGTTGACGGTGATGCGCGCGGCGAGCTTGAGTGCTGCATCGAGCACTTCGCGTTGTGGAACGACGGCGTTGACGAGGCCCAACTCGAGCGCCCGCTGCGCTGTGATCGGCTCGCCGGTGAGCAGTATCTCCATCGCAATCTTGCGCGGTACTTGCGTTTGCAGGCGGAATGCACCACCGGCGCCGGCGATGATCCCGCGCTTTACTTCTGGCAGGCCCAAGGTCGCCGTATCGGCGGCAACAGCGAGATCTGCGGTGAGCACGATTTCAGTTCCTCCACCGAGTGCAAAGCCGTTCACCGCTGCGATCGTGGGCTTGGAGATGTGGTGGGTCACGAACCCGGCAAAGCCCCACTTCATTTGCCGTTCGTCCGGCGCCGGCAGAGGCGCGGCACCGCGCGCGGCCATGCCCTTCAAGTCCGCGCCGGCGCAGAAGGCCTTGTCACCCGCGCCGGTGATGATCACAGCCCAGATGTCAGGGTCGTTCCCGGCTTCCTCCATCGCCCTGCCGACGCCCATGTGCACGTCGCCGTTGATCGCGTTGCGCGCCTCGGGGCGATTGATGGTGATGATCATGACGCGACCCTCGCGTCGGGTCAGCACCGCGCTCTGCTCAGTCGTCTCGCTCACGTTGTCGTCCTCGTATGGGGTTGAGCTGATGGAAAATCGATCATGCGGGTACTTCGAATACACCCGCAGCAATGAGTTGTTCGGTGTCGGCCGCGGACAAGCCGAGCAGATCGCGGGCAATCTCGCGCGTGTGCTCGCCGAGCAACGGGGCGGAGTTGAAGACCGGATCGGCAAAGTGCTCTGCCAGCACAGAGCGGCTCTCGACGTGCAGCGGCTCAGGCATATGGTTCTGCTGCATGGTGCTGAACGTGCGACGCTCGCGGCAAGGCGCGAAGTCCAGCAGTTCCCACGAACGCAACATTGCGCCTGCCGGAATGCCGGCTGACTGCAATGTTTCCATGGCTTCGACCGGCGTTCGTTCGCGCAGCCAGTCCGTCAGCGCTGCATCCACGCGAGCACGCTGCGTAACGCGCTGCGGCGTGGTCGCCAGTGACGCATCCGCGGCGAGATCGGGACGCTCGATTGCGCGGCACAGACGTTGCCAGTCTGCATCGTCGCGCACCGTGACCGCGCACCATTCGTCCTCGCCGGCGCACGGGAACACGCCCCAGGGCGCAGGCTGTGCGGATCCTTCGATCGCGATCCCGGAACGCGCGAGTTCGGCAGCCGCAATCTGCGGTGCGAGATGATCGAGGACCACTTCCGCCTGGGCGACACTCAAGGTTCCGCCGCGTCCGGTTCGCAGCCGCCGCGCGAGCAGCGCCAGTATGCCAGCGACGCCCACGCGCGCCGCCACGTGATCGGGATAGATCGTGGTCCTGTCATGGAACGCGCTCGGGTCATCGGCATAGCGCCACAGCGAAGAGAGCCCTACGGAGGCACGCACGAGTGGTCCGTAGCCCATGCGAGTGCTCCATGGTCCCGTGCTCCCGAAGGCAGAGCTGTCGACGAGGATGAGCCGCGGGTTCGCTGCGAGCAGCACATCGTTGCCCAGGCCGAGCGACTCGAGCGTGCCGGGCTTGAAGTTCGACAGTACGATGTCCGACTGCCGTGCGAGTTGCAGCAACAGCTCGCGGCCGCGCTCGCTGCGCAGATTCAGTCCCAGACTCTTCTTGTTGCGATTGCCACTCACGAAGCCGGCGCTGATCTTCGCGCCGCGCTCCATCGTCTGGCGTGCGCCGTCGGGAAACGCGGTGTTCTCGACCTTGATAACTTCCGCGCCATAGTCCGCGAGCAGTCGGCCTTGCTCCGCACCCACGACGATCACGCCGAAATCGAGGACTCTGAGGCCTGCGAGCGGGCGCCCTCCTGTGTTTTCCGTGAGCGTCGATGACTGCGCGCTGCTGGCAAAGCGCGCATCGGCGGGCTCCGCCGCCGGCAGCGTGGCGCGTGCGGTGGTGCGTACACCGTCGATGACATACACGCCGTTCGGGAGGGTGACGTCGACGCCGGGTGCGATCGGAACCTGCGAGAACACGCCGCGCTCACGAAAGTGTTCGGATGCGACTGCTTCCTCCAGGCTGAGCAACGCAGCAGTCGGCACACCATGGCGCTGGCCTTCTTCCTCCAGGACCGTGCGGGTCTTGTCGGCGAACAGGCGCGCGATGGCCGGCCGCAGCGTGGGCGAGGCGAAGCGTGCGAACAAGTTGTTGTACTTCGGATCGGCGAACTCTTCGGGTTTGCCCATCCAGTTGAACATGCCTTGCCACTGACGCGGTGCCAGCACGCAGATCCGTACGAAGCCGTCAGCGCACGGGACGATGGGATACATCTCGGGACTCTCCTGGCGCGCGCGCGGCAGCTCACTCGCACGCACGCCCCCAGTGGCACTTCCGCCCATGCCGAAGCCCGGATCGAGCGATTGCATTGCGCCTTCCAACAGCGAGTAATCGAGATGATCACCACGCCCGGCTCAAAGCAAGCCGCAGCGCTCGATGTTGCCGGCCTGCGTGCCCGCTTCCCCGGCCTGGTCGTGTTGTCGATCACGCCGTTTGGTAACGGTGCCTATCGCTCATGGCAGGCGACGGATCCGGTGTTGCAGGCGCTCGGCAGTCAGTTGTTCCGCACCGGCACGCCGCGCCGCGAGCCGCTCCTGGCACCCGG
>JBEVDW010000423.1:0-10556 GCA_040513115.1 Steroidobacteraceae bacterium | reverse complement strand
TTTGCGCGCATCGACTCGCCGACGAATCGCAGCCCGCCTGTTCCGGCAACCCCATCGAAATGATGGCTCGACGCTGTCAGGGGCGACGACTACACGAATCGTGACGTCATGGCCCCGAGCTCGGGGTAGTACCGCGGATCCGCGCGCCCTGCTGGATAGCGTTGAAATACACTGCCGTCACCTTCCAAGCTATCCAGCACTTCCAGCTCGAGTGGCTTGCTGCAGCACGCGGTCATCTTGCGAACCGCCTCATGAAATGCAGGTGATGATCGCAGTTCGTTGAGCACATCCTCGTCATTCCATGATTCGCAGGCGATGAACTCGCCGCGCCGGTTCCAGGTCAAGTTGACGTACGCGGCGGTTGCGTAGACGGATTGCGGAATGTTCTCGGCCAGCTCCTGCAACGCTGCAGCGAACTCAGCCTTCCGCTCCGGCCGCACGAACCAGCGGGCGACGAATGTGAGAGCCATGTGACCTACCCCTCCAGCATGAGAAACGCTCAGGCAAAGCCGAAGCGCCTGCAATAATCGCGCAACGCGTTCGTTACATTCTCCCGCGTGAGTCCGAACTCCTCCGCCGAATACACGAACCGTCCATGCTTGTGCTGCGGGTTGTCTGCCTCCCAACGGCTGATGCGCGTTGCTGCCGCCGCATCGAGCTCCCAATTGCGTGCCGCATAGATCTGCCGCGCCACGCCGACAGCGTCATCGCGAATGCGTTCGAACTGCACATCCACTGTCGGATCGCGCATGGCATCGCGTTGCGCCAGATGCCGATTCATCTCGCGCGACATCATCGTAAGCACGTTCTTGCCGTGTTCCTTCTTGTCGAGGCCATCGGTGCTCAGCCGGAGGCCCGCGTACATCAGAGCACACGAAGAAGCGATCGCAACGAGAGGATCACGATGCGTCTGTACGATGCTCGCATCCGGGAATACTTCAAGGATGGCATCCAGGAAACCCATGTGCCATGGTGCCTTCAGGATCCAGGGACGCTCTTCTCCCTTCTGCCATTGCATCGCCTGCAGGATGAGCTTGAGGTAGCGATACGTCGGCACGACCGTGTGCGCCTCGACCCAGCGGATATATGTGGGAACGTTCGCGAACGTCGCCGGAACCGTCCAACGAAAGCTCATTTCCACGGCAAAGGTTTCTTCCTCGACCTCATCCGGAATCATCGGGTGACCCGGCCAGGCTTCCGGAGCAGCCGTGTAGATCAGGTCGGCGAACTGCTGCGCAATGGCAATGCGCATCGATGGGTCGCCAGGGGGTTCGCCGGGAAGGGGCACGGGCGAGAGCGCTTCCCATAGCAACGGTGTGTGCCACTTCGGGTCTGTCGCGAGTATTTTCTGCAGCTTGGTGCTGCCCGTGCGTTGCAAACCCAGAATGAAAAGCGGCTGGCGGATCTGCTCTTCCAGAATTTCCGGATGACGCTTGACGAGATCCTCCAGCAGCAGTCGCTGCATCAGGAGCTGCGTCATGCGTTGAAAGCGGCCGAAGCGCCCGGCCTTGTTCAACCGTGCCTCACCGTTCAGCGAGTCGAGCAACACGCGTAGCGGCTCGCGAAACGAGTCGTCACCGAAATCGCTCAAACCGCCCGTGGCGAGCGAGGCTTCAGCCAATAGCGCCGGTTCGGAAAGCTCGACGTCGGGAATGGCTGCCTGGGTCATCGCAAACCGCTCGGAAGTGACCAGCGACAGTTATCGCGCAGTCAACCTCATCGCGCAAGCGAGGACCTTCGTGGAAGCTACGCAGCATTGAACCGGCGGATGCCGCTTCAACGCGCGACGGGCATTGAGCTAGCTGCCCAACCCCAGGGCGAAATCCTCCAGCCGCTCATACGCCTGGGGCGTCTTCGCGCACGTTATCTTGTCATCACCCGTGGCCTCGCCGAGACGGTAGATGCTGTTCAGGAAGAACGGGCCCTTGCGGCCGCAGGCGCAACCGCCCCGCCAATCGATGGTCACGCGATCGCCGGTCAACGTGGTCGGCCACAAGCTCGTCGACAACAGGTCGTGCACCATCAACCGTCCCGACTGCACGCCCTGCCGCGGCAGGGACTTGCCGCTATCGGGATCGACGACGTGCTTGATGCCCCACGGTACGGGATGCAGATGCCCCTCGCGACAGCCGATCGAGATAGCGGTTGTCTCGCTCATGCCGTAATTCTCGCGCAAGGGGAATGGAAACACTTCGTCGATCAGCTCGCGCCAGCCTTCGGGGAAGACGAAACCCTTCGTGCCGCCGCCGCTGCTGATCACGCTATCGGGCGACCATTCCACCTTCACGCCTTTCGCCTTGCACGCGCGGGCCACTTCGAACACCTGAGTCCAGAAACCGAACATGAGGACGCGTTGACCTTTGCGATCGATGATGGCTTCCTGGATGTAGCGATCCATTCGATCGGGCATGGCGCGGTTGCGCTGCGCGACAAGCTCTGCGATCTGCCTTTCCTGAGCACTCAGTTCGATCTGCTCGCCGAGCGTTTCGGCACGGCGCAAGCGGCTCGCGAGTTTCAGCTCGTCGGCGGAGATGCGTCCCTTGCCCACCGTCTGAACCATTTCCGGATGGCCGGGGTATACCCCGCGCCGCAAGATATCGATCGTGTTGATGAAGGCTTGCCGGCCGGTGTCCGATGGCCATGGACACTGGAATGGCGTCTTGCCGTCGCGCAGATCGATGCCCGGCTCATCGCGATACGGCTCGAACATGCTGAAGAGCATCAGGAGCTGAGCCTCGTCCTCGGGTATGCCGCGCGGCAGCACCGAGATCTTGCCGAGCGTGCCCGACGAGCTCACCGGGCGTAGCGGTGTCACCGCCTCGATGCGGTTGATCCAATCCTCGATCGTCGTGCACCCCGATACGTCGATGCCTGACAAGTCATAAGCGGTGAGCTTGTCGAGCCACTTCGTCATGCGATCGAAACGCAGCTTGTCCATGTCCATGGACCCGTAGGACTTGTAGACGGTGTGCGGCAACGCAAGGGGCACTGCGTCATCGAAACTGTCGATGCGATCGGTATTCGTTTCGCCGCACAGCCGATCCAGCATCTTCACCTTCGGCCGCAGCTCCGCGAAGCGACGTTGCAGCAGTATCAGCTGCAGCTCTTCCACCGCGGCCGGATCGAGATCGAACATCTCGGTCGTGTTCATCTTGAAGAAGTGCCGCGGATCTTCGTGCAACAGTTTGATGTGGTCGACCATGCTCATGCCCTTCCTGACTCGATACGCTGCGGCCTTGGGCCGATGAACTAGAAGTTGAACTCCGCCCTGACGCCGTAGGTGCGCGGATCGCCGTACGTCCCGATGATGGCAGGTCCCGTCGACTGGCTGAGATTCAGGTACTCCTTGTCGAACAGATTGTTTCCGTAGAGTGCGATCCGATAGCGCTCATCCGGCGCGACGTAGGCCACGTTGGCCGAGAACAATCCGTAGCCGGACTGCTTCAAGGCCTCGCTCAGCGGCCCCGCGACGAAATCGAAGTAGTAGTTCGATTTGTACGCGTACGTCACACTGATCGGCAGGCGTCCCTCACCGACACTGGGCTCGTACGTGGCCGAGAGATGGCCACTGAACTTGGGCAACCTCAGCATGCGGTGATCGTCGGCATCGAACGCCACGGAAATCAAACCGGGCGCACCCGTCGGCGCCGGATTGCACGCAGCATCGGCGCGGAAACACGGCGCGGAAGCCGAGTAGTTCTTGTACTTGCCATCGATGTACGCGGCGGCGCCGGACAGCGTGAACGCAGAGACCGGCCGCAGCGTGAACTCAGCTTCGATTCCCTTCACGTCGGCGTCGGCGGCATTGTCCGTCTGCGTCGTAAGCCCGCCATTCAAGAGGATGCGTGTGCGACTGACTTGCAGATCCTGGTAGTCGTAATAGAAGAGCGTGCTGTTGAGACGCAGCCGCTGATCGAACAGCTCGGTCTTCCAGCCGATCTCATAGCTGTCGAGGATCTCCGGTTTGAGCACCGGTACGGGGTCCTCGCCCGCGCCCGGCGGCGTCGGCGGATAGTTGAAGCCGCCCGATTTGACACCTTGGGTGAAAGACGCATAGATCATCTGATCGGGCGCGTAATTCCACTGTGCCACGAACTTCGGGTTGAACTTGTTCTCCTCGAGGTCATCGTTGTAGGGCAAGAACGCTGCCGGCAAGTTAATGACATTCGGAATTGCTTCGGTCAGCACGTCCTTCTTCTCGTGCGTGTAGCGACCCCCAAAGATGAGCGCGACCTCGTCGGTCGCATGCCACGTGATTTGACCGAATGCAGCGTAGGCTTTCGTCTTGCCGCTCTGATCGCCACCCGAGCTCACGATCGTCGTCGGGGAGACGGCGACGCGCGTCTTCGTGTAGTGCTTGTTGTAGAAGTAGTTGGCGCCGATCAGCCATTCGATGGCGCTGTCGTCGTGTGAGATGAGCTGAATCTCCTGTGCGTACGTGCGATTGCGATCGTTCGTCTCGAGCACATCGGTGTCGATCGCTTCGGTGCCGTCGTAATCGAAGGGGTAATCGCTGTTGTTGCGATCGTAGGTGGAGATCAACGCGAGGTCGGCGAACCCAATATCGGCATCCAGCCTGAGCTCACCGGCGGTCGTCGTTTGATCCTGAAAATCGTCCAGCGCCGTAAACGCATCATCCGCAGAGATTCCCGTATGGCCGCCGCGCGCGACGATCGATCGTGCCAGCTCGCGCGGCGGCAGCACCACGGTGGCAAGCCCGGATGCATCGCGTTGACGCCAGTGATCGAGCGTCAATCGAGCCGTAACGTCCGGTGTGATTTCCCACTTCGCCTTGCCCCGGACCATCCGCACGTCCCTGTCGTTCAGCTCATCGCGTCCGCCGTCGAACTGGTTGTCCACGAAGCCGTCGCGCTCATGGATCATGCCGGCGAGGCGCACACCGAACGTCTGCGATGCAGGCAAGTTGATGGTGCCGCGCAGCTCACGGTCGTGGTAGTTGCCGTAGGCTGCGGCGACGTGACCTTCGAACTCACTCGACACGTCATTGGTGATGACTCGCACGGCGCCGCTCGTTGCGTTGCGCCCATAGAGCACGCCCTGCGGTCCTCTCAGCACTTCGACGCGCTCGACGTCCATGAGCTCGAACAGGCTGCCGGTCTGACCGGAGATGTAGCGGTCGTCTTGATAGGTGGCCGTCGATGGCTCGAGGCCCGCGAACGCCACGCGCGTGCCGACGCCGCGGAGATAGATGCCGGATGCGCCGCCGACCTGGTTGATCACCAATCCCGGCACGACCGTCTGCAGCGCCTGAGTATTGGTTACGCCTGCTGCCGCCAACGACTCGGCACTGACGGCAGTCACGGCGATCGGCACGTTCTGCAGGTTCTCGCTGCGTCGCTGCGCCGTCACGACGATCTCATCGAGTCTGCCGGAGGACGTTTCCTGCGCCAGGCTCAAGCTCGCGCTCGATGCAGCCCAGGTGGATACAGTCATCAAGATCACGCCGCGCATGCGGCCAAGCTTGCCTGTCATTGCCATTCCCCCGTTTCTTTGCAGTTTTGAGTTGTGTGTTGGCGCCTACAGCACCAGGCTCACCGGCGGCCTGACCAGCACTTCGCCGATGTTGAAATCGATCGGTTGCTCGAGGATGTAGCGCACCAGCCGCGCGATATCGGCGGGGTCGCCAAACATGCGTTCGTAGTCGACATTGAGCGCAGCCATCTTCTGGCCGAGCACCTCTGCCGTCTCCGGCAACAATCCGCGTGCAAGCTGAGAGCGGAAGCCGCCCGGCACGACGAGCGTCACTCGAATGTCGTCCGCCTCCAGCTCTTGCCGCAGAGTGCGCGTGACCATTTCGAGCGCCACCTTGCTCGCGCCGTAAACACCGGACGCGTCGAAGCGTGCTGCGATGGAGCCGACGTTGATCAGATGCGCGGGCCGACGATGCTGGCGCATGCGGCTCACCGCTGCCTGGCAGCCTTCCAACGGCGCGAGCAAATTGACTTCCATCATCGCGCGCCAGCGCTTGGGATCTCCGCCGAGTATCGCTTCGCCGTGCATCACGCCGGCCACGTTGACCAGCGTGAAGAGATACTCGTGCGGCAAGGCTTCGATGAGTCGTGCAAGCGCACCCGGCTCAGCCAGGTCCATCGCCGCACAATGCGCTTGCAGCCCGCCGCGCACTTTGATGGCGGCAGCGGTTGCTTCGAGCTCGGTCTGCGATCGACCGACCAACCACAGCTCCGCGCCGGCGGCGCCGAGTTCCTCGGCGATTGCCTTGCCGATGCCGCTCGATGCACCGGTGACGACTGCAGCACGCCCGACAAAGGTGTCACTCATCTGCGTTTCCTCCGCTCATTCAGATGCGGATGCGCTGTATCACGCAGCCAGGTCACCGTCGCTGTGAACGAGACCGGCGCCTTGATCGATCACCTCCTCCTTGAAATCTTCCATCACGCCCCAGCGCACCATGCGCCGCATGATCTCCATGCCGTCGTGCGGCGCAGCCATCCCCTCGAACGTGGCGCAACCGAGATCGGTGAGGCGTTGAGCACCGCGCAACAGGCACGCATCGCGGATGTGAGCTTTGAGTGCCGCGGGATAGATGCCAATCGTCTGCGTGTGTACGGTGACTTTCGCAGCCGCTGCTTCCGGCGTCGCAACCGGCACGATGTTCACGACACGTCCCATCAATCGATCGCTGAAATCGACAGCTTCGCTCGATTGCGAAACGATCACGCCGCCATCGCTTCCGCGGCAGCCGATGATGCGTACGTCGTCGCTGAAGCGCAGCCCTTCGATTTCCGCGCGCAACGTGGGATCGAAAGCGGGATGCGGTGTGCTGAGCGTCGGGGGCAGTTGGCCAATCGCCGCTTCCACTCTGCGACCGAGTTCGTTCACGCGCTCGAGTGCGGCATCGTCTTCGGGATCGGCCACCACGTAGGCAATCCGCGAGCTGAGACAGCCCTCCTGGTTGAAATAGCCCACGTCGCGTGCGAGCCGTTCGGCGGCTTCGTTCATCGCGGTTTCGTTGGCCAGCGCCTCGGCACCGACGATCGACGCGCTCACCTTCGGATCGAGTGCGATGAGGTCCAGGCCCGGCTCGAGATGATGGCGGATGTGGCCCATCGACGCGGCGCCGCCCCAGGCGACGATCTTCTCGATCGACGTCGGCTTGTACAGGCGGCGTTCGAACGCTTCATTGCCGCCTTTCCAGTAGGCGACCGTCATGTGTCGCGTGACGGGATGATCGGGCGCCATCTCGATCATCGTCAGTGCGAGGGCCGCCGCGGTGTAAGGATCGTTCGAAGGACTCTTGACGATGTTGTCGCAGCGCAGGAGCGCACCATTGATCACGGCGTAACTGGCGACCGCCGGTCCATTGCCGGCGTTCATATGAACCGTCCGCGCTCCAAAGGCGCGCACCCAAACGTCGCGATCGTTGAGCCGACGTCGGTTCCATCGTTCCAGATTATCGGCACCGATGTTCTGCTCGATGACCTCGGTCAAGAAGCGTCGGTTCAGGCTGAGCGCCATCGACTTGTACATCTTCTGCAACAGCGCGCGAGACTGGCCCGAGGTGAGTACCGCAATCTCGAGCGCTTTTGCGATGTGCTGATTGCGGTCGGACGACAGCCGCTGTCCCAGCTCCACCAGATAGTCGACGATCTGATCGAGCGACAGGGTGTAAAGATCCGCAAGGCCGTGCGCATCTTTGAGAATGATCTTGTCGAGATGCTTCACCACGTCGGGTGTCTTGAAAGTGATCTCGCCTCTGCGTGCGGTGAAGCTGCAGAGATCGTCTTCGATCACTTGACCACGGACGATCAGCGGAATCGTGAATTCAACCATGGCTGCAAACCCCTTGGCCTTGCCTGCGAGTGATGCGCCGCGGACCGCGGGCTTGACGCAGATGCACAGTGGAACGAGTATCGGGACTTACAAAAACCCGGTTCGAGAGGCGTTCATCATGCGGCGGCGCGAACAGACCGAACCTGCCCGGCACATTCCCGAAGCGCTGCTCGAGGCCGCGGCAACGGGCCTGCTGCGGAAGACGCACAACGAGCTCACCGCGCGTGAGATCGCGTCCCAGGCCGGCACCACTCAGGGAATGATCAAGTACTACTTCGACGGGAAGGATGGACTCTTTCTGACGCTGGTCGACGAGTCCCGTGATCTCGTGTACGAGCTCGATGCCATCATTGCCGACATTCATCCCAATGCACCCAGCCCGACGCGCCGGCTCGTGGCGACGATGCTCAAGCATTACGACTCGAAGCGAGGGTTGTTCCGCTTCCTGCTCGACGGGCTCGGCAATCCCGATTCGCGCATCAGCCGCGAGTATGTGAGCCGACGTCTCCCACGCACCCATTCGCGCATGCGCAAGGCCATCACCACAGCCCAGGAGGCAGGCATCTATCGCAAGGATCTGGACAGCAATCACGCCAGTTTCGTCCTGACGTGTTTCGCGCTCGCTCCGGTCGCCGTGGGCGGGATCATTCAACACTTCAATATGGGCGCAGACGAGCTGACCAGCGACCGCTGGATCGATTTCATCAGCGGCATGATCGACCGCGAATTCCGCAATCTCGATCAGTCCCTCAGCTAGCAGCCTGTCGGACTGAGGATGATCTGCTGCGGCGGTGGCAGCTACGATCACCTCAGTCCGACAGGCGGCCAGGCTGATCATAGAGTCGGATCCCCCTTCTCTTCGCGCCGCCTGTGACCGGCAGCATTCGAGTCGAGGATAGTGTCTTGCGCTCGACTTTCGAGCGCTTTCGTTAATCAGTGATCAAACGGATTCACTGCTCTCTGGCTGCTCGCGCGTGCGCCTCGCACCACCAAGTTTTGCAGTGCACTCACGCCCATTCCGCGCACGGGTGCGGAACGGAGCAGCGCACCTCACTACGCAAAGTTGGCTGGCCGTTTTTCCAGAAACGCCGCTACGCCTTCGCGGAAATCTGCTGATCCGGCACTCGCGCCTGTTGCACGGGCTTCGAGCACGAGTTCCTCACCCAGGCTGCGCCGCTGCGCTTCATTCACCAGCGCTTTGATGCTGCCGTAAGCGGTGCGTGGACCCTTGGCCAGCCGTTGCGCCAGGTCCGCTGTCGCCTTGTCGAGCTCTGCATCGGGGTAGAGCTCCGTGAGCATGCCCAGCTGGTGAGCCTCCTTCGCGCCGACACGCGAACCGAGCATCAGCAGCTTCTTCGCTTTGAGCGGACCTACCAGCCGCGTGAGATACCACAGCGTTGCATTGTCGGGACTCAAACCGATCACCACATGGGCGAACACGAAGAAGGCCGTCTCGGACGCGAGAATGAAGTCACCCGCCAATGCGAGTCCGGCACCACCACCCGCCGCGCCTCCACGAATACTCGTGATCACGGGCTTGGGCATGCGCTCGAGAATCACTGGGAACTGATTGCCGTCGCGAATGACGCGACGCTCGATCACCTGCCCGACATCGAGCCCGGGCTTTGCAAGCATGTTTGCGAACTCGCCAAGGTCGCCACCCGCCATGAAGTGGGCACCGGCTCCACGTATGACCACGCAGCGTACGGCCGAGTCGTTCTCAACGGACCGCAGATGCTCTTCGAACAAGGCGCACGCTTCCTCATTGAAAGCATTGCGCGCCTCGGGACGGTTGATGGTGATGTAGGCGACTGCGCCGTCGATTTCTTTCAGGACTGGATTTGACATGGTTGCTGTCTCTCCTGTTGGATCCGTCTGCAAGAATGCATCAGTGGGACTGACGATGACCAATTCTCTGCAGTTGCTCAAGCACGTTCGGCGGGTCGTCGAGCAGGTCGGTCGCACGAGCGGCAGTCCAGAGCAACGCGGCCTTCTGGCGGCGGTCGATACCGCGCTGAACGAGCTGATGCTGCAACAGTCGCCCGAGTTTTACCTGGACTACCTGAGAAAGGGTCGCGCGTTGGCAACAGAAGGACTGCGCCTGGGTCAGGATCACGAGTCTTCCCTGTCACTGAAGCATCCACTGCTCTTCCCTCCCGAGGACGCGCGCTTCGAAGTCATCGATGGCCACATCGAGCGGCTGAATGCCAATCTCCTCGACATCGTCGCTGCGCTGGATGAAGGCAGATCGCCGCAGGAGAAGGATTACCTCGTGCGCCTGACCGATTGGGAAAGCAGCCTCTACCGTCATCGTCTGGAGCAAGCCGATCCTGGCGCCACGCAGGATTCCGCTCCGCTGACCGCCGAGGCGCTTCAGCAGTATCTCGCGCGCAAGTTCCCCCAATCGCCGGACGTGCGAGTGACGTCATTCCGTCCGCTCGATGGCGGCTTCTCGAAGAACACGATCCTGTTCGAGACCGATGACCGGCTCAATGGCCCACGCTCACTGGTCATGCGTGCTGAGTTGAAGCACATGCTGGTGCACTTCGAAGGTAGCGACGTCACGCAGGAATTCCATCTGATCAAGTTGATGCGCGATGCCGGTTTGCCGGTGGCGGAACCCCTGTGGCTGGAGTCTGACCCCACGCACTTGGGCACTCGCTTCATCGTGTCGCGCCGCGCCGAAGGCAAGACCTACGGTGGCAATCTGAGCTCCGATGAGGAGATCTCCGAATCGTTGCTGC
>JBEVDW010000422.1:0-12999 GCA_040513115.1 Steroidobacteraceae bacterium | reverse complement strand
GGTCTGGAGAGCAAGGCCACGGTGGTGGAGACGGCGCAGTGAGCGACAAGATTCCCGCGCTGGTACTTGGCGGCACGGGCTATGTGTCGGGCGAGCTGCTGCGTCTGTTCGCGACGCATCCGCAGTTCGATCTGCGTGCCGTGCTGTCGGACAGTCAGCCGGGCGAGCCGCTGGCAAAGTTCTTTGCGCATCTCGCGCCGATCTATCCGACGCAGAAGTTCATCAGTCTGGATGAAGCGCTGGGGCTCGTGGGCTCGCAGCCGCAGACTGCCGTGATCTCTGCCGCGCCGCACGGCGTGTCAGCAGGCTTGATCGATCGCGTGCTCACGGCGGCAGAGAGCAAGGGCCGCGACGTGCGCGTGGTCGACATCTCCGCTGACTTTCGCTACACGAGCCCAGGCGCGTACGAGGCCGTGTACAAGCATGCGCACGGCGCGCCGCAGCGCATTGCGCAGTTCACCTGCGCGGTGCCTGAACACATTCAAGAGATCCCGACGCAGCACGCGTGTCATCCGGGCTGCTTCGCGACGTCGGTGTTGCTCGCGAGCGTGCCGCTGCTGCAGATGGAATTGGTCGAACCGCGGCTGTTTGCAGCAGGCATCACGGGTAGCAGCGGCTCGGGCCGCCAGCCGGGCTCAGGCACGCATCACCCGCAGCGGCACAGCGATTTGTATTCGTACAACGCGCTGAGTCATCGTCATACGCCTGAGATCGCGGCGCTCGCACAGGCAGCGTCAGGTGTTGCGGCCGAGTTCAGCTTCGTGCCGCACTCCGGGCCGTTCGTGCGCGGCATTCACACGACCGTACAGGCAGTGAGCCGCAAGCCCATGAAGACGGCCGAGCTCATCGAGGCGCTGCAGTCGTTCTACAAGGGCTCGCCGTTCGTGCGCGTCAGCACCGACATGCCGCACGTGAAGGATGTCGCCGGCAGCAACTACTCGTTCATCAGCGCTGCGGCGAACGGCACGTCCATCGCAGTGATGTGTGTCATCGACAATCTCGTCAAAGGCGCCGCAGGTGGCGCCATGCAGTTGTTGAACAGGCTGTATGGCATCGACGATGCGGCGGGACTTGCGGCACCGGCCGCAGGATGGACTTGAGACTCAATCTCGAAGGAGCAGCAGGCAATCATGCCAAACGCTACGAACACATCGCCCTCGACTGCGGAGTCGCCGGACTACCTGGCACCCGTATTCGCACAATTCGATCTCGACATCGTCGATGGTGAGGGTGTGTTCGTGCGCACGCGCGATGGTCGCCGCGTGCTGGATCTATATGGCGGGCATGCGGTGGCTGCGCTCGGCTATGGGCATCCGCGTTGGGTGAAGGCACTCGCCGATCAGGCTCGCGCGCTGTGTTTCCAGAGCAATGCCGCGCCGTTGGAAGTGCGTCGGCGCGCCGCGCAAAAACTGGTGGAGTTCTGCGGTCTGGGATTGAACACCGTCTTCTTCGTGAACTCAGGCGCCGAAGCGAATGAGAACGCGCTGAAGCTCGCCTTCAAAGCGACGGGCGGCACCGAAGTGATCGCGGTCGAAGGGAGCTTTCACGGTCGCACGGCGGCTGCCGGCGCGCTCACCTGGGGTGCGAAGGAGAAGTGGTACGGCTTCCCTGAGACTCCGTTCAACGTGCGCTTCATCAAGCCGACGACGACCGCCGCAGAGTTGGTGACGATCATCAACGATCAAACCGCCGCGGTGATCGTCGAGCCGGTGCAAGGCGTGGCCGGTGCAGTCGATCTGCCGAAGGCTTTCCTCGACGCACTGCGTTTCCGTTGTAGCGAAAATGGCTCCATCCTCATTTTCGACGAAGTGCAATGCGGCGTCGGTCGCACGGGCTATCCGTTCGCAGCAAACATGTACGGCATCACGCCTGACATCATTACGACAGCGAAGGCGCTGGGAGCCGGTTTTCCCGTGTCCGCCGTGCTGATTGCAGATCACGTCGCGAGCAACATCAAGCTCGATTCGATGGGGACGACGTTCGGCGGTGGGCCGATGGCGTGTGCGGTCATCGAGGCAGTCCTCGATATCATCGAATCCGAAAAGCTGCTGGACAATGTGCGTGCGCGCTCCGAGCAGATCCGCAAGACGTGTGTGGTCGGTCCGGTCGTCGGGACACAAGGCGCGGGTTTGTTGCTTGGGCTGCGCACGTCCCGTCCGGCTAAGCAGATTCATGCCGAGTTGCTGGCGCAGAACATTCTGACCGGCACCAGCGGCGATCCGAACGTGCTGCGCATTCTGGCGCCGTATACGCTTGGCGCCGAGCACGTCGAGCAGTTGCAAGCGGCGCTGGCGAAACTGAAAGCTTGACCGACTAAAGACATAGCGGGCGCCGGACTTATGCGTGGCGCTCAAAGAGCCTCCAACATGAATCGTTTTCTCGATCTTGCCGACTACGAACGCGACCAGGTCAAAGACATGCTCGGCCTGGCCGCGCGTCTGCAGCAGCATCCCCAGCCGCAGGCGCTGGCCGGCAAAGTGCTGGGGCTGCTGTTCCTGAATCCGAGCTTGCGCACGCTGGCTTCGTTCCAAAGCGCAATCATGCGTCTGGGCGGAACTCCCGTTGTGATCACGCCAGGGCAAGGAACATGGCAGATGGAAACGCGCAGTGGTGCGGTGATGGACGGGAGCGCGGCGGAACACGTGCGTGAAGCCGTGCCGGTACTGGCGTCGTACTGTGATGCGCTCGGGTTGCGGATGTTCTCCGAGGGACGTGATCTGGCCAGCGACCTGGCCGAACGAAACTTCAAGGCATTGGCCGAGCTGTGCGACAAGCCGCTCATCAACATGGAATCGGCGATGAACCATCCCTGTCAGGCGCTTGCCGATTGGTACACGATGGATGAGCTCGCCGTGCCGGAACGAGGCAAGTTCGTGCTCTCCTGGGTCAATCATCCGCGTGCGCTGCCGCTCGCGGTGCCCGCCGCAACGGTGCACATGGCTGCGATGCGCGGTATGGAAGTCGTAGTGCTGCGGCCCGAGGGTTATGCGCTGCCGGATGCCATCATGGACAAAGCACGCCAGGCCGCGAAAGCAGCAGGCGGCACGGTGAGTGAGACCGACGATCGCACCGACGCACTCAAGGGCGCACACGTCGTGTACGCGAAGGAGTGGGGCTCACCCTTGCACTACGGCAATCCCGACAGCGAGACGCAACTGCGCAAGAGCGTCGGCGGTTGGTGCGTCAAGAACGACTGGTTCGAGCGTACGGATCCGGGCTGCCGTCTCATGCACTGCCTGCCCGTACGGCGCAACGTTGCGGTTGCCGATGAAGTGCTCGATGGTCCACGCAGCGTCGTGATCCGCGAGGCGTTCAATCGGATGGTCGTGCAGATGGCCGTGTTGTATCGATTGCTCCGCGGCTGATTGCTCTATTTCAACGGTCCTGATTCACAAGCATCTTCGAGGTTTCACTGCCGTGATTTCCCGTGCTGATCCTTCCGTTGCCGTTCGTGCATTGCGCAGTGCTGCGCCGTACATCCGCATGTACAAGGGCAAGGTCTTCGTCATCAAGGCGAGCGGTGGCGTTTTCGGCGAGCCGGAGCTGACGCGCGGCTTGATGGAGCAGGTCGCCATCCTGCACCAGGTGGGCATTCGCGTCGTGCTCGTGCACGGCGGTGGCCCGCAGCTCACTGAGATCCAGCAAACGCTCGGCATCACACCGCGCATGGTGGCGGGACGCCGCGTGACCGACGAGAAATCGATCGAGGTCACGAGCATGGTGCTCAATGGGCTCGTGAACACACAGATTCTCGGCATGTGTCGTGAGTTCGATATCGCGGCCGTCGGCGTCAGTGGCGTCGATGCCGGACTCGTGCGTGCGCACAAGCGCCCCCCGGTGTCCGTCGATGGCGAGCTCGTGGACTACGGCTTCGTCGGCGACATCGATCTGATCGATGCAAAGGTGCTGCAGCAGCTGTTGGACGACGGCCTCATGCCGGTCGTGAGTCCTGTGTCCGCGGATGACAATGGCCAGTTGCTCAACATCAATGCGGATACGGTTGCCGCTGCCATCGGCAGCGCGTTGAAGGCCGAGAAGCTGATGTTGTGCACGGGCGCGCCCGGCATTCTCGAATCCGTCGACGACCCGCGTTCGGTCATCTCGTACACCGACTTGGCGGGGCTTGCGCGCCTCAAGCAACAAGGCAGCCTGAAGGACGGCATGTTGCCGAAGGCCCGCGCGATCGAAGATGCGCTGCGCGGCGGCGTGCGACGTGTGCACGTCATCTCTTACCGCTCCGCCGACGGCATCCTTGCTGAAGTGTTCACGAACGAAGGCACGGGCACACTCGTGGTCGAGAACACCAGCGCGCTCACGCCGGCAGAACAGCAGGCGGGCAAGTAATGACGCGGCTGTGGGACAAGGGTGCTCCGCTCGACGAGCGCGTACTGCGCTACACGGCGGGCGAGGACCACGCGCTCGATAACCGGCTCGTCGCCTATGACGTGCAGGCATCGATTGCGCATGCCGAGATGTTGCAGGCGCAAGGCTTGTTGTCGCAGGCCGATCTGGATGCGATTCGCAGCGGGCTGACTGAGATCGGTGCAGCCCACGCGCGTGGCGAATGGCAGGTTCGTCTCGAGCACGAGGATGGACAGACAGCACTCGAGAACCTGCTCACCGGGCGTATCGGCGACGCCGGAGGACGCGTGCACCTCGGGCGTTCGCGCAACGATCAGGTGCTCACGGCCTTGCGTCTGTATTTACGGGATGCGATCGACGAGTTGAAGGAGCGCACGCTCACCGTGGCTCAGGCGCTTGATGAGCTTGCAGTGCGCGAACGCGAGACAGTGCTCCCGGGTTACACCCACATGCAGCAGGCAATGCCGAGCTCAGTGCCGCTATGGGCCGGCGCATTCGCCGCGGAGCTGCGTGACGATGCGGAAGGTTTGCAGAGCGTTCAACGCCGCGTGAGCAAGAGCCCGTTGGGCTCGGCTGCCGGATACGGCACACCCAACTTGCCGCTGGACCGCGCTCGGAGTGCGAAGACACTCGGATTCGCTCAAGTACACGAACCCGTTACCGCCGTGCAGCTATCCCGAGGTAAAGCCGAAGCCGATCTGCTGTTCGAGATCACGCTCATCATGCAGGACGTCGCGCGCATGGCCTCCGACCTGCTGCTGTTCTACACGCAGGAGTTCGCCTTCGTCGAATTGCCCGCCGCGTTCACGACGGGTTCGTCGATCATGCCGCAGAAGCGCAATCCCGATGTGTTCGAGCTGATGCGCGGACGCAGCGCCACCGCTCAGGCGTGTCTCACCGAAGTGCTCGGCATCGTGGCGAAACTGCCGTCCGGATATCAGCGGGATCTGCAGCTGATCAAGGTGCCGCTGTTCCGCGGTATCGACGTGTGCCTCGACACGCTGGGCATCCTGCCGAGCGCGCTTGCACAGTTGAAGTTCCGCAAGGACCAGATCGTGCTGGATCCCTCTATCCACGCGGCGGCCGAAGCCAACGCGCTCGTCGTGAAGGAAGGGATTCCGTTTCGCGAGGCGTATCGGCGCATCGGCGCAACGTACAAGAAGTAGCGGCGAAGTAGCGGCGCGAGCGAGCAGGAGCAATTACAACCCCTGCGGCTCCTGCGGCAATTGATAGCGACTCAGCAATGCGCGCAGCTCGTCTGGTATGGGAACGCCTGCTCCATCGATCCCGTAGACGAGTACTGCCTTCGCGAGCCCGGCGCACCGACCCGCGGCGAACAGCGCGGTGATCGTCGTGTGCGACGAACGCCCGATGTGGGTCACGCCCAGACGCATCACCACCGAACCCGGATAATCCACCTCGCCCAGGTAATCCACCGAAAGATGCGCGACGAGAATGCGGCTGCGTGCATCGCGCTGGTAGCCGTGCTCCGACCGCAGTCGCTGATAGAAGGATAGCCGCGCTTCCTGATAGAACTCGACCAGTCGCGCGTTGTTGAGATGCTGCTGCGGATCGACGTCGCTGAAGCGGGCGCTCACTTCGATCGAATGAGGGTAGATGCTCGGATCGAGCAGGCGAGGGTCGGGTTTCATTTGCGGTCAATCTTAACAGGGGCGGTAACGGGCCAGTGCTCGAGCCGCGATTGTGCGTTATCGTGAGCGCACGTCATCCCCGCCGCGAATACAAGCCGTGAGTGACCTGAAGAAGCTCGTCGTCGATGTGCCGGATTTTCCCAAGCCGGGAATCTTGTTCCGCGACATAGGCCCACTGCTGCGCCAGCAGTTCCAGCAGGCAATCAGTGCAATGGATGAGCTGTTCTCCAAAGACGAATGGCGCGCCATCGATCTGATCGGCGGAATCGAATCGCGTGGCTTCATGCTTGCCGGCGCACTGGCGGAGCGGCGCGGGAAGGGGTTCGTTGCCATTCGCAAGCGCGGCAAGTTGCCGCCGCCGGTTCACTTTGCGGCGTTCACCCTCGAATACGGCGACGATCATCTGGAAGTGCAGCCTGGCCGCGGCCGCCTCTTGATCGTGGACGACGTATTCGCCACCGGCGGCACGATGAACACGGCAAATGCGCTGTGCACGGAAGCCGGTTTCCAAGTCGTTGCGATTGCAACGCTCATCGATATCGGCCTCAATCCGGCAGCCTTCGCGGCTGCAGGCGTGAGAGCAGCGATCCGCTATGGCTAGCGTCCCAGACTCACCGCTGGTGGTGATGGCGTTGCCGGCCGAGGGTGAGGGCCTGTTCGAGGCCGAAGGCATCGCCGTGCTGTACACGGGACTTGGCAAGGTGAATGCCGCCATCTCGCTGACGCGACGTCTGACCGAGTATGCCGAGCGTCATGAGCCGTTACCGCTGGTCGTGAACTTTGGCTCCGCAGGCAGCCATCGCTTCCCGACGGGGGCGCTCGTGTCCTGTTCGGACTTCGTGCAACGCGATATGGATGTGCAGCCCCTCGGATTCGAGATCGGGGTCACACCCTACGAAGACATTCCACCCGTGCTGCGCTTCAACGTCAGCTTCCCGGGGCTGCCCCATGGCCGCTGTGGTAGCGGCGACTCCTTCGCCATCGCCCAGCAGGGCATGACCTGTGACGTAGTCGACATGGAGGCGTATGCACTCGCCAAAGTGTGCTGGGTCTTCGGGGCACAGTTTGCCTGCGCGAAGTACATCAGCGACGGGGCCGATCACACGGCCGGAGATGATTGGACTGCGAATCATCATCGCGGCGCCGCATCGTTTCTCTCGGCCTATAAAGCCTTGGTTTCCTGAACGTTCTGCCGGCAGCACCCTCTTTCCGCCCTACGGAGTCGGAATCGACGCCAAAAGAGCGAAGGCCCTCGCGGAATTCGCCTCCGAAGCCCAGTACGTTCACGACTCCTGAACCATCTTATGGAACTGACATGCGACTGCGTCGGCTCATCGTCGTCCTGGCGAGCGTGGCAAGTACCTCGGTACTGGCCGCTTCTGACTATGTGAGCACCGTGCAAACGCCGTACACCCCGCGCGCGGACGTGAAGCGTGTCGCGATGATGCCCATTGCCTGCCCGCCCGACGTGGATTGCACCGATCTCGAAGAGAGGGTGACCGAGCTGCTGACCAAGCGTTCGAAGCTCGAGATCCTGCCGCCCGCTCAAGCTCGCGATGTCATGCAGAAGGCCGGCATCAGCAAGCTCGACTACGAGACGCGCTACATCCTGGCTGAAAGTCTGCGAGTCGAGGGTTTTGCCGTGGTCGATATTCAGAACGCAGGTGTCGAGCAAATAGAGGGTAAGGTCGTGCGTCTGGGCGCGACCGAAGTCACGGACGCTCCGATGATCGTCAAGCACGTGAAGATGGTCCTGCAGCTTGCCACCAAGGACAGCACGACACTGCTGCAGGTGACCGGCGAAGCCGTCATCGAAGGCTCGATCCGCAGCATCGACGGCATCGCCGAGCGCACCGTCAAGGACATGTTCGAAAAAGCGTTCCCCGAGGACTAACGCTTTCTCTCCACCTGAGTGACGTCACGCACGGCACCGTGCGCCGCACTCGTCGTCATCGCCGCATACGCACGTAGCGCCGCCGACACATAGCGTTGCCTGTTCTTGGGCTGCCAGGCGGCACTGCCTTTCTGCTCCATCCGCCGCCGGCGTTGGTCGAGTTCCTCGTCCGCAACCGCCAAGTGAATGCGGCGATTCGGAATGTCGATCTCGATGCGGTCGCCTTCTTCGACTAGGCCGATCAATCCGCCTTCGGCCGCTTCGGGCGAAACGTGACCGATACTCAGTCCGGACGTGCCGCCTGAAAAGCGTCCATCGGTGACGAGCGCGCACGCCTTGCCGAGACCTTTCGATTTCAGATACGACGTCGGGTAGAGCATTTCCTGCATGCCCGGGCCGCCGCGGGGACCTTCGTAGCGGATGAGCACAACGTCGCCCGCCTTGATCGCGCCGCCGAGAATTCCCTCGACCGCGGCGTCCTGACTTTCGAATACGCGCGCCGGTCCACTGAACTTGAGAATCGAAGCATCCACGCCCGCCGTCTTCACGATGCAGCCGTCGAGCGCGAGGTTGCCGTGTAGCACCGCCAGGCCGCCGTCCTGCGAGAACGCATGTTCACGCGAACGGATCACACCAGTTTTGCGATCCAGGTCGAGATCCGGGTAGCGTCGACTCTGCGAGAACGCCACAGTGGTCGGGATACCGCCCGGCGCGGCGCGGTAGAACTCGTGTGTCTTTGCCTCGTGATTGCGTGTGACGTCCCAACGATCGATGGCTTCCCCGATCGTGCGGGCATGCACCGTCGCACAGTCGCGATGCAGGATGCCGGCGCGATCGAGCTCTCCCAGAATGCTCATGATGCCGCCGGCGCGATGCACGTCTTCGACGTGAACGGTGGCGAGCGCCGGTGCCACCTTGCACAGGTTCGGCACTTTGAGACTCATGCGGTCGATGTCCTTCATCGTGAAATCGACGCCGGCTTCCTTGGCAGCAGCGAGCAAGTGCAGAACGGTATTCGTCGATCCGCCCATCGCGATATCCAGCGCGATGGCGTTTTCGAAGGCCTTGAAGTTCGCGATCGAGCGCGGCAGCACGCTGACGTTCTCCTTCTCGTAGAACTCGCGCGCCAACGCCACGATGCGGCGGCCGGCCTCCAGGAACAGCTCTTTGCGATCCGCATGCGTGGCGACGACAGTGCCATTGCCGGGCAATGAAAGCCCCAGCGCTTCGGTGAGGCAGTTCATCGAGTTTGCGGTGAACATGCCAGAGCACGAGCCGCACGTCGGACACGCGGAACGCTCCGCGGAGAGCACGTCTGCATCGCTGACCTTGTCATCGGCAGCCAGCACCATCGCATCGACGAGATCCAGCGCCTGTTCGCGGCCGTCCTCCCACTTCACCTTGCCCGCTTCCATCGGGCCGCCGGAGACGAACACGGTCGGCACGTTGAGGCGCATGGCTGCCATCAACATGCCCGGTGTGATCTTGTCGCAGTTGGAGATGCACACGAGCGCATCGGCCGTGTGCGCGTTGACCATGTACTCCACGCTGTCGGCGATGAGATCGCGGCTTGGCAGCGAATAGAGCATGCCGCCGTGACCCATCGCGATGCCGTCGTCGACGGCGATGGTGTTGAACTCTTTCGCAACGCCGCCGACGGCTTCGATCTCGCGCGCAACCAGCTGTCCCAAATCCTTCAGATGCACGTGGCCCGGAACGAACTGCGTGAACGAATTGGCGATCGCAATGATGGGCTTGCCGAAGTCTCCGTCTTTCATGCCGGTGGCGCGCCACAGGGCGCGGGCGCCGGCCATGTTGCGACCGTGAGTGGAGGTTCGGGAGCGATAGATGGTCATGAGCAGTCTCGACGAGGCAGCGGCACGGAGCGCCGCAAGGGTACAAGCATAGCCGACAGGCGATCTGCGGCAGAGCGGCAGCGTGGGGTGATAACGTTACGGCCTGCCATTACAGTAAATCCCATGATCTGGTTCAAACCCTACACCCTGGACGACCTGCGGCACATCAGCGGTAAAACGCTGGCCAGCCACATTGGTATCGAGTTCGTCGAAATCGGCCCGGACTACGTCAAGGCGCGAATGCCGGTCGATGAACGGACGCGGCAACCCTACGGTGTACTGCATGGTGGGGCGTCCGTCGCATTGGCTGAATCGCTGGCTAGCGTGGGTGCCACGCTCTGTGTCGATCCGGCTCGGTTTCAGGTGTTTGGCCAGGAGATCAATGCCAATCACGTCCGCTCAGTGTCGGAAGGGTACGTTTACGGGATTGCACGTCCGCTGCACAGGGGCCGTCGCAGCCACGTCTGGGAAATCCGGATCGTCGATGAGAAGGACCGGCTGGTCTGCGTGTCACGCATGACGGCAGTCGTGGTCGAAATCAGCGCGCCAGCTTGAGACAATCACCCATGCAGTCGAAGTTCGTCGTCATTCTCATCGCCATCTCCCTGTTCGGTTCCGCCTGCGGTCTCAAGGGTCCGCTCTATCGCCCGGAGGAGCGGCAGCAGCCCGTTGCAACGGGGGCGGCTGAATCGGACAAGCTGAAACGACCGCGGCCTGCACCGCAGGTACAGAAAGAAGACCAGCCGAGCACGCCGACCGACACCAGCGTTCCGGCCTCTCCGGCCGATCCCGAACGGGCGCCCGCATCCACTGAGCCTGTGCAGTCCATGCCCGCGGATGAGACACGATGACGGAGCGGCGCAAGCTCGTCTTGGTGGATGGCTCTGCATATCTCTATCGCGCCTTCCACGCGCTACCACCGCTGAGCAATTCCCGCGGCGAGCCCACGGGTGCGGTGCTGGGTGTGCTCAACATGCTCAACAAGCTCGTGAAGGACGAGAACCCGACACTGTTGGCCGTGGTGTTCGATGCTCCGGGCAAAACCTTTCGCGACGAGTTGTTCGACGCTTACAAGGCGCAGCGTCAACCCATGCCGGATGACTTGCAGCGGCAGATTCAACCGTTGCGTCAGGCGGTCGAGGCGTTGGGTATTCCGATGCTGACCATTGCCGGCGTCGAAGCCGACGATGTCATCGGCACGCTGGCGCAACGAGCCGCGGCCGCGGGCATCGATGTGCTCATCTCGACCAGCGACAAAGACATGGCCCAGCTCGTGAACGAGCACATCACGCTCGTGAACACGATGAGCGGTACCGTGCTCGATCGACAGGGTGTCAAGAACAAGTTCGATGTCTATCCGGAGCAGATCATCGACTATCTCGCGCTCGTCGGTGATACGTCGGACAACATTCCCGGCGTACCGAAAGTCGGCCCCAAGACCGCAGCGAAATGGCTCACGGAGTACGGCACGGTTGCCAAGCTGCTCGAGAATGCGCAATCGATCTCGGGCAAGGTCGGCGAGAATCTGCGCGGCAGCCTGAAAGAGATCGAGTTGTCGCAGAAGCTTGCGCAGATCCAGTGCGATGTGCCGCTGACGATCGAGGTCGAGCAGCTCAAGCCGGGAGAGCCCAACGTCGTCTTGCTGCGCGAGCTGTACACGCGCTTGGAGCTGCGCTCGTTATTGCGCGCATTGAGTGCAGAGCCTCAGGGAGAAGTCGAAGTGCCAGTTGCGAGCGCTGCCTCATCGACCGCGCCGCGCGAGCGCAACTACGAGCTCATTACCAATGTCGCCACACTCGACGCATGGATAGAGCGCCTGCGAAGCGCGCCACGCATGTCGTTGCACGCAATGGCCTCCACTCCCGATTACATGCGTGCGGAATTGGTGGGTGTGTCGTTCGCGATCGAGTCGGGCCAAGCGGCCTACGTGCCGTTCGGCCACGACTATCCGGGCGCACCGGACCAGCTGTCGCGGGATCTCGTGCTGCAGCGATTGAAGCCGCTGCTGCAAGAGGCAGCACCGCCGAAGGTCGGTCACAACACCAAGTTCGATGCGCACGTGTTTGCGCGCCATGGCATTCAGCTCACAGGTATGAGCTTTGACTCCATGCTGGAGTCGTATGTGTGGAACAGCACGGCGACGAAGCACGAGCTGGATGCGGTTGTGCGTAAATACCTGGGCTTCGACCCGGTGAGCTATGAAACCGTGGCGGGTCGCGGCGTGAAGCAGCTGCCGTTCAATCAAGTCGCACTCGAGCCGGCATTGAGCTATGCCGCCGAGCAGGCCGATCTCTCGCTGCAGTTGCACGAGCATCTATGGCCGAAACTGAGCGGTGTCGAGACGGTGCGCTGTGTCTACGAAACGATCGAGCAGCCGCTATCGCCCGTGCTCCAGCGCATGGAGCAAGCGGGCGTGCTGATCGATGGTGCCAAGCTCAAGAAGCAAAGCGCCCAGCTCGCGCGCTCGATGAAGGAGATCGAAGCGCAAGCACACGCCGCGGCCGGCGGTCCGTTCAATCTCGATTCGCCCAAGCAATTGCAGGACGTGCTCTTCGGCAAGCTCGCGATTCCTGCCATGCGCAAGACCGCGAGCGGACAGCCCTCGACTGCCGAAGATGTGCTGGAGGAATTGGCGGAAAGCTATGAGCTGCCGCGCCTGATCCTGCAGTACCGCGGGCAGACGAAGCTCAAATCAACCTACACGGACAAACTGCCACTGCAGATCAATCCAAGCACGGGACGCGTGCACACGTGCTATCAGCAAGCGGTGGCTGCGACCGGGCGCCTGTCGTCCGCCGACCCCAATCTGCAGAACATTCCGATCCGCACCGCGGAGGGACGTCGCATTCGGCAGGCCTTCGTTCCGCCGCAGGGCAGTGTGATCGTCGCGGCGGACTATTCGCAAATCGAGTTGCGCATCATGGCGCATCTCTCCGGTGATGCAGGGTTACGCAAGGCTTTTGCGGAAGAGCGCGACATTCACCAGGCCACTGCGGCCGAAGTGTTTGGGTTGCCGCTCGACGCAGTGCCTACAGAGCAGCGCCGTGCCGCGAAGGCCATCAATTTCGGTTTGATCTATGGCATGTCGGCGTTTGGACTTGCGAGCCGACTCGGCATCAGTCGCGGTGAGGCGCAGCGCTACGTAGACCTCTACTTCGACCGCTATCCCGGCGTGCGTCGCTACATGGACGAGACGCGTCATCAAGCGCGCCAGTCGGGATTCGTCGAAACCGTG
>JBEVDW010000421.1:0-3873 GCA_040513115.1 Steroidobacteraceae bacterium | reverse complement strand
TCTCGCGCGGCGCGAGTTGCAGATTGCGTTCGACGTGCTGCTGCGTCGTTGGCAAGACATTGAACTGACGCTCGACGATGTGGATTCCACGCGCGTGCCTTTGCCGTTTCACCGCGCGTACGCCCGGCTCCCGGTGCGATTCAAGTGCGCGGGCGCCTGAATCGCGGGACAGACACCGTCAGAGGTTTGCGAGGAACCCGGCCAGTGTCTTGTCCGCTTCCGGTTCGGGCATCGCGGCGATCTGGTTGCACATGAACACCGAGTCGTCACCCACGACATAGCGGCCCTTGGGCTCGCTCGAGGTGATGGCCTCGACAATGACAGACGCGACCTGCGCTGGCGGCATGCCCGCGTTCAACGCGCTCTTGAAGACATTCAGATAGGAATCGTAGAGCGGGCCATAGAGCGCCTTGATCTCCGGTGTCAGCGCATCGCGAGCTTTCGTGGCTCCTTCGAGCTGACCTTGCACCATGGGCGTGTTGATGCCGCCCGGTAGTACGAGGCTCACCTTCACACCAAATGGAGCAGCTTCGCGCCGCATGGCATCGCCGAGACCCTCGAGCGCGAACTTCGAGCCGCTGTAGGCGCCCACGAAGGGCAGGGCGACCTTGCCGGAAAACGAGCTGACGAATACGAAACGTCCTTTGCTCGCACGCAGCAGCGGCATGCAGGCTTGGAAAATTGCGACGTCGGCAATCGCATTGATCTCGAAGGTCTTGCGCAGTTGCGCCAACGGCATCGTTTCCAGCGGGCCAACCGGGCCAATGGCAGCGCACACCGCGACTGCATCGAGCTCCTTCACGGACTTCCGCACGGTCGCTAGCACGTTGTCGGCATTCGACAGGTCGAGCATGACGACGTCGACTTTCTGCGTGATGGCGCTGCGCAGCGATTTTTCTTCGGCGTCGTTGAGCACGGTGGCCGTCACAGACCAGCCTTGCTCCAACAGTTGCCGGGTCACTTCCAATCCGACGCCACCTGCAGCGCCGAACACGAGTACTTTGCGGCTCATGCATTCCTCCGTCGATTCACATGTCGTTATGAAAGTCGCTCTTGCAGTGATCGTAGCTTACTCACGCTGCCGCAAGGAGCAGGCGTGATCGAAGATGCAGTGCAGAAGAACGTACCTGTTGAGCCAGCCGGGCACCATTCACTCAGTCGATAGCTCGCGCATCGAAAATGTCTTGCGTGATACTTGAACCCAGGGGCAGACACTATAAAATACATTCCAGCGTGTATGTAAGTAAATGCACACGCCGCAATCGCGAGTGATCACACAGGGGGCAGTAAAGAGAACGCCATGGCACTCGCCGCTAAAGCACTACCCGCAGAGCGCAAGCGCCGCCGGACGCAGGAGGAGCGAACCGCGCT
Source organism: Steroidobacteraceae bacterium (assembly GCA_040513115.1). Lineage (GTDB taxonomy): Bacteria > Pseudomonadota > Gammaproteobacteria > Steroidobacterales > Steroidobacteraceae > DATELY01. The sequence goes on along the minus strand of JBEVDW010000421.1, from coordinate 2,502 downwards.
GGCCCGCGCCAAGCTGATGGAAGCGGCGATCAAGTTGATCTGCGAAAAGGGCTTTGCGCGTACCACTATGTCGGACATCGCGGCGGCTGCCGATTTCACTCGTGGAGCAATTCACCATCACTTTCAGAACCGTGTCGACCTGGTGCGGGCAATCATCAACGATGTCGAGCGTCGTGTGATCGAATCTTTTTCGGCTGCTGCACAGAAGCCGAATGTGTCGCTCGAGCAGCGGATCGACATCCTCATCAACGGTCTCTATGACGTTTCACAGTCGCCCGCTTACGTGGCCGCGATCGATATCTGGTTCACCAGTCGTGCCGAGCCGGAGTTGAGAGATGCCGCGATGCAGTCCGTGCGTCGCTATTCGAATCACTTCCGCGGGGCCTGGCAGCAGACGTTTGGCGATGAGATTCCCGAAAAGACGATTGCCGAGTGCCGTAGGGTCGTCGTCGCAGTCAGCCGCGGATTGATCATCTCGAGCATCTTCGCGACCGATCAGCAGGTGGCGGCAGAGACGTTTGCAACGGTGCGCGTATTGATCAAGCGTCACATGCTGGCCGCGATCAAGAAGGGCAAGTAGCCATGCTCTCGCCTCTTGCACGCGCGCATTCACCCCTTGCTCACAGTCGCGCAATCTCGCTGCTTGTCTGCGGAAACCATTGATGAAGCTCAATGCCGATTTATTGCTGAACGGGCCGCGTCGAATAACGCGGCAGCAGTTCACTGCGCGCGACACCATTCTCTATGCGCTGGGCATTGGTGCTGGACAGACATCCGATCCGGAGGATTTGCCCTTCATTTACGAGTGCCAGCTTCAGGCATTTCCGACGCTGGCGATCGTGCTCGCTGCGCCGCCATTCTGGCTCGCTGATCCCGCCTTCGGCATCGATTGGAAGAAGGTCGTGAATGCGGGCCAGGAGATGATCCTCGAAGCACCGTTGCCGGTCGACGGCGATGTCAGTACCGAATTGCAGATCGATGCGCTCTGGGACAAGGGACCTGCCAAGGGCGCATTGATGTGTTCCAGTCGTCGGCTGCGTGACCGGAGCGGTCAGTTGCTGGCGACGATTCATCAGACGCATCTGTTGCGTGGTAACGGCGGATTTGGCGGAGTCGACCAGCCGGCAACCGAAGACAGCGCGCCGCCCGCAAGCAAACCGGACGCCAGCATCGACCTGCCGACACGAATTGAACAAGGATTGATCTATCGGCTCTCGGGTGACCTCAATCCATTGCACATCGACCCGGACGTGGCGCGTGCAGCCGGATTCGACCGCCCGATTCTTCACGGCTCGTGCACGTTCGGCGTGGTGGCTCGCGCCGTGTTGAAGGCGGCAGCTCGCAACCGACCGAACGCTTTGATGCGCTTCGGCGCGCGCTTCTCCAAACCCGTGTATCCCGGCGACACGATCCGCACTGAGATATGGCAGGAAGGGCCGCGTATCTGGTTCCGGGCGCTCGCAGTCGAGCGCGAAGTGGTCGTGCTGGATCGAGGCGTCGCAGAGCTCGTCGCGGAGTCGCGCACATGAGCGAATCAGCGCTGCCCGGCAACGCGATACTGCTGGCTCGTGGCCACCGGTACGAAGACTTCACCCCGGGTCGAGTCTTCGAACATGCGCAACGCAAGACCGTTCTCGACAGTGAGAACGCCCTGTTCACGACGCTGACGTTGCACTACAACCCGCTGTACCTCGATCGAGTTCGGGCGACGCAAGCCGGTCATCGCGACATCGTCGTGAATCCATTGCTCGTCTTCAATCTCGTCTTTGGATTGACCGTGGAAGACTTGAGCGAAGGCGGTGGCCCGTTTCTCGGCATCGATGAGCTCGAATATGGTGTTCCCGTCTATCCGGGCGACACGCTGCAAGCCCGCAGCACTGTGATTTCTGCACGGCCATCGGGCAAGCACGAGCATTACGGCATCGTCATGTGGGAAACCGTTGGCTTGCAGCAGGACGCCAAGCAAGTCGTGAAGTACCGCCGTAGCAACCTGGTTCGCAGAGGCTGAGCAATGGAGATCCCAACCGACGCCACGCGCTCGACCGGCTACATGACGGAAGAGCGGCGCCTGATCCAACAGACCGCACGCGATTTCACGATGCGTGAGGTGCTGCCGCTCGCGAACAAGCTCGATCCGATCAAAGGGGACATTCCTCATTCCTTGTTGGAGCAGATGGCCGAGATGGGCTACTTCGGCATCACCATCCCGCAGGAGTATGGCGGTCTGGGATTGGGTGCCTTCGAGTACTGCATTGTTGCGGAGGAACTTGCGCGCGGCTGGATGAGCGTTGCGAGCTTGATCGCTCGGGGAAACGGTCTTTTCGGCGTCGATTCCATGACGGAAGAACAGCGCCGCTACTATCTGCCACGCGTTGCTCGCGGCGAGTGGCTGGGTGCGTATGCATTGTCCGAGCCGAACGCAGGTTCCGACATCGCGAATATCGCGTGTCGCGCGCGCCGCGAGGGCGAAAACTATGTCATCACCGGCACGAAGTATTGGTG
>JBEVDW010000420.1:0-10827 GCA_040513115.1 Steroidobacteraceae bacterium | reverse complement strand
GCAACAGCCATTCGCGCCATGCCTGCGCCTCGTCCTGGTACCCGGCGTCCATCAGCTCGAGCAGGATCAGCGTCGCATCGCGCAGCCAGCAGAAGCGATAGTCCCAGTTGCGCGCCCCGCCCAGTTGTTCGGGCAATGAGGTCGTAGGTGCAGCGATGATGCCGCCGGTGGGCGCATAGATGAGCGCGCGCAAAGTGATGAGCGAGCGTGTCACTGCATCCGAGTAATGCGCGACCTTGCGTCCTTTCCCTACCCAGGTGTGCCACAGCTTTTCAGTGTGCGACAGCGTCGCATGAGCATCGGGTACCGAGTCCGACGGCAGGTGCGATGGCAGATAGGTGAGCGTGAACGCCATGGACTTGCCGGCGTGCAGCTCGAAGCTCGCAACGGATTTGAGGTTCTCACCGTGCATCGGGGCCGCGGTGTGCAGCATCACGGCATCGGGCCCCGCCACCGCGCGCCACCTGTGCTTGCCGACGCGCGTTACCCACGGCACCGACGCGCCGTAGCCAAAGCGGATGACCAGCTCGGTTTGCACCTGGACCGTACCGCTTTCGCAGATCACGACGCGATGCAGATCGGAGATACGGTCGCGCGGCGGCATGAAATCCACGACGCAAATGCATCCACGCGCCGTCGTGAACCGCGTTTCGAGAATCAACGTATCGCGCCGATAGTTGCGTTCGATCGCGAGCACCGGCTCATCTGGGGCCAGCAACCAGCGGCCATGCTCGGGTGTGCCGAGCAGTGCGGCAAAACAGGCATCGGAATCGAAGCGCGGCCAGCACAGCCAGTCGATCGACCCCTCGCGACTCACGAGTGCGGCCGTCTCGCAATCTCCGATCAGGGCATAGTCTTCAATGCGGCTGGGCATGGTCGGAATGACGCCGCATCGTCAGGAATGTTCCGCGCTACCGGCTTCACTAGCCCGGCCGAGATGACACCGCGTCACTCGTCTCGCCGCCATACATGATGATCGACAAAAACCGGATCGGCAGCTTGATCAGCGTTTGCGGTCCATGTGGCACAGCGCCGCTGAAGGTCAGCGTGTCACCGCGTTTCAGCAGATAGCTCTCGCTGCCGTGTCGATAGCGCAACGAGCCTTCGAGCATGTGGATGAGCTCGGTCCCCGGGTGCTCGAAGTCCGGGAAGATCTCGCTCTTGTCGGTGAGCGTGACCAGGAACGGCTCGAACAGCTTGCGCGGCCCGCGGTCGGAAGCGAGCAAGTGATAGGTGTGACCGCGTTTCGTGCCCCGACGCACGACTTCCAGGCCCTCGCCAGCACGGACGAACTGCGCATCGCTCGCTCGGGGTGACGCGCTCTTGAACAGCGCCGCGAGGTCGGTGCCGAGCGCTGCAGCCAGGGAGGCAACCGTGTCCAGACTCGGGCTCACCGCGCCGGTCTCCAGGCGGCTCAACATGCCCTGACTGATGCCCGCGCGTCGGGCGACTTCCGCCAGCGTCAACCCCTGTACCACACGCAGGGCGCGCAGATTCGCTCCGACATCCCGGGCCAGGTTCTGTCCAGGGGACCGTGCTTTCTGAGGCGTCTTCGACCGGGATGCTGCAACCATGCGGCTTTACTCACACGCAAACGGTTTGACCAATAGTAAACGAACCTGCTATCAAGCGGGTCGACCGTCCGCGACTCATATCGGAACCTGCATTGCGTCGTTTGCTGAAGATCGGCCTCGCCCGCGACTACCCGGAACCCCGCATGTTCCGGCAGCCGGAGCGCCTGCGCTCGACCTATGACGCCGTGATCATTGGCGGCGGCGGACACGGTCTCGCCGCGGCGTATTACCTCGCGCGCGATCACGGCATGACGAACGTCGCCGTGCTCGAGAAGAGCTACATCGGCAGCGGCAACACCGGACGCAACACCACGATCATCCGCTCGAACTACCTGACGCCGGAAGGCGTGCAGTTCTACGACCACAGCGTGCGGCTGTGGCAGGACCTGTCTACCGAGTTCGATCTCAATCTCTTCTACTCGACCCGCGGCCACTACACGCTGGCTCACACGGACGCCTCGATGCGCACGATGCGCTGGCGTGCGGAAGTGAACAAGCACTTCGGCATCGATTCGGAAGTCGTAGACGCGGCGTCCGTGCAGCGCGCGCTGCCGATGATGGATATGGAATGCGGCGGCCACGCCCCTGTGCTCGGAGCGCTCTATCACGCACCGGGTGCGATCGCTCGACACGATGCGGTGGCATGGGGCTACGGCCGCGGTGCCGATGCGCGCGGCACCGAAATCCACCAGCAGACGACCGTCACGGGCATCGAACTACAGAGCGGCAAGGTGACCGGCGTGCGCACGAACCGCGGCACGATCAGCACACCGCGCGTGCTGTCGGCTGTGGCGGGTCGCACACCGACCGTGCTCGACATGATCGGCCTGCGCAGCCCCATCTACATTCATCCGTTGCAGGCGATGGTATCGGAGCCGCTGAAACCGTGGCTCGATCCCATCATCGTGTCCGGCTCGCTGCATGTGTACGTCTCGCAGACGGCGCGCGGCGAGCTCGTCATGGGATCGAGCCTCGATCCCTACGAGCTGCACAGCACGCGCGCGACGCTCGACTTCGTTGAGTCGCTAAGCGCGCACATGCTCGATCTCTTTCCGTTTCTGTCGGAAGTGAAGGTCGTGCGTCAGTGGGCCGGCATGGCAGACATGACACCTGACTTCGCGCCCATCATGGGCACGACACCGATCGAAGGGTTCTACCTCGATGCCGGTTGGGGCACCTGGGGATTCAAGGCCACGCCCGTGAGCGGCAAGACGATGAGTCACACGGTGGCCACGGGCCGCAACCACCCATTGATCGAAGCCTTCGCGTGGGACCGCTTCAGCCGTTTCGAGCTGACGGGCGAGAAGGGCGCGGCATCGGTGGGGCACTGATGAAGCTCCTGACCTGTCCGCTCAACGGTACGCGTCCCATCTCCGAGTTCGCCTATGGCGGCGAGGTGCGCGCGATGCCGGATCCGGATTCGTGCACGGATGTGCAGTGGGCGGACTACGTGTTCAATCGCACAGGCGCGCTGGGCGTGAAGCAGGAGTGGTGGTGTCACATCGCCTCCGGCTATTGGTTCATCGTGCGGCGGCATACAGCGACCGATGAAGTCATCGAGACACTGGCTTCCGACGCGATTGCGATGGAGTCGGCACGATGATGTATCGCCTGCCGGCCGTACCAGGCGAGTGGATCGATCGTACGCGGCCGCTCGCGTTCAGCTTCGAAGGCAAGCGCTATCAGGGCTTCGCGGGCGACACGATCTCATCGGCGCTGGCAGCGGCTGGCGTGATGACGCTCGGCCGCAGCTTCAAGTATCACCGTCCGCGCGGCATCCACTCGTTCGCCAATCACGACGTGAATGCGTTGTTGCAGCTCGGCGCCGTGCCGAACGTCCGCGCGGACGTGACAGCGCTGTCGGCGGGCATCGAAGCCTTCGCCGTGAACACGGTCGGCGGGCTTGCACACGATCGCGGCCGGGTGCTCGACCGCTTCGCACGCTTCCTGCCGGTCGGGTTCTACTACAAGGCATTCCACTCGAAGCGCAACGCGGCGCGTTGGGAATGGATGTTCAGGCGCATGTCCGGCCTCGGCTACATTCCGATGGCAGTGCCGCGCGTGCGTACGCCGAAGCGCTATGCGTTCTGCGATGTGCTGGTCATCGGGGGCGGCCCGTCCGGTTTGAGTGCGGCGTTGGCCGCTGCCGATGCCGGCGCGCGCGTGCTGCTGGTCGAAGAGTCGCCGCGACTGGGCGGCAGTGGTTTGTGGAGCTGCATGGGCCGGCCCGAGCGGCAGGACATTACACATGCGCTCATGCAACGAGTGCATCTGCACCCACGAATCGAAGTGCTCACGGATGCGTATGCAGCGGGCTACTACGCCGATCACTGGGTGGCTGTGGTGGAACCGACGCGCATGACCAAGGTGCGCACGCGTGCGACGGTCCTCGCGACTGGCGCGATCGATTTGCCCGCCATCTTTCGCAACAACGATCTGCCTGGCATCTTGCAGGCATCGGCTGCGCAGCGCTTGCTGTACCGACATGGCGTTGCCGTTGGGCGCGACCTCGCGATCTACACCTGCAATGACGACGGCTATGCGGCGGCGCTCGATCTGCTGGCGCACAACGTGCGCGTGACGCAGTTGATCGACACCCGCACCAGCAATCGCGAGCCGCAGTTCCTCGAACGTCTGACGCGGCGCGGAGTGAAGGTCGAGCGTGGACTCACGATCATCGAAGCGCGCGCCGGCCGCAATGAGGCCATCCAGCGGGTGCTCGTGAAGCCAAGCTTGAGCTCGCATGTGGACGCACCCACGGCCACCTGGATGGAATGCGATGCGCTGCTGATGAGTCATGGCAGCACACCGGCGCTGCAGCTGTACCTGCAGGCAGGCGGATACGTGCACTTCGACGACCGCGCACAGCAACACAGTCCGGAAGATCCGCCCGATGGCTTGTTCGTCGCGGGCCGTGCGAACGGTATCTTCGGCCTGGATGCAAAACTCCTGGACGGCGAACATGCTGGCAAGCTCGCGGCGGTTCACGCGGGCCTGAGTGCCGATATCGATGCGGGCCCGGCGCGCGAGCAGCGCAGCGCGTTGCCAGCGATCGCCGCGCATCCCGATGGCAAGGACTTCATCGATTTCGATGAAGACCTGCAGGTGAAGGATCTGCAGCACGCCGCGCGCGAAGGCTTCGACAGCATCGAGCTGCTGAAGCGCTACAGCACGGTGGGCATGGGTCCGTCGCAGGGCAAGCATTCGAACTTCAATGCGGCGCGCGTGCTCGGTGCGTGGCGGGGTGAACCCCTGCAACGGATCGGGCTCACCACGGCACGGCCGATGGTGCATCCCGTACCGCTCAAGCATCTGGCGGGCCGCGGCTTCCAAGCCCATCGCACGACGCCGCTCCAAGCTCAGCACGTGACTCTCGGTGCGCAATGGATGCTCGCCGGACAATGGCAGCGACCTGAGTACTACACGCGGCCGAACGTATCGCGTGAGCAGGCGATCGCTGCGGAAGTAGCGGCGGTGCGTCACTCGGTCGGCATCATCGATGTGAGCACGCTGGGCAAGATCGAGATTCACGGCAGCGATGCCGGTCTGTTTCTCGATCGCGCGTATGCCGGTGTGTACTCGACGATGAAGGTCGGCACGACGCGCTATGCATTGCTGCTCGATGAAGCCGGCACGATCGTCGATGACGGCGTCGTCGCGCGACTGTCCGAAGCCAGGTTCTACTTCACGACTACCACAGGCAACTCCGCCACGGTCTACCGCGAGCTGCTGCGGCTGGCCGCCCTCTGGCGGCTCGATTGCGCCTTGGTGAACGTGACAGGCCATCGCTCAGCGATGAATGTCGCGGGTCCTGCGAGCCGCGACTTGCTGAAGGCACTGACTGGCATCGACGTTTCCGAACAGAGCTTTCCCTTTCTCGCCGCTCGTGAGGCCCAGGTTGCGGGCGTTCGCGCAACGATTCTTCGCGTCGGCTTCGTCAGCGAGCTCGGCTACGAGTTGCATGTGCCGCACAGCCAGGCGGCCCACGTCTGGAAGGCGCTGATGCATGAAGGGCGCGAGTACTCGATCAGCGCGTTCGGCGTCGAAGCGCAGCGCGTGCTCCGGCTCGAGAAGGGGCACTTCATCATCGGACAGGATACCGATGGCTTGACCAATCCCTTCGAAGCACGCGCCGCTTGGACCGTCAAAATGAACAAGCCCTTCTTCGTCGGCCAACGCAGCCTGCGCATCCTGCAACAGCGCGAGCCCAGGCAACTGTTGTCAGGTCTGGCGTTCGAAGATGACACCGCGGCCGTGCGCGAATCGCATCTCATCATCGACGACGGTGCGATCGCGGGGCGCGTCACGAGCGTGGCGCGCTCGCAGGCCGTGGGCAAACTGATCGCACTGGCGATGCTCAAGCCTGCGCTCGCGCAAGTCGGGACGAAAGTCCGCGTGCGACTCAGCGACGGCCGCATGGCGAGCGCGGAGATCGTGCCCACGCCGTTTCATGACGCGGACACCCGTCGCCAGGTGCGGTCGGAGGCAGCATGAGACAGACCGCGCAAGAAGCCTTGCACCTGCGAGCAAGGGCTCATTGTGTCGGCATGGCCGGCATCACCACCGTGCTTTCGTATCCAGCACTCGCACATGCGGATCTCTGGCTCGCGGATGTCTCGCACCTGCCGCGGATTGGGCTGAAAGGTCCAGCCGCGGCCGGTTGGCTGCAGCTGCAGAGCATCGAGGCGCCGGCGCGCCCCAACACCTGGCGTGAGCTCGTAGCGACGAGCGATCAGTGGAGCGTGATCGCGCGACTCGGCAATGCCGAATTCCTTCTGGAAGAAGACGGCGATGCGCCACTCATCGCTCAACTGTCTGCGCAACTACAGACCGAAATCCCGGGCGTCTACCCCGTACCACGCGAAGACAGCGAGTTCGTTCTCGGCGGCGTGCGCGCCGCGAGCGCGCTGGCGGAAGTCTGCAACATCGACTTCGCGAGCCTGAAGGCTCAGCCAGGCCATGCGATCCTGACGCTGATTGCCGGCGTTGCCGTGCTCGTCATGCCCCAATTCGACGGCGCTCGACGCCGCTACCGGATCTGGTGCGATCCCAGCTTCGGTGCTTATTTGTGGACCACTCTCAATGACGTGATCGCACACCACTCGGGGGCCATCTTGGGGCTCGAGCAACTCGCGGCGCCGCCGCAGCTGCCGCGCACGACAGAGCGCATCGCGCTCGGGGAGAATTCATGAATGCCTTGCAGGCGCAGGAGTTTCTGCGCAAGCACGAGATTCGCTTCGTGCTCGCTCAGTTCGTCGACATCCATGGCGTTGCCAAAGCCAAAGCCGTGCCCGTCGAGCATCTCGAGATGGTGCTGACAGACGGCGCGGGTTTCGCAGGCTTTGCCCTCTGGGGTTTCGGCATGGGGCCGCACGGGCCGGATTACATGGCCATCGGCGATCTCGCCACGTTGACTGCCGTGCCATGGATGCCGGGGTATGCGCGCATCGTCTGCAACGGCCACGTGCAAGGCAAACCGTATCCGTATTGCTCTCGCGTGGCGTTGACGCGGCAGCTCGACAAGCTCGCCGCGCAAGGTCTCACGCTCTACACGGGCATCGAACCGGAGTTCATGCTGCTGTCACGGCGCGCAGATTCAAGCCTGGGTCCGCACGATCCCACCGACGATCTGGAAAAGCCGTGCTACGACTACAAGGGCCTGTCGCGTGCAAGCGCATTTCTCGATCAGATGGTGACGTCGTTACGCGGCGTCGGCATCGACGTGTATCAGATCGATCATGAGGATGCGAACGGCCAGTTCGAAGTAAACTTCACGTATGCGGATGCACTGAAGACGGCGGACAACTTCATCTTCGTGAAGATGGCCGCCAGCGAGATCGCCCGCGCGCACGGCATGATCGCGAGCTTCATGCCGAAGCCGTTCTCCAGCCGCACGGGCAGCGGTGCTCACTTTCACATCTCGATGGGCGATGAGCGCACGAAGAACCTGTTCTACGACGCACAGGATGCGAACGGTTTGAGCCTGTCGCCGATGGCGTATCACTTTCTCGGCGGCGTGCTGGCGCATGCACGCGCGCTGGCTGCGGTGTGTGCTCCAACCGTGAATTCGTACAAGCGGCTGGTGGTTGGGCGCGCGCTGTCGGGTGCGACGTGGGCACCCGCGTACGTCGCTTACGGCGATAACAATCGCACGGCGTGTGTGCGTATTCCTGGCGGACGTCTCGAGTTACGCCTGCCGGATTCCGGCGTGAATCCATATCTTGCAACCGCGGCGATCGTTGCCGCAGGCATGGATGGCATCGAACGGAAGCTCGATCCGGGCAAGCCGAACAACAGCAATCTCTATGAGATGTCGAGCCAACAGTTGCAGGACAGTGGCATCGGTCTGCTGCCGCAGAGCTTGCACGAGGCCATCGGCGAGCTCGAACGCGATGAAGTCATCTGCGCGGCGCTAGGCGAGGGGCTGTCCAGGGAGTTCATCGACCTCAAGCGCATGGAGTGGGTGGAGTACTCACGGCATGTGTCGGATTGGGAGAGCAAACGGTATTTGGAGTTTTTCTAGGCCCACTGGTCGGTTGGTCAACTGGTCGGCTGGACAGAGCCAACCCCTTTCTGGCCAGCCGACCAGTTGACCAGCTAGCTAGTAGGCCAAGCAGGAACGAAATCAATGTGTGGAATCGTCGGACTGCTCATCAAGAAACCCGAGTGGCGCGATCGCCTCGGCGAACTGGCCGTGCCCATGCTCATCGGCATGACGGATCGTGGGCCGGACTCAGCAGGGTTGGCTGTGTTCACCGAGCCAACGGCCGCGGATCGCTTCAAGTTGAGCGTTTACGCAGGTACTGAGGCGGTCGATTGGGACTTGATGCTGAAGGAGCTCACGGCGTCATGGCCGGGAGATCACTCGCTACGCGTCGTCGCCAATCACGCCGTGCTCACGACGAGCGCGGATCCGGAGGCGATGACGAAGCTCATCAAGTCCCGCTGGCCCGGATTGAATGTCCTGTCCGTCGGTCACTCCATCGATCTCTATAAAGAGACGGGTGCACCCGCGACGGTTGCAGAGCGCTATGGCTTCCGCGATCTACGCGGCACTCATGTCGTGGCGCACACGCGCATGGCAACCGAATCGGCGGTAACTCCCGCGCATGCGCATCCATTCACAGCGGGTCACGATTTCTGCCTCGTGCACAACGGTTCGCTGTCAAACCCGTACATGGTGCGTCGCATGCTCGAGCCGCTCGGCATTCGCTTCGAAACGGACAATGACACGGAAGCGGCGTGCCGCTTTCTCGAATGGCGCCTGCGCGAAGGCGACGATCTCACAACCGCAATTCACCGCGGCTTCGAGGCCCTCGATGGTTTCTATACCTTTCTGATGGGCACGGACACGGAGCTGGCGATCGTGCGCGATGCCTTTGCATGCAAGCCGGCGATCGTCGCGGAGACCGACGAATATGTCGCCATCGCGTCGGAGTTCCGGTCTCTCGCGCACTTGCCCGGGGTGCGTAACGCGCGTCTGTTCGAGCCGCAGCCTCAGGAGATCTATACATGGCACATCTGAGCTCGCAACCGGTCCGCGCCGAAGCACCGCCAACTGCGGCAGCAACCATCGATCTGCAGACGACATCGCTGCGCGAGCTGAATCGCTATCTTCACGAAGACGCCGCGGATGCGGGCGTGCAGCGAGTGCATGTCCTGAATCCCGATGGCGCACACGCCATTGCCTGCGGACTCACGTATCCCGTCGACATCGAGGTCGAAGGGCACGCGGGCTACTACGTCGCCGGCATGAACAAGCACGCGCGTGTGACCGTGCGTGGCAACGCCGGACCGGGCGCTGCCGAGAACATGATGTCGGGCGTCGTGCGCATCTGCGGTTTTGCTTCGACGAGCGCGGCGGCTTCGGCACGCGGTGGCACGTTGATCGTCGAAGGCGATGCGTCGTTGCGCTGTGCGATCTCGTTGAAAGGCGCTGACGTCATCGTCGGCGGCAGTGTCGGCGACTTCTCTGCCTTCATGGCGCAAGCCGGTCGCCTGTTGATCTGCGGCGATGCCGGCGAGGGTCTCGGCGATTCACTGTATGAGGCCGTGATCTACGTGCGCGGTGAAGTGTGCTCGCTGGGCGCCGATGCGCAATTCGAGCCCATGCAGGAATCCGATCTCGAGGCCGTGGCGAGCCTTCTGCAGCTCGCCGGCTTCGACTATCAGCCCCAAGAGTTTCGCCGCGTCGCTTCGGCCCGCACGCTGTATCACTGGAACGCCGATGCCAACCAAACCTATTGAGAGCCCGTCGCTGCACGGAGCACCGTCGGAGCCATTGTCACGCGAAGAGTCGTGGACGCTGGATCGCAAGACGATCGACTACGTGCATCGTGCCGCGGCCACGGGCTTGTATGAGATTCGCGGTCTCGGCGCCAAGCGCGCCGTGCCGCACTTCGACGATCTTGTTTTTCTCGGCGCCGCGCTGTCGCGCTATCCGCTAGAAGGCTATCGTGAGAAGTGCAGCACGCGCACGCTGCTCGGCACGCGTTACGCAAGCAACCCTGTCGAGCTGGCCATTCCCATCACGATCGCCGGCATGAGTTTCGGTGCGTTATCCGCGAATGTGAAAGAAGCGTTGGGTCGAGCGGCCACCGAGCTGGGCACCTCGACCACGACGGGCGATGGCGGCATGACGTCCGAAGAACGCAATTCGTCCAAGACGCTCGTCTATCAGTGCCTGCCTTCGCGCTATGGCTTCGATCCGGACGACGTGCGTCGCGCGGATGCCATCGAGATCGTCATCGGTCAGGGTGCGAAGCCCGGCGGTGGTGGCATGCTGCTCGGACAGAAAGTGAATCCGCGTGTCGCGGCGATGCGCACCCTGCCCGAGGGCGTCGATCAACGCTCCGCCTGCCGCCATCCGGACTGGACCGGCCCGGATGATCTCGCGATCAAGATTCGCGAGCTGCGCGAGATCACCGATTGGCGCAAACCGATCTACGTGAAGGTCGGTGCCACGCGCGTGTTCAACGACGTAAAGCTCGCGGTGCATGCAGGTGCGGATGTCGTCGTCGTCGATGGCATGCAAGGCGGCACTGCAGCCACGCAAACCGTGTTCATCGAGCACGTGGGCATTCCCACACTGGCGGCACTCCGCCAGGCCGTGGATGCCCTCGAGGATCTGAACATGCGCGGTACGGTGCAGCTCGTGGTTTCAGGCGGCATTCGTACGGGTGCCGATGTCGCCAAGGCATTGGCAATGGGCGCGGATGCAGTATCGATCGGACAGGGCATCCTCGTTGCGCTC